>JAPKZA010000516.1:0-4830 GCA_026394015.1 Acidobacteriota bacterium
CCGATGGATACTCTGTGCCACTCGCCGTGGTCGACGTGGGGCATGACGATGGCGGGGGTGGGGTCGGACGAGGAGGGGGTGCTGGTTTCCGATGGGAAGCAGGTGAGTTTGATTGAGCATGACGTGAGGATTAAGCCGAATCGGGAGTATACGGTGGAGTTTGAAGTGCGAGGGGAGAAGGGTTCGACCGAGGAGTTGAGTGTGGATTTATATGGGGGGGCGGCGTATGACCATCCGGAACAGAATGGGGTGTTGCGGTTGCATACGGGTGCGTATGAGCCGGTGCGGTTCACATGGAATAGCGGGCCGGATGCGCCGGCAGGGACGCGGTTGCGGTTTGCGACGTTGGCGCGGCGGCCGCTGCGGATTCGCAACGTGCGGTTTACGGGCGGGGATGGGACGCTCGAGGATTGGCGGAAGGAGCGGGTGGAGGCGGGCTTTGATGGGGAGGCCGTGCTGTGTATTGGCGGGGTGGGAGTCAGCCTGCTGTCGCAGGGAGTGGCGCTTGAGAAGAACACCGAGTACGTGGTGGAGTTCGAGGTAAGGGGACCGGCGGGGCAGGCGCGGGCGCTGCGGATTGATCTGTTCGGCGGATCCGATTACGATCATAAAGAGCAAGAGGCGGTGGTGGAGAGTTTTAGCGGAGAATTTGAGCGGAAATCGTTCCGCTGGAACTCCGGAGCCGATGCGCCGGAGCGGGCAGATTTGCGTTTTGAGACGCTGAGCCAGAAGCCGATTCAGGTGCGGGACGTTCGATTTCGGAAAGTAGGAGAGCGATAGATGATGAAGAAGATGGGCATGGGATTAGTGGGATTGATCGCGACCTTGGGGAGCTGCGGGAAGCCGGCGGCGGAGAAGGTGGCGGTGCCGATGGAGACGAGCCCGATGTTCGGCAAGTTGGAGACCAAGGCCGAGAAGGGCGACTTGACGGTGACGCTGGAGCGGGCGGCGGGGAAGCCGGAACCCATTTTTATGGGCATTTTGGTGAATACGGAGCCGTCGGGGGCGAACGCTTGTTACTTGATTGCGGAGGTGGCGACGGGGAAGGCGCGGCTTGTGAATGACAACGGGAGCGGGGTGCAGGAGCTGGAAAGCAAGAGTGCGGTGAGGAATCAGCAGTGTGAGTTGAAGGCGGCGGGGACGCGGGTGGAGCGGTCGGCGGAGCGGGTGGTGGTTCATTTTGGGGTCGCGTTTCAAGAGAAGTTTGCGGGCAAGAAACAGCTGTATGCGATCGCGATGGATGGCAACGGCGCGGGCAAGGGGCTGGAGCCGGGCGGTACTTTTTTGGTCTCCGCTTCGGTTGCCAAGTAGATGACGGGACGGTGGGCGGCGATCTTTGGACTGTACTTAGTGGCGGCGTGGGGGCTGCACGGCTCCGAATGTAACCTGTGGATCCAGTTACTCGGCGGCGGGGATAGTTACACGGCGGGGCTGCCGTCGAAGTTATTCGCGACGAGTTTTTCGGCATGGAACCCGGACGTGCAACTGGGGCAGTTTTCCTTTGCGAATACGCAGTTTCAGCCGTTTTACCCGCCGGGCTTGATCGTGATGGCCATGCTGCCGAATACGTTGGGGTTCAACTTATTCCTTCTGGGCCATTATGCCATGGCCGGATTCTTTTTCTACTTATGGATGCGGCAGGTGGGCCGGGGATGGGAGGCGGCTATTTTCGGGGGCCTCTCGTTTTTGGCGGGCGGCTTTCTGGTGGCGCACAAGGGGCATCAATCGATGGTGACGACGGCGGTTTGGCTGCCGTTGCTATTGTTGTTTGCGGCTCGTCACGCGGCCACGGGGCGGGGGCGGGAGGCGGCGGGCGCGGGGGTGGCGTTGGGGCTTTCGCTGTTGGCGGGTTTTCCGCAGGTGACCTTGTATGGGCTGATGGTGGTGGGGCCGTACTGGTTTTGGCGGAGCGAAGGGGGGTGGCTGCGGGCGGCGGCGGGCTTAGGGCTGGTGGGTTTGCTGGGGTTTCTTTTGAGTTCGCTGCAGTTGCTGGCGGTTTGGGAGACGCTGCCGCACATCACGCGAGAGACGCTGAGTTTGGCGATGTTTAATGAAAACGCCTTGCCGGGGGCGCATTGGGCGGGGCTGTTTGTGCCGAACGTGTTGGGCGGGATGCATGGGGTGCCGAGCTATGCCAAAGACGCGCAGTTGGTGGAAGTGTTTTTCTACTGCGGCTTGGTGCCGCTGGTGCTGGCGGGGCTGGCGAGAGGGCGGGAGGCTTGGTTTTGGGGCGGGGTGTTTGTGGTGAGCGCGGTGCTGGCGTTGGGGTTTGGGCCGGTGCAGGAGGTGTTGTTTCGGGTTCCGGGCTACAACCTGTTTCGGGCGGCGGGGCGGCATCGGCAGGAGATGGCGCTGGCGGTGAGCGTGCTGGCGACGATGGGGTTGGAACGGTTGGGTGGGAAGCGTTGGTGGAGTTTTGCGGTGGTGGGGGCGATGGTGGCGGCGGGGTTGGGGTGGTCGTGGATGGTGCCGATTTATGAGTCGGTGAACGTGGTGGTGAGTGGGTTTTCGGCGGCGCATTGGCGGGCGGTGAACACGCAGTGGCTGCATCCGACGATGCTGTTTCCGGTGTTGGCGCTGGGCGCGGCGGGAATGTGTCTCTGGCGAAGAGCTCCGGGATGGGTGTGGGGCTTGGTGCTGCTGGTGGACATTTGGAGCGTGAATCGGACGATTTACGCCAATCCGGATACGACGAGCCTGTATGGGCGGGAGCGGAAGAGTGAGATCCGGTATCTGTTTGAGCGGGGGTATGATCCGGTGCACGAGCGGATTCTGCCGATTGATCCGCGGGTGGGGGAGGCGTATCCGCTGCAAAGCATGATGTATGGGTTGAACGTGGCGAATGACTTCACGCCGATGTGGATGAAGCGGTATCAGGGGCTGACGGGGTTCGCGCTGAACGGCGCGGGGGGGGAGTTTCTGGTGGCGAGGCAGGCGCTGCTTTCGTCGTTGGGGGTGCGGTTTGTGTTGACGAAGTGGCCGGAGAGTGTGGCGGCGGTGCGCGGGGCGAAGGGCTACACGGAGTTGGCGGCGTCGCGGGAAGGGATCACGGTGTTTGAGAATCCGGGAGCGTTGCGGCGGTTCCGATTTGCGCGGGAGGTGGTTCCGGTGGCGGATTTCGCGGCGGCGCAGGCTTTGTGGGCGAAGCCGGGCGGGTTTGAGCCGGGTCGGCAGGCGATGGTGGAAGGAGCGGCGAAGGCGGAGACTTTGAGCGGGGGGCGAATTGTGAGCGAAAGGATTGAGAACACGCGCGTGGAATGGCGGGTGGCGACCGAGGGCGGGCGGAGCTTGTTTGTGGTGGCCGATACGTGGTTTCCGGGGTGGACGGCGACGGTGGACGGGAAGGCGGTGCCGATTGAGATCGTGAACGGGTGCGTGCGGGGAGTCTTCATTAGCGGCGCCGGCGAGCACGAGGTGGCGATGAGCTTTTGGCCTTGGAGCCTGACGGTGGGCTTCGGACTGACGGCGTGCGGTTTGCTGTTGGGAGCGGGGCTGGTGTTGGGAATCGGGAGGAGTTGACGGTGCCGAAAGCGAAATTCGCCGAGCGATTGGTTTTGTTGTTGGCGACGGTGGTGGCGGTGGTGCTGGCCTATTTGTACGGCAAACACACGGTGGAGGTACCGACGGCCCACGACGCCGAGGGTTATCGGCTGATCGCCTTCGATATTCAAACCATGGGGCTGTTTTCGAAATACTACCTTTCGGAGTTGCGGACTTATGGATTTCCAGCCTTTCTGACCTTGATATGGCAATTGGCGAAGTTGGTTGAGCGGCCGGAGCGGGTGACGGTGTGGGCGGTTCAGGTGGGGCTCCATTTTGGGGCGGGGGCGCTGCTATGGTGGGCGCTACGGCGGGCGGGAGTGCGCAGTTGGGCGGCGGTGGGGGCTTATGCGGCGGTGGTGGCGCATCCGTTTGCGCTTTTGTATCCGGGCTATTACCTGACCGAGAGTTTGTCGCTTTCGATGGGAACGGCGCTGCTGGCGGGCGCGATTGCGGCGTGGGCGGGTCGGTTGCCGGGTTGGCTGTATGCGGTGGGCGGCTTGGTTTGCGGCGCGATGGTGATGGTGCGGCCGGCGAATCTGTTTATGGTTCCGGTGTGGCTGCTCGTGGTGGGTTTGGCGCTCCGTCGGCGGCAGTGGGTGGCGGTGTTGGGGTTGTTCTGCGTTGTCATTCCTTGGTGGCCGCAGTATCGGAACAACCAGCTTTATCATGGCGAGGCGACGCCGTTTGTGGCGACGAAACTGGTGCCGCTGCAGCAGAGGATGGGCGTGCTGTTTTTAAAGTACGCGACGTCGATTGTGCCGGGCGGCGATCCGCGCGTAAAGTACGACAACCCATTTCTTGTCGATGTGGAAGGAGGAGCGGCGGACCCGCTGGGATGGTACGTTCGGCATCCGGCGGCGGGGCTGAAAACGTGGGCGGTCCATATTTTTGCACTCTTTGACCAGGATCTGCCGTTGCCCTACGTCGAGGACTTGGCCCCGTGGTATTCCCCGTATGTTGCGGGGGCGAACTGGGCGGTGGTGGGGCTGGGATTCTGGACGATGGGATTCGCGTGGCGGAGGCGGAGCGAGCTAACGGCGGGGGAGAGGGGGGCGGTGAATCTGACGGGGACGTTGAACTTAGGACATATCGGATTGCACAGCCTGATGTTGGTGGAGGGGCGATATGGGGTGGCGTTACTGGTTCCGCTGTATGGGTTCGCCGCGGTGGGGCTGGTGGGCCTGCGGGGGAGGAAGGAGGGGTTGGCGGTGGGGGCGGTGTTGCTGGTCGTGAGCGGGGCCGGAGTGGCGGCGTCGACTTGGTTGCAGCGCCAGGCACCGGCGATTC
>JAPKZA010000516.1:4847-14744 GCA_026394015.1 Acidobacteriota bacterium
GGGGTTAGGAGGGGTGGCCGAGCGGTTGACGGGTCGTGGGGCAATGGACCGGCTGTGCCATTCGCCTTGGTCGACATGGGCGATGTCGATGGCCGGGATTGGCCCGGACGCGGAAGGGATTTTGGTTTCCGACGGGAAGCAGGTGAGCGTGATGGAGCACGACGTGGTGGTGGAGCCGGAGCGGGAGTATACGGTGGCGTTTGAGGTGCAGGGCGAGGCGGGGTCGACCGAGGGGTTGCGGGTGGAGTTTGCGGGGCAGAGTGCGGAGTTGCGACAGCACAATGGCAGTTACCAAGCGGCGAAGTTCACTTGGAAGACGGGGGCGGAGACGCCGGTCGGGGTACGTTTGCGATTTTCGACGATGGCGCGGCGGCCGTTGCGCATTCGGAAGGTTCAGTTTTCCGGGGGAGGCGAGAGCTGGGCGGGGTGGAGCACAGGCAGCACAGTAACCGGGTTTGATCGGGAGCCGGTGCTGTGCTCGGGCGGGACGGGGGGAATCAGTATCTTGTCGCGGCCGGTGAAGCTTGAAAAGAACACCGCGTATGTCGTGAGTTTTGCGGTGCGTGGGCCGGCGGGGAGGGAGCGGAGGACGATGGCGCAGGAGCAGTTATTGAGCGTGGATCTGTACGGGGGCGCGCAGTACGATCATCGGGAGCAGAACGCGCTCGTCGAGGAGTTTAGCGGGGAATTTGAGCAAAAGGAGTTCCGCTGGAACTCGGGAGCCGATGCCCCGGAGCAGGCGGAGCTGCGTTTCGTGACTATGAGTCAGAAACCGATACAGGTGCGTAACGTCGTATTTCGGAAGGCGGGAGACTAGTTCTTTCCGAAGGCGAGTTGGATGAAGAACATGACGACGGCACCGACGAAGGCGGAAGCGGGGATGGTCATGACCCACGCCCAGATGATGTTGGTGGCCAGACCCCAGCGGACGGCTTTGAGGCGCTGAATGGAACCCACGCCGACGATGGCACCCGCGATGACGTGGGTGGTGGAGACGGGCATCTTGAGATAGGTTGCAAAGAGAATGGACATGGCGGCGGCGGTCTCGGCACTGAAGCCACCGCGGGGCTTGAGGCGGGTGAGGCGGCCTCCCATCGTGCGGATGATCCGCCAGCCGCCGCTAAGCGTTCCCAGGCCGATGGCGATATGGGCGGCGAAGATGACCGGAATGGGGACGACAAAGGTGTTCAGGTAGCCGGCGGTAACAAGGACGCCGGTGATGATGCCCATCGTTTTTTGGGCGTCGTTGGTGCCGTGGGCGAAGGAAAAGATCGCCGAGCTGAGAAGCTGGAGCATGCGGAACCAGTTATCCATCTTGGTGGGTGAGGCGCGGCGGAAGATCCAGAAGATCGCGATCATCAACAAATAGGCGAGCACCATGCCGAGCAGGGGCGAGATGACGATGAAGGCAATGGTTCTGATCCAGCCATCGATAACGAGCGCTTCGAAGATGTGAGAGACGCCCATGGTCATCGCGACTTTAGCCATGGCGGCACCGCCGTAACCGCCGAGAAGGGCGTGGGAGGAGCTGGTGGGGAGGCCGAAATACCAGGTGATCAGGTCCCAGGTAATGGCTCCGAGGAGGCCGGCGAGGATGACGTAGGGCGTGACGATTTTAAGGTCGACCATGCCTTTTCCGACGGTGGAGGCGACACCAGTTTCGAAGGCGAAGGCGGCGATGAAGTTCCAGAAAGCGGCCCAGGCGACGGCCTGGAAGGGGGAGAGGACGCGGGTCGCGATGATAGTGGCAACGGAGTTGGCGGCGTCATGAAAGCCGTTGATGTAATCGAAGGCCAGAGCGACCGCGATGATCAAGGCTACCAGGATGAGGGTGGTATCCATGGCGAAGGGCTAGCTGTTTTTAACCACGATGTTCTGCAGGGCGTCGGCGACATCCTCGCAGGCGTCGGCGGTGCTTTCGAGATAGTCATAAATCTCTTTGAGCTTGATGACTTGGATAGGGTTGGTTTCGTGGTCGAAGAGGTCGACGATCGATTGGCGGACGATATCGTCGACTTCGCCTTCGATGCGATTGATTTCGATGCAATGCTGAACAATGCGGGGCATGTCGTCGAGCGCGGTAACGGCCTTGGTAAGTTCGCGGGAGCAATCGTGGATCAGCTTGCAGATCTGAACGATCGGACCGGGGATGGGATCGATGCGATAGGAGAGGAGGCGGTGAGCGACGTCTTCAATGCCATCGAGCACATCGTCGAGGTGGGAGCAGAGGGAATGGATATCCTCCGGGTCGAGAGGAGTGATGAAGGTCTGGTTGAGCCGCGTGAACAGTTCGTGGACAACTTCGTCCCCTTCGTGTTCGAGCTCTTCGATGCGGGGAGCCATCAATTTGAGATGGGAGTTCCCTTTGGTGACCCCATCTGCCAGAGTCTCAGCGGCTTGGGCAATAATGCGGGTCTGGTGGTTGAATTGTTCGAAAAATTTCTCTTCCTTGGGAAGAAATCTCATAGCGCCTCAGTGAATGCTACCTGGCAAAGTTTCAAGAGAGTGGTTCGGCGGAGATCAGTGAACCCTTAGTGTCGCAGAGGGTTTTTTGAACTGCAACGCCAAGTTGGTTACAGATCCATGACAACCGGGAAGAGGTTGACAGTGGCCGGGGCGACCGGTTTGCCTCCGCAATCCTCGGGGAGATAGCGGGGGTCGAGGAGACGGGAGGTCTCCAGATTGCTCATCGCCGAAAGCAAATTCTCTTTTAGAAAAGGATGCTCGACTTCGAGATCCTTAAAAATATGGCGGAGAGTTCCGCGGACGGTGCCTGTTTTTTGGGAGCAGCCGCAGGGAATGACGGGAGCGGAAAGTTGGGCGGCGTAGGCGGTGGTGATGGCCTCGCTGACGTAGACTAAGGGCCGAATGAGGCGGAAGTCGCCGGCGGCAGAGTTGGTAACGGCGGGAAGGGCGGCCATGCGGCCGGTGAACATGGCGTTGCGGAGGAGCGATTCGCAGAAATCGTCCATGGTGTGGCCGAGGGCGATGACGTTGACCCCCATCCGCTTTCCGACTTCGTAGACGGCGCGGCGACGGAAGCGGCTGCACAGGTCGCAGCCGTGGTCGGGCTGTTCTTCGAGGAGGCGGAAGCTGGGACCGTCCTCGAAATACTCCCATTCGACACCGCGGGCGCGAAGGTACTCGCCAAACGGCTTGATGGAGGCGAGAAATTTGCCTTGTTCGATGGTGAAGGCGGAGACAGAAAACTTGATCGGGGCGCGCTTTTGGAGCAGGATGAGCGCTTCGAGCAGGGTCACGGAGTCCTTGCCGCCGGATAGGCCAACGGCGACGCGGTCGCCTTCTCGAATCATATCGAACTTTTTGATGGCCTCGCCGACTTTGCGAAGCAGCGTTTTTTCAAGTTCCAAGCCTTTCTATTATAGCCGCGAAGATGCGGTAGACTTAAAAAAGATCGATTGTTTTAGTGGAGAAGTGGCCGAGCGGTTTAAGGCACCGGTCTTGAAAACCGTCGTACCCGAGAGGGTACCGTGAGTTCGAATCTCACCTTCTCCGCCAATTTCGGATGTACCCCGTACCTCAGGCGAAACAGTACCATGCGTAGGGGGAACCGCCGATTTCAACGGCCCAGTACTTGGTTCATACTCGGTTCATACCAACTCCCCAGGAGACCCTGATATGAATCACTTGAACGTTTTCTTCGTTAGCCTTGTCCGGAATCGGAAGGGGCAGGATTTGATTGAATATGCGTTGATGGCGGGCTTCGTCGCCGTGGCCGCTGGAGCGATCATGCCGGGGGTATCCACCTCGATCAGCACAGTTTTTTCGAAGGTTGCGTCGGCGATGACGTCGGCGGCTGCCACCTAAGGCTGGGAAGGGAGAGGGGCGAAGCAGTAGCCCTTCTTTTTCAGGCTATCCAGGAGCGGGTCGAGCATCGGCCAGTAAGGGTCCCGACGAGACCAGATGCCCAGGTGCATCACCAAAATTTCGTTTTTCCCGATGGAGCGCAGCGATCTTTCGAGTAAGCGGCGGTTCGGGAAAGCCTGGCTGGACAGTTCGTCTCCCAGGAAACCATTCGGCGTCCAGCCGATATGACGGAAGCCGCAAGCTTGCGCCATGCGGAGGACGCCGGGGGTTGTTTTGCCACCGGGGGCGCGCCAGAGAGGGTCGAGATGACGGCCGGTCATTTCGTGAAAGCGTCGATCGACGCGGCGAAGTTCTTCACAGACGCCGGTTTGGTCGAGGGAATCGGGTTCGCCGCCTTTGAAGGGGACGTAGGCGACGCGACCGTTGGGGAGATCGCGGCGGAAGTAGAAGTGGCGCCACGTGTGGGAGCCGAACTTGTGGCCGTCGGCGACCAGGGAGCGCCAGAACGGGGTCCAGGCGAGGTCGAGGGTGGTATCGCCCCGTTTTGTTTTTTCGTCGGCCAGGAAGAACGTGGCTTTGACCTGGTGTTTCCGGAGGATGGCGGCGATCTGCTCGGCCGGTTCCATGTTGCCGGTGTCGATGGTGAGATAAAGGGTGCCCGAGCAGGCGGCGGGCAACTGAGCGGCGAGAAGGAGAGCGGCGGCGAACGGTTTCATCGGAAGGTTTGCCGGGGTCCGTGGGCGGATAGATAGATGCCGTGGGGCGATTTTCCGACGGTGATCTGCTGGACGACCTTTTTCGAAGCCAGATCGAGAATGGAGACTTTACGGGCGAAGCGGGAGGTGAACCAGAGTTCCTTCTTGTCGGCGGAGAGTTCCATGCAGTCGGGGCCGCCGGGGGCTTGGTACCGATCGACGACGGTGAGGGAGTCTTGATCGATTTTGGTGATGACGGCGTCGACGCGGTTGGATTGATAGACGTGGCGACCATCGCCGGCGGAGATGAAGTTGTGGGCGCCTTTGCCGGTAACGATTTTCTTGACTTGCTTGCGGGCGCGCCAGTCGATGACTTCGACATAGTCGCGCCCCATGATGCCGATCAGGAGATGCTTATCGTCGGGGGTCATCCAGATGCCAGAAGGGAGGGAGCCGACGGGTATGCGCCAGACCTCTTTTTGTGTTTTGAGATCGATCGCCATGAGTTCGTTCGTGTCTTGGAGGGTGATGAAGGCGAAGGAGGACGACTTGTCGTAAGCGAGATGGCTGGGGGTTTTGGCGGCGGGGAGGCGTTTGAGGAGTTTGAAATCGGTGCCGGAATAAATGTCGACGCGGTGCAGGCGGAGCGAGCAGGAGATGAAGTATTTGCCATCGGGGCTGAAACCGATTTGGTAGGGGTCAGCGATGTCGCGGAGGCGGTTTTTGATTTCGCCAGAGTTGCGGTCGAGGAAGACGAGTTCGTTAGAAGCGGCGTTGGCGACGATGAGGAACTTGTCATCGGGGGTGGCGAGCAGGTGGTGGGGCTCTTTGCCGATGCGAAAGCGTTTGGTCTCTTTGCGGGATTTTTGATCGATGAGCGAGATCATCTCGTCACCGGAGTTTAAGACGACGACGAGTTGGGCTGGCAGGGGTAAGGAAAGGATGGCGAGGAGGGGCGCGACGAGGCGGGTGGAGGATAGCATGCTTCTCTCGAAGGTTACCATGGGGAATCCTTAACCCAAGGGTATCCCCTGATGGGTTACTCTATGGGGGATGTTTCCTCTCCTAAGCCAGGGGTACTTTTGGGCCGGCGTCGTGATTTCAGGATTAGCAATTTTCAGTCCTGTTCTGCACGGCGCTCCGATAGAATGTGCCCAGGATGATCGCTGTACGACGCTCAAGTCCTTTTTCAAGAAGTATGGTAGCCCGCTTCACGCGAAGGCGGCCGCTTTTTTGGAGGCTGCGGATGAGCACAAGCTCGATTGGCGGCTATTGCCTGGCATTGCGATGGTGGAAACCAGTGGCGGGAAGCACGGCCGACCGAACAACGTATTTGGTTGGAACTCCGGGCGGACCGGGTTTAAGTCGGTCGAGGCCGGAATTCAATACGTCGCCGGTCGATTCGCGCACTCACCCATCTACCGGGGCCGGACGGCCTTGGGGATCTTAACGGCGTATAACCCGGCGCGCCAGCAGTATCCGCCCAAGGTGATCCGTTTTATGCAGCAGCTCACCCCGGAACCGGTGCAGTAGCCTACCGGATGGCGAAGCCGAACTCGCGGATGGCTTCGGCGTGATCGGTGCCATAGAGACGGAGCCAATAGCGTCCTGCCGATAGGTTCTTACTGACGGTGAGCAGGGCGAAAGGTGGTTCGGCACCCTGCAGGGACCGAGTCAGTAGGACGGCGCCGTTCTCGGCGGCGAGTTCAGCGCGGTACGAGGTTGCCGGGGGGAGGCCGGCCAGTTCGACCCGCAACAGGAGAGGCCGACCAGCGGCCGCTTCGGGAGCGGAGGCGGCGCGGATGGCTTGGAGTTCGAGGGTGACCGGCTGGCCGACCGCCTGACTGGCACGATAGGCCATCGGAACGACGAAGACAGCCAAAAGGGTGGCGGCGCCGAAGGCGAGGGCGGGCAGCGGGCTGCGAATCCAATCGAAGAACCTTTGGCCGAGACCGGGCTGAAGGTCGGCGAGCCGATCTTCGCGCTCCAAAATAGGGGCCACTGCGCGGAGTGTGTTGGTAAAGCCTTCGAGCTGTTCGAGTTGTTGTTGACAATCGGAACAGACGAGGAGGTGCTCTTCAACGGCGGCGGCGGCCGGTTCGGAGACTTGTTGCAACATGTATTTTTCGAGCTGCTCTTCTGTGAGATGCATTGCGGACGACTGAAACATTCCCGTTCTCCATTCTACTCAACAAGGGTAATCCATCACCCTTCGTGAATTAGTAGAAAGAGAATAAGAATTCTCTCCAATATTTGTTTTACGGATAATTCGTCAGACCGGAAGGCGAAGAACGCGGTGCGCGGTGCTCCAGGCGAGCTTTTTAAAGACATCCGGGGAGGACAATTCCTGGAGCCGGGTCAGGGTTTCCCGTCCTACGCACTTGCCTTTGAGGCTGGGCAAGAGTGCGCCGCTGCCGGTGCCGCGGCCATCTTTGCAGGAACAGTCGCTGCCGAACATGAGTTTGTTTTGGTGACGGGCGAGGAAGGATCGAGCGAAGGAGGGATCGCGGGTGAGGGCGTTGTTGCCGGAGTTGGCGGAGAGGTCGCCGAAGAGGTTCGGGAAATCGGCGAGCCAGCGGTCGGTGAGGCCGCCGAGCTTAACGGGTCCGGGCGGATATTCGCTGTTGGCCGGCACATCGGCGCTGATGCTGGCCCAAAAGAAGTTCGCATGGCCGATGAAGGTGGTTTTTTTGTGGGCTTTGAGAATCTTGTCGAAGTTTCGGTAGCCGGTGTTCCAGGTGCCTTCGGCGGCGAAGGGGGAGGCTTCCTGGAAGTGAATCAGGACGGGGACTTTGTGTTCGGCGGCGAGGTCATAGACGCGTCGCATGTCCTTTGCGTCGGCGGCGGTGTGATTTTTCATTTCGCCGATGCCGATGGCGCCGTCCTTCAGCGCTTTGGTGAGACCGGCGATGGAGCCAGGCAGGGAGGGGTCGGCGGCGACGAACCAGGTGAATTTTCCGGGGTGACGGGCGAGCTGTTCCTTGGCGCGGTCCTGGTCTTTCAGATGGGTCAACAGGACGGCTTTGGCCATGCCCGCGCCCTGGACGTGGTCGAGCGAGGAGACGCCGTCGCGACGGGGGTGGAGATGGATATCGATGACGGGTGAGGGCCACGAATCCTGGGCGAGGAGCGGGGCGGCAGCGACGGCGAGAAAGGTTCGGCGGTTGATCACGGTGGTGGGCGTATTACATCACTTTTTGAGGCTCTTCGCAGCAAGGCCCAAGTTGTGATGAAATGGGGACTCATGGCTCAGAATGCGATCAGTCAGGAAATCTTTGACGCGGTAGTGGTTGGCTCAGGCGCTGGTGGCGGCACGGCGGTGCACGTGCTCACGGCGAAGGGCCTAAGGGTAGCGCTGCTGGAGGCGGGCCCGATGCTCGACGTGGGCACGGAGTTCAAGGAACATAAAGTTCCGACCGACTACGATCATCGTGGCGCGGAAGAGGGCGGCAAGGCGTACTTCGGCAAGGGCAAGCCGTTCGGATTTTTCTCGACGACGAGCGGGGGTTGGGAGCTGGAAGGCGAGCCGTATACGGTGGGCGAAGGGAGCCAGTTTCAGTGGTTTCGTTCCCGTATTCTGGGTGGGCGGACCAACCATTATGGGCGCATGTCGTTTCGGTTTGCCGAGTACGATTTTAAGCCTTACGACAAGGACGGCCTAGGCTTCAACTGGCCGATTTCGTATCAGGACATCTCGCCCTA
Organism: Acidobacteriota bacterium; assembly: GCA_026394015.1. Lineage (GTDB taxonomy): Bacteria > Acidobacteriota > Terriglobia > Bryobacterales > Bryobacteraceae. The sequence goes on from JAPKZA010000516.1 coordinate 13,073, forward strand.
CTACGACAAGGCCGAGGAGTTCATCGGGGTGGCGGGCACGGTGGAGAACGTGCCGTCCTGCCCGGATGGAAAGTTCCACGCCGCGCCGCCGCCGAAGGTGCACGAGATGCTCGTGAAGAAGGCTTGCGACAAGTTGGGCGTGATCTGTATCGCGAACCGGCGGGCCGTGATCACGAAGAATCTGAACGGCCGGGCGGCGTGCCATTATTGCGGGCAATGCGGACGGGGTTGCCAGTCGGCTTCGGCGTATAGTTCGGCGCAGGTGCAAGTGTTTCCGGCGATGAAGACGGGTCGGTTGAAGGTGTTCGACCTGGCGATGGTGCGCGAAGTGCTGACCGATGAAAACGGGAAGGCCACGGGCGTGCTGTATGTTGATAAGAAGACGCGGACGGAAAAGATCATCAAGGCCAAGGTCGTTATCCTGGCGGCGAGCGCGTGCGAGTCGACGCGGATTTTGTTGAACTCGAAATCGAAGGAGTTTCCGAACGGGTTGGCGAACGGGTCGGGCTTGCTGGGCCGGTACTTGATGGATACGGTAGGATTCGGGTTGTCGGGAACGGTGCCGGCTCTGGAAGGGATGCCGCATTACAACACCGACGGTTACGGTGGGGCGCACTTATTCATGCCGTGGTGGCTGTGGGACAAACATAACAAGTTAGACTTCCCGCGTGGATATCATATCGAGATCGGCGGTGGATACAGTATGCCCGGAGTAGGTACGTATCATGGGGCGGCGCGGCGGCATGGTTACGGTGCCAACATGAAGTCGAAGATTCGGGAAGGCTACGGAAACACGATCGGATTTGCCGGCCGGGGCGAGATGATTCCGAATATTCACTCTTACTGTGAGTTAGATCCGAACGTGGTCGACCGCTGGGGCATTCCGGTGCTGAAGTTCCACTTTAAGTGGACCGATTACGAGTGGAAGCAGGCGCGGCATATGGAAAAGACGTTTGCCGAGATCATCACGGCCATGGGCGGAAAAGTGGCCGGATTGAGCGCTTCGCAACGGGAATCGCAGGGGATTTCGATTCCCGGGACGATTATTCACGAAGTGGGCGGGGCGCGGATGGGTAAGTCCGCCAAAGATTCCGTGTTGAACGGTTACTGCCAGACGCACGAGATGAAGAACCTGTTTGTAATGGACGGGGCGAGTTTTGCGTCGAACCCGGATAAGAACCCGACATTGACAATTAATGCATTGGCCTGGCGCGCTTGCGACTATCTGGCCGAGGAGATGAAGAAAGGCAATGTCTAACTTTGTACCGCTAGAGATGATCGACCGGCGGGCGTTGATCCGGTCACTGGCCCTGGGCCTGACGGCGATGGGCGCGATGGACGTGGAGGCGGCGCAGCATGTGCACGCTGAAACGGGCGCGGAGAAGGCGAAGAACGGTACTTACAAAGTAAAGACGTTTACCGCGGGTGAGTATAAGACGATTCAGCAGTTAGCGGTGTTGATTGTGCCGGCCGATAGCGTATCGGGCAGCGCGGTCGACGCGGGGGCGCCGGAGTTCATTGATACCCTGGCGAGCCAGAACGTGCAGATCGCCGACATCTTCCATGGCGGGTTGGCGTGGCTGGACGCGGAGATGCGGAAGCGGTATCAAGCGACGTTCGTGGCGGCCAAAGCGGAGCAGCAGACGCAGATGCTAGATGCTTTGGTGGAAGC
>JAPKZA010000370.1 GCA_026394015.1 Acidobacteriota bacterium
CGCTGACGGTGACGAGTAACCATACGCGGGCGAAGAAGATACAGGCGATCTTAACGGCGGGGGGGGGACTTCTGAAGCGGTTCGCCCGAAGTGCGGAGCAGTTGAACTGGAAGGAACGGTGGGCCCTTCTGCTGAAGATCATCTTGCGGGATTTCTATCCAAAACGGACCGGCAAAGCAGCCGATCCGGTCCTGGCATGAGGATCAATTGCCGTTTTTAGGGTTATGGTTCGGAACCAAAGGCGTAGAGAACGTAATCTCAGGTTCGTATTCCAACAAAAGCGCTATCGTCGTCTTTCTTGCTATGCGGAATCGTCAGCTTCTGCCCGCCTCCCGTCATCAGCTTGGCGAGCGTATCACTGTAAAACTCACGCCTATGCGCCAAGCTCCGCAGGAGGTCCAAGGCTACCAGCGCTCCGACGACACCGATAACTACGATTTCCTGCCCTACTACGTCCTCGAGGAACTAAAGCAGCCGTAGGTCCTCTACGCTTTGGGCTCAGTTCACCTGTTCCATGAAAAGGTAGGACAGCATATGGCAGACCACCATATGGGCATCTTCGATACGGCCCATATGCTGCTCGGATACGTGAATCGCGCAGTCGGTCATCGGCAGTAGCAACCCCCCGTCTCGTCCGGTCATGCTCATTGTCTGGCAGCCGTTCTCTTTTGACCACGCAATCGCCTTAACGACGTTCGGTGATCTTCCCGACCCGCTGATCGCAATCACGAGATCCCCAGGAGCGGCGAAGTTCTTCATCTGCTCGACCAGCGCATCCTCATAGCCCACATCATTGGCGTACGCCGTAACCGTCGGCCCATTGTCCAGGAGACACATCATCTTGAAGCGGCTCTCGCGACCGTAGCTGGCCCCCTTCACGACGTCGCAAACAAAGTGAGACGCCGTCGCCATCGAACCACCGTTGCCTAAAACAAAGATGGTCCGACCGGCCTGGCGGCATTCGGCCATCATGGCCGCCGCCTGCGTAACCGTCTGTAAGTCGATCGACGACAGTGTCGCCTGCAAGGAGGTCAAGCAATTCGTAAAAAAAGGTTATTCACCGCTTCGGGTTCTTAGATTCATTGGAACCGGCCGGGGCCGGAGATACTGCCAAAGAAGAAGTTTGCTCGGAACGAATGATACCAGGAGCAAGCACGACCAACTCCCGGTCGTCCGGCGATATTCCTACCTTGCGCGGGACGAAAAATCGATCAAATTTCAACTCCAGGTCGATCCATTTACCCGGAGGAAACACATGCCCTTGTAAATCAACCTCAACGGTGTAGGAGGTTGTCAAAAGCGAAGTCTTCGCCGAGAGCGCTTTTCGCGAGCCCAATTCGGTAACCGTTCCTTCTAGCCCACCCCTCAACTGCTCGGAGAGGATGGTGGACCCCTTGATAACGAGAAACGGCTTACCCACCAATGTGTCCCGAAGTAACCTGATACCTAGGCCCTTACTAGTGACCCAGCCACCAGAGACGCCGTCGACTTTCGCGCGAGGCTTTACGTAAATCCCGACCACATGATCATTGACGAGAATTTCATCAATTTTGGTCATGCGCGTAGAAACCAAGTTTCGAATCTCTCCGGCGTTCCTCCGAAACAACTGCTCTGTCGGTAGCGGACTCTGAAGATCGCGTGCGGAAATGTTCTCACTAATCATCGCCACGTCAAGGTCTTGCAAGTGCTCTCGGAACGGTTTGAAATCCGTCATCATGAGGTCGCGTCCCACGGGGTTGTCGGGTTTGATCAGACGCCCCGTAATCTCGTAGTAGCTGGACTGGAAAGCTATTGGGGCTTGATAGTCAGTGAATCGATCCGAAAAAAACTTCGGATTTGTTATCTCGAACAGAGTCAAGTGATCTCCGATCGCTCGATAGGCCCGGGGTATCTGTTCAAACTGTCCACGTAAGAGAGTAAGGGATGTTCGGCTCGAATAGCTCTCTAGGGTTCGGGCGCTACCCAGAACGAAAACAATCAGGGGGACAACGATCAAGACTCGCTTCACATTAGTGGTAGCGTTCGCCCTCGCCATTCTCGCGACGGCTATCGTCAACACGGCAACCAGGAGGAGGACAGGAGCGGTGAACAACGAACCAACCACTGTCGACTTTGACGTGTCAGAAGTAAGAACCACTAGTGTCACCACCACAAGAGTCGAGACAAACGCAACCGTTGTCCTATCGATCAGCAACGGCGGCAGCACCACCGATCCGGCAGCGACTCGACCGAACCGGGCATAAAGCGCCAGGAGTGCTAGGACCAACAAGACCATAACCGATACAGCCAATGCTGGATACCCAAGATGCTGCTGAACGATAGCAACGGGATAGAACGCATAACGTCCAATCGCGTCTGCGCCCGACTCTACCGCGCGGACCTTGTTCTCTCCGCCTGTGATATGACCGACCACATAGTAAGAGTAAATAGCTTCATACTTAACAGTGATCACGAACAGACCGGTCAGCGCCAAGCAGAAAGTTGGAATCAAAAAATTGCCAAGAGGAATACGCTCGACGAGTCTCTGGTCCCGGGTGGCCCGCGTGTACCGCGCGAAAAAGACCAAAAAGATTAGGCCAAATGCAGCTCCCAGGAAGATCAGCAGAAAGTGCCGAAGACAGACAGCGTAGCAGCAGGCTCCGGCCAAATACCAAGTCGCTCGCCGACTGCTCGAGCCTTGCATGTAAATTACAAGCGAGCAAATCACCCCCAAGATGCAGGCGGCTGAGAAATCTACGCGGAAATCGAACATGCCCCCGACGAACTGAAAAGGAGTTGCCGTCAACAAAAGGAGACCGACTGAGTAGTAGCCCCACGTCGCGCTTCGAGTCATTTTCCAAAAGGTCGCGAATACGACGCACTGCAGTACGATCCAGTGAAACAAGTTCACGGTCAGCGCAGCCGCGCGGGACACGCCGAAGAGGAGATACAGAAACGCTCCTTCCGATGGTAACAGCATGCCCGTGGGTTCGTTTCCGGTCATGCCTTGCCAGATAGCCCGGAAAACACCGCGAGACAGCATGTTCTCAAATACTTGATGCGAACTCGCCAGATATCCGGCTTGGTCGTGCGCAAACGGATAAGCTCCCGAAATCTCCCGGGCGACGAACGAGTAAAACGCCGCCACCTGCAGGAGCAAGACGATGACGAAAACCCAGTGGCTTCGATTGAGCAGCATCCGAGGGGCCGACTCGATCTTCGATGGCGGCTCGCCCGCCACAGGAACCTCACCAAGAGAATCGGTTGACGTCGCTATCGGTGTCTGTAAATCTGACATAGCAAAACCTTACTAACTAGAGCGTGAATCCACTCGCGACCGCATCTGTGCGGAACATCTTCACCGTATCGAGCGAATATTCATCGAGATCCTTGCCAACCAACGATAACTTATTCAGGATGTCACTCGTCACCGTAATGATGTGGCAGCCAATCTCATCGGCCTGAAAGATGTTCAAGAGTTCGCGCGGACTCGCCCAGATCAACTCCGTCTGCGGATACATCGCCAGAATCTCCAGCGCCGCTGACATCATCGGAACCGGATCCCGCCCCGTATCCGCCATACGCCCGGCGAATACGCTCACATAAGCGGGTGCGCCGTCCGCCAAAGCAAAGCAAACGTCCCTTACCTGTCCCAGTGTCATCAACGCGGTAACATTCAGCTTGACGCCAGCCTTCGAAAGCCGCGAGACCAACTCATAAGTTGGCTCGCCCAGCGTATTGGTCACCGGAATCTTCACATACACATTCTCGCCCCAAGTCGCAATCGACCGCGCTTGCCGCTCCATCTCCGCCATGTCATCCGCAAACACTTCCAGCGAAAGCGGACGATCCGGAATACTGGCGATGATGTCCCGTGAAAAAGCTTCGTAGTCGCTGATCCCAGCCTTACGCATCAACGTCGGGTTGGTCGTAAATCCGGTGATATAGCGGCTATGGTAGAGCTTCATCATCGCGGCCTTATCCGCGCCATCGGCGAAAATCTTCACCTTCAACTCTGAAACAGATTTCATCGCAAAATTACTCCGTTGTAGTATAGCAATCCAGGATCCAGTCCACCGCTTCATCCAACGAGCGAACCTTCGCATCCGGCGGATTCGTCGGTCCGCGCTCGGAATACTGGCAGTCGAGCAGCACCGTTCGGCAACCGGCCGCTGCCCCCGCGTCCACATCACGCCAACGATCACCCACCATAAAACTCGCCGCCAAATCGACGGCATGCCGCTCGGCCCCAATGTGCAGCAGTCCCGGCTTCGGCTTGCGGCAAGGGCAGTCGTCCCGATCATCGTGATAACAAACGATGAAGTCATCCAGCGGCAACTCCGCCGCCATCATCTCGTGCATCGCTTCAACCGCCGCCTGCGTCTGCTTGCCCCGCGCCACGTCAGGCTGATTCGTCACCACCAGTAGCAACAGGCCCGCCGCCCGCAAACGGCCCAGAGCCAATGCGGCACCCGGTGTGATCACCATCTCCGCGGCTGATGATGGAGGATAAGGGCGTCCTTGCCGGACAATCGCCCGGTTCAACACGCCGTCCCGATCAAGAAACACAGCCGACTTCAGCGGATCGACTCCCATTTCGTTTGCACCTGCTTCAAGTCCGGATGCGATACGAACAAATGCCAAACCACGGCCTGGAACGCCTCGGCGTGCGGCGTGACGTTTACCGGGTTAACCGTCGGAATCAGGATCGCGCTATCGGCCACCTGCGCCGTGTAGCCCCCATCCCGGCCCACAATGCCAATGACCGAGGCGCCCACGCTCTTGCCATATCGCACCGCCGACACCAGGTTCGGGCTGACGTTTAGTTCGAGATTGCCGCCTCCTACCGAGAGGATCAACAGCGTGTCCTTCTCGTTGCATTTCGACGTTGCGAGCCAGGAGGAGAAGACCGTCTCCCAGCCCTCGTCGTTGGTCCTGGCGGTCAGTTCGCTCACGTTGTCAGTGGGTGCGTAGGTCTCAATTCCGACGATCTTTCGGAAGTCGTTGACCGCATGAGATGCATTGGCCGCGCTTCCGCCAACGCCAAGGATGAATAGTCGACCGCCACGGTCCCGGGTAGCGCGAAGGATAGCTACGGCTTTATCAATTGCCGCGTGGTCGAGCTTCTGAATAATCTCGATGGCCTCTAGTAGAAATTGCTGTGTAAAACTCATTTGGGTTCTCGTTCAATGTGCTGTTCCGTTTCGCGAATGCCTTCCGGAGTGCCGATCTCATAGAATCGATCGGAAACCTCAAAGGCGGCCAACTTTCCTGCCCGGAGGGCGTCCTGGAAGACCGTAGCCAAGTCGAGGGGCTCACCGGTCGCATACGGGGCGAAAGCCGATGCTTGAAAGACGCCGAGGCCATAGTCGATGTGCCGCATCGCCGACGTTCGCTCGCGCTTATCATACTTCAGAATTCTGCCGTCGGCGAACTCCACGTTCGAGGTATCGAACTGACCTTCATTCTGGTAGACCGTCATCAAGGCCGGCAGGCCGCTAGCATGGAATGCCGACTGCACCGCGGAAAAGTCGCAGGGCATAAGGTCAAAAACGACTCGCCAAGATAGGCTAAAGCATTGCGAATGGCACCGCCCGTGCCAAGGTACGTCGGCCCATCAAATACGTAGTCGATGTGGAGTCCGTAGGCACTGCCGTTGCCGGCAAAGTCCTGGATCATTTCTCCTTTGTAGGCTACGCTCAGGACGACCCGCTGGATGCCATTCCGCCGCAATAAACGAAGCTGATGGGCGAGAAAGGGTTCTCCATTAATCTGGACCAAAGCTTTCGGAATGTGTTCCGTAATAGGCCGAAGGCGGGTGGCCAAGCCACCCGCAAGGATAACGACCGGTAGCATCTGCATCACGACCGCGACACCACTGTGGTCCCGGCAAAATCAAAACGAACCCGTACCTCTCGCAGGCCAGCTCGAGCCATGGCATGGCGGAGTTTGGTCTTGTTCTCGCAGTAGAACATCAAGAAACCACCACCGCCCGCGCCGATCACCTTACCGCCCAGCGCCCCATTCTGCAACGCCATCGCATACCACTCATCGATCTGCGCATTACTCATGCCGCTCGAACGCTTCTTCTTATGCTGCCAATGCACGTCCATGATCTCGGCAAACCGCCCTAGGTCGCCCTTCTCGAAGGCATCCCGCGAGTCAAAGCCAAGCTGCTTTACAAAGTGTAGGTTATCGATCATCGACGCGTCCTTCTGCTTGGACCGCGTGTCCTGATCCTTCAAAATGTTCGAAGCCGACCGAGTAAAGCCGGTAAAGAAAAGGGCCAGGTTGTCCTCAAGAGTAACCAACGTCTCCTGGCTCGCCCGCAACGGCTCAACGTGGATCTCGCCCGAACGGTCAAAAGTGAAGCATGTCAACCCGCCGTAAGCGGCGATAAACTGATCCTGCTTACCGATCGGCTCCTTCAGAACATCGATCTCGATATGGCATGCGTTCTCAGCCAGCGATCGCCGCGAAACAAACTGTTTGTCCAGCGTATACAGCGCCTGCAGCAGAGCGGTCGTAAAACTCCCTGACGAACCCAGGCCGGTGCCGGCCGGGATGTCGGCCATACTCGAGATCTCCAAATCTGGCTCGCGGCCCTGGGGAAAAACCAACCGTAGAGCTTCGCGAATAATCGGATGCTGGATCGCATCGACTGACTCAGTGACTTCGAGCTTCGAATACTTAATCAGAAACTCGCGGCGGAATGTCTCGTGCAACGTGATATGCACGTACTTATCAATGGCGGCCGCGATGAGAAAACCACCGTGCTCTAAGTAATACGAGGGGAGGTCCGTGCCCCCGCCCCCGAGCGAAATCCGAAGTGGACTGCGTGTAATAATCATGACTGTTGGTAAACCGACTCCACGATACGAAGCGCTGCTTGGGCATCTGCTAAACCGGGGCTCGGCTGGCGTGCTAAATGAATATCCTCAAGAAAAGTATCTAATTCATTTTCCCACGAGTCGTCCGCCATCGGATACTCCCAAATCGTCCGTAACTCCCGCCCAATCCGGAGATCTCCAATTTGCCCTTCTGCCCGTACAACTCAAACGAAAATCTGTTCTTCCATTCTGTCCAAGTCGCGTGGAGGGACGCGACTTGTCCGGCATCCGTCCGCAGCAGGAAGAACGCATTCTCTTCCACGGGCATGTCCCAGAAAAACGCCCCCACCTCGCCCTTCACGCTCGGCCCCCCCCCCAAAACCAGCGGGCTAGGTCGATCAGGTGCAAACCGTGGTCAATCGCTTCGCCGCCGCCCGAAAGCTCTGGCACCGCGCGCCACTCTTTGTCATAGCCGATCCTGCCCCCGTGGCCATATCGCCCCCGTACAAACATCAGCGGCCCCAGCGCGCCGGAATCGACAATCTGCCGCGCTTGCCGAAACGCCCGATGATGGCGATGATTGAACCCAATCCGAACCAATGCCCCGTCCGCGCGCAGGCCTCCACGACAGGCTCCAACTCCGCCGCACGGCGAGCCGCCGGTTTCTCCACCAACACATGCTTGGCCGCCACCACCGCCGCCAAGGTCACCTCCGGAAGCGCCTTATGCACGGTCGCCACACAAACAATGTCCACATCAGGCCAAGCCGCCGCCGCCGCCCAATCCGTCGTCGCGGCCGCCCCCGGATACCTGGCGGCCAAACTCTCTGCCCGCGCCAGATTCGTGTCGCAGCAAACGACCAGTTTGTGTTGACCCCGCAGGGCTTTGGCGCGTTTTTCCCCGATGAAGCCGCAGCCAATAATGGCAATATTCATGCGTGTTTCGAGCTCTGATTATATCAGCCCTCAGCTCCGCTTCAGCTTCGTCACCCGCCCCACCTCCACCCATTCCGCCACGTAGATGTCCCCATTCGGCGCAAAACACGCCGCATGCGGAGCCACAAATTGACCCGGCGTAAACGCCGCCCGATCCCCCGCCCGCAAACTCTCATACGTCTTCCCGTCCGCCTGCCGCCCATCGCCAAGCTGCGCAATCGGCTTGTTCTGCTTATCGAACAGCGTCACCACCGCCTTCAAATCCGGCATCAGCAACGTGTCACCCAGAAAATCAAACGTACTCGGCCACCGCACCCCGTCCTTCACCATATGCAGCGACCGCCCGTTCAAATCAAAATACTGAATCCGTGAATTCGCCCCCCGTTCGCCCACCATCAGTAGCGGCGTCCCCGACCGCGTATCAATCCCAATCGCATGCGGCCAAATCGTCGTCCCCGACCCCGTCTCTTTGTCCTTGTTTGCGTCCATCAACTGTCGCGTCCCGCCAAACGTCCGGATGTAGTTCGTCTTCGCGTCGTACTGGTGAATCCCAAACTTCCCGTAGCCATCCGCAATGTAGATGTCGCCATTCGGCGCCACCGCCAGGTTCGACGGCCGGTATTCACTCGCCTTCGCGTAAACGCCGGACATCACCGGAGCATGAATCGTCCACACGAGCTCCCCGTCGAGCGTCGTCTTCCGCACGTGGCCTTTCACGTTGTCGCAATGATATAAATACTCGACGCCACCCTCCTGGCGAATCGTCAACCCATGCGCCCCGCCCCGCAGGTCCGCCCCCCAGCTCTTGACAAACTTGCCGTCCGGATCAAAAATCGCGATCGCGTCCGGCGACGCGCTATTCTTGTGCACCGTATGCGCCACAACCACGCGACCCTGCCGATCCATCACGATCCCGTGCGTATTCCCAAACTGATGCGTCGATGGCAGTTGCGGCCAGTCGTGATAAGCCTCGTAGGTGTGAGCTCCCGAGCCCATCACCGGCACTTTACTCTGACCATAGGCCGCGGCAGCAGCCGACACGAAGAACGAACGACGGGTAATTGACATGAACGCTACAAACCAACGTAGCGCAAGATCCGCCGCGCTTCACCCTCGGCGATCTGAAGGTCCTCCCGCGCCGCATCAAATTGCTTCTGTTCCAAGTCACTCTTCGCCAGGTCCAACGACAGATTCATCCGCACGGACGACTTCATCAAATCCGGCGTCAATGCCAACCCCCGGCTCTCCACGCTAGCCTGCACCGGCGCCACGGCATTTTTGGCCGCGTACACCGTCGACAGCACGTTGTAATACCGGCTCCGCAACTCCCGCCACTGCACCCGCTCCTCCGGGCTCAACGTCCCTTCGTCCAACCGCGGATAATCCCCGCTCGTCGGAGCCGACGTCTTCACCGGCGCCTGCAAATAAGCCTCCGGAATCCCCCGCTGCTCGCGCGGTTGCTGGTTCCCGCCGCCAATCGGCACCGACATCCAGATCGGAATCGAACCACCCAACGCGTTCACCCGTCCCCCCACAAACGCCAACTGTCCCCGCACGTTCGGATCGTTCGGGTTCTCATTCGCCAGTTGATTCAGGATGATCGCCGAGTTGTTGTAGCTATGAATCGCCCCTTCCCGCTCCAAATACTGCGGATTCGCTTCCTGCATCCGCCCCAACCGGTTGAACGCCCCCGAAAGCGCCATCCCCAACGCCGGGTCCGAGCCCGCCAGTCCCTGAATCGCTCCCAGATACGCCGACGCCCGGCCCACAAACGCCCGTCGCTGCGCCGTCCATCCCGGCTGCGACTGGAACGCCGGCATGTACGCCTTGTCGAACCAGGAATTGAACGCGTTCACATCCTGCAACCGATCCTGGCGAAATCCCTGCGACACCGGAGCGTTCCCGCGCGGCGCATTCTTTTCCAGCTTCGTCTCCAGGCCCTGCAGCACGGTGATCGGCTGGCCCATGGCCAACCCCGCACCCAACAATCCAGCGATCCAAGCGGCTCTCATTTTACTTCTTCTCCACGCGATCGCCCTCTTTGGGCGGCTGGCTACCATTGAACGAACCGATCGCGATCTTATCGCGTACCGTCGTAATCTTCATGCTCCCCACCGGTGCCGTCACGACGTCGAGCACCTCTTTCGTCACCGGATCTTTAACCTCCTTCACGATCCGCGAAATCTCGAACGTATCGCCTACCTGCACGCCAGAAGACGAGCCCACGTTAATGTAAACGCTGCCCCCCTCCACCGCCGCCACCTTCCCTTCAATCTCAATATTCCGCGCGCTCGAAACGCTACCCGCCTGCCCGTTCAACTGCTGCGCCAGCTTATCGCAAGCGTCCATTACGGCCTCGCCGATAATCGTCTCCGCAAAGTTCGTCGACGTGAAATCCACGCCTCCGCCCACACCCACTCCGCCCGCGTAAACCCCTGCGAATCCGCCTTTCGAGCTCCGCTTCGATTCCCCCCGCGCCTCGCCCGTCATCACGATCTCGGACGACTCGTTATCCACCATTCGGAAATTTAAAACGACGACGGCCTTGCCTTCGTTGTTTTTCAAACCACCGACGCCACCCGCCCCCGGCACCGCCACGCCCACCGCTCCACTCCGTCGCCGGTCATCGCGACCGAACACCACCACATCGCCCATCACGGTAAAGTCCGCCCCGCGAATCTGGCCAATCCGCGCCTGCGTCCCTTTCTTCACCCGACCGCTAGCGCCGAAGTCCTGCTCCTTCAGCACCGTCCCCACCTTGTTCCGTTCCACCACCGTGAACTTTCCGCCCTGCGCAATCCGCTTCACCATCAGCGCGCTCATGCCCTTGCCCAAGTCCACCTGCGTGCCGAAGATCGCCGCTCCCACATTCCGAACCGTGGAGAAATCGAAATCCTCCACTGCCAGGCTCCGCTTCGCTTGGCCCCGCAGCGCCGGCCCCAGCGCCAGCAAAGAAATCGCGAATCGCCGAGTCATCATTGCTTTTGCACCTTCTTGGCCAGGTAGCCGACCTCCGGCTTCCCGGTCCCGTTGTAAGCCCCAATCGTCACCCGGTCCCGAACTTCGGTCGCGACATAGTCACCCACCTTCTCCGTCACCATATCGATCACGTCCTTGGTCACCGGGTCTTTCACTTCCTTCACAATCTTCAGAATCTCAAACCGGTCGCATTTGTTGATCCCATCGAATGAGCCCGCCGACAGGTAGATCTGCTTGTCCACAACTTCAGCAATCCGCGCTTCCACATCCAAATTCCGCATCGGAATCTTGCCCTCGTTGTTGTTCAAATCCGCCGCCAGCTTATCCACGCTGCTCATCGTCGCTTCGCCGATAATCGTCTGGCCGAAATTCGCCGACGTCATGTCCACCGTCGCCCCGCCGCCCCCACGGTTCACCAGCGCCCCCACATCAAACCCGTTCTGCTTCCGCGAAGATTCGCCCCGCGCCTCGCCCGTCGCAATCACTTCCGACGTCTCGGCATCCACCAACCGGAACGAAATCACCACGACGGCCTTGTCTTCGCCGGTCTTGATCTTGATCCCGCTCAATACCTTCGGCCCGTAGCCAAACCCGCCCACCGTCTTCCGCTTGTCGTCCCGGCCAAACGTCACAATGGTCCCCATCAAAATCGCATCGGCCCCGGTGATCCGGCCCAACCGCGCCTGCGTCCCCTGCTTCACTCGGTTTGAAGCCCCAAAGTCCTGCTCCGACATGACTTTCTTGATGTTCGCGCGTTCCACAATCCGGAACTTGCCCTGCTCGGCCAACCGCTTCGTGAACATGGCCAGAATGCCCTTGCCCACGTCCACCTGCGTGCCGAACACCGCCGCCACCGCATCTTTCACCGTTCCGTAGTCGAACTCATCCACGGCCACCACCCGCTTCCGCGGACCCGCCGGAACGTCGCACGTAATCGTCGAAAGCACCGTGTTGTAATTCGCCGCCACCGGCGCCACTACAGCCGCCTTCGCCACGGGTGTCGCCGCCGCGGCCGGGGCTGCCGCCGCCGGCGTCCCGTTCATCGAATTACTCAACGCCACAATCACGTTGTCCGACGCCCCCGCCTCCTTGAACCGGATCAAGTCATCGGTCGACACCTTCAGCGATTTGCCCGCCGCGTTGATCGACGAGACGACGCTCGCGTCCGGCAACTTCAGCGTCACCATCTTCAAAATCTTGTCGAGGGCCGATACCACCGGCGCGGCCGGCTTAGCAGCGGCGGGCTTGGCAGGGGCCGGGGCTGGCTTCGGAGCCTGGCCCAGCAACAACGAGCCAGAAACAATCACGGCCAACGAGATGCGAAAAGTCGGATTCATATCGGGAAAACTCCTGCGGTCATATCACTAGCGCGGAAACGGTGGGCAAAACGTATCAAAAACTGTAACGAAATGCGAAGGTGACGTGCGAGTTACGGCCAAACTGGCCCAGAAAGTCGGTAGCGCGTCCACGAATCAGCGATCCGCCAACCCGCGCCGACCAATGATCGTTGAAAGAATGCGCGTATTCACCACGCACCCAAACTCCATCTCCATTCTGCCTCAGTGCAAAATCAAACGCGACCGTATCACGTGGGTTGACCTGCAAGCTCGCCCGGCCCAAAAAACTCCGCGTCAATCCCCGGTCCGGCGCAAAGTCGAAAAGGTTCCGCTTCACCGTCACATACTCCCCCGCGTACCCGCCCACAAACGTCCACTCCCCGCTCTGCCGTTCGGCCTGAATCACGTACTGAAAATAGTTGTCCGCCGCCGGCGTTGAACTCGAAAAATATCCCCCCTCGCCCTTCAACGTAAACCACCGGTTCGGAATCGCCGTCGCCCCGCCCACCATCCGCAGCTTCGCAAAATAGTTGTACAGCTCCAACTTGAAATCAGGAAACGTCGAAATCCGCCCCTCCAACAACGGCAGGTGGTTGTGCCCCTCGTAGTAGACCCCCGCCGCCTCATACCCCCGCCCCACATGGTTCCAACGCACCCCCCACTGCTGGCCCGTCGGCAACACCGCCGGGCCCCGTCGAACCGTCAGCGGCAACTGCGTCAAATCCCCTCCTAATCCCCCGCCGCCCAGCCCTCCCCACCGCTGCAACAACAGCGGCGACCGGCTCGGCGTAAACCGCGGCTGCCAAACCAAATCAATCGTCTCCCCGCCACTCTCCCACGTCGCCCGCCCCGCCATCACCGCCAAATACTCCGTATCCACCACGTTCAAAAAATCCCGCGGCGCAAACCGGTCCAATGGGTTCAAGATGTCCGCCTTCCCCCAGCGGATAAACTGCTTGCCCGCCTCCACCGTCCACTTCCCCTTGTTCGCCGTCAAGCTGAACCGCCGCAGCGACACCGCCGGCCGGAGCATCCCCCGGTCCTGCCAATCCACCCGCCATTGCCGCTCCGTCTGCCGATGCGTATCCGTCCGCCCGTCAATCGCCCCGTTAAACTTCAACCACGGCGTCAGCTTGTAAGCCATCTCATACCGCAACAGCACGTCCCCAATCGCCCGCCCACTATCGCTCGGCGTCGTTTGCGGAAAAAAGCTCCCCCGCGTCTCGATGAATCCCCGCTGTGAAAAACTCTGCCCCCACAGCGGCAACATCCCCACCAAAACTAAAGCAAACCGGTTCATTCTCCGCGGCGCAGCGCCTGCAACGTAAACTGCTCTTCCGGCAACGCCACGTCGTACTTCAACTTCTCCGTCTTCATCACGGTCCGCGTCTTCTTCTTCAAATCGTTCATCTCCAGCTCCAGCGTCGACCACACGTTCTGCACCTTTTCGACGCGCTTATGAATTAGCCGCTTCACCACCTCCGCCTTCACGTACATCTCAAACTGCACCGGCAGCAGTATATCCTTCCGCACCCAGATCACCACCCGCGAATACTGCGTCGTCCGCGACTTCTTCGCCACCGACTCAATCTTGTAACAAGCCTGCCCGTTCAGCGCCTCTTCCCCCAGCAGCTTATAGTCGCTTTGGTCAACGTCCCGCTCTTCTAAGTCTTCAAACGAAAAGTCCGTCCCGAAGAACCGCGTGGAACGGTCCTGCAAAGCAATCCGCCGATCCCGGTTCAACTCCGGCGTCCACATCCATTGGTCGCTCGCCCGGTCCGGATGGTTATGCACGAGCAAAGCCACGCCCTTCACCAAAGGCGGAGCCAAAAACCGCAGCACCGACCTCGACTCGCCGTAAGACCCAATCCGCGCATACTGCCACCGCTTCTCGTTCTTTCCCCCCTTGGTGTCGTACACCTCCAGGACGCCCTCATACTGCTGGCTCCGCGAACGATGCAGCTTCTGCGACTCTTCCACAATCTGCCGCGCATCCTGCGCCAACAGCGCACCGGCAAACAAAAACAAAACGAGCTTATTCATATTCCAAAGCCTCTACTAACGATCCCCGTACCGCCGCTTCGGCCGGCGCGAGCGAAGCCAAAAACGCGCTGCCCAAAATAATCGGAATCAACGCCAACACCGTCCGAAACGGATAGCCGTAAGCGAGGCGCATCCCCGACAAATCCCGCGCCGATGTCTCCAGCGCATAGTACAGCGCCACCGCCCCGAACCCGCATCCCAGAATCAGCCCGATCGCCCCAATCAACACCGCCTCCAGCCAGATCGTCCCTCGAATCTGCCGCCGCAATCCCCCCACCGCCTGCAACACTCCCAACTCCCGGCGCCGGTCCGTAATCGAAACCGTCAACGTATTCACAATCCCTAGAATCGATACCAACACCGCCACCGCAATCTGGATATACGTCAGCCCGAACCACTGGTCCGTAATCTTCAAAATGTAGCTCCGCAGGTCCTCATTCGTAAACACAAAATATCGAAACCGCGTCCCCGCCTGCGCCGCAATCCGCTCCCGCATCTGCCCCACCGTCACCCCCGCCTGCAAGTAGATCCGAATCACGTTCGACGACGTATCTTTGAAATACTTGTCGTAAACGCTCCGATCCAGCAGAATCGAACCCTTCTGATCCGAGAAGTCCACCACTACCCCCAACACCGGCATCTGCAATGGCCCGCCGGGCGTGGGAATCGTCAGCACATCGCCCCGTTTCCGGTTGTGCATCAACGCAAAGTTGTCTGAGATGATTACGCCCTTGCCGGCGGCTGCGTCGGAATACATCGTCGGTCCATCGCCCGACACAATCGGCAAACGAGCCTCCTGTGTCACGCTCGAAACATCGAGCGCAACAAACATGACCGGCTCCCCGTCCATCGGCAGCCGCACAATCCGCACCGCCTGAATTCGCCGAACCCCCGGCAGCTTCTCCACTTCGCTCGCTAACTCCGCCGGAAACCGAAAGCTCCGATCGGTAAAGTTTTGCGTCGGTGCCAAGTACATATCCGGGTTTAACGCCACCCGCAGCCACTCCTCAATCGAAGCGTATGCCGCCTGCGTCATCCCGCCCAGCGCAATAATCAGCGACACCGAAAGCGCCAGCGCGGTCACCGCCCCCGACGTCCGCCGCGGCGATTGAATCAACGAATCCGCCGCCAGCGTCCCCTCCACCGGCCATATCGCCTTCAACGCCGGTCGCATCCCCCGCGCCAACCACAGCCCCAGCGTCGGCACGAGCAACACTCCCGCAAAAATCGCGGCAAAGTATCCCGCGTAGAAAATCAACCGCCCATGCCCAAATGCCAAGCTCACCCCCACAAAGCTCAGCAGCCCGAATGCCGTCCACCGCCGCATCCGATTCTCGCCCGCCGTCAACAGTTGGAATCGGCCCTTCTGCAACGCCTGCACCGGATCCACCCGCGCCGCGTTCCGCGCCGGAATCCACGCCGCAATCAAGCTCGTTACCACCCCCAATACCATCGCGCCAACCAGCAGCCGAGGGTCCGAAGATACCTCCTCCGCCTTCTGCGCGACGCCGTATACCTCGCCCAAAAACTGCCCCAACGAACCCGCAATTCCCCGCGCAATCAAAATCCCCAACACCACGCCCAGCCCCGCCCCCACCAACCCGCCCACCGCGCTCTCGGCCAAAAACAAAACCTGAATCTGCCGCCGCGTCGCCCCCAGCGCTCGCAGAATCCCAATCTCGCTTCGCCGCTGCGTCACCGCAATCGCAAACGAGTTGTAGATCAAAAACATCCCAATAAACAGCGCAAACAAGCTCGTGATGTTCGCCAGCATCCCGTACACGCTCGACAGCGATTCAAACTGCTTCGCCCGCGAAGAGGGCGGCTCCACCTGAAACCCCGACCCCAAAACCTTTTCCAACTTCACCTGCACCGCCGCCGGGTCCAACCCCTCCTGCACCGCCACGTCAATCCGATCAAACCTCCGGCCCCGCCCGAAAATCTTCTGCGCCGCATAGACGTCCATAATCGCCAGGTTCCCGCCAAACGCCGTCGTCAACCCGCTTGATTTCATGATTCCGCGCACGATAAACTTCTTCGGCCCGTCCATCGAGTTCAGCGTCAACTCCGAGTTACTCTTCAAGTCGTTCTCGGCCGCAAACTCCCGCGTGATCATGATCGAGTCCGGCTGCGCCAGAAACACCAGCGGATCTTCGATAAACGACTCGTCCCCGGACTCCAACGCATAATCCCGCAGGCTCCGATCGCCCGTCATGTCCACGGCCAGAATCAAGATGTTCGCCTGCGATTTCGTCTGCGGGTTCATCACCGCCTCAATCACCGGCACCGCCACCCGCACCTCCGGCACATTTTGAACACGTTCAAGAATGTCCTCTTCGAACCCGGCCTCCCCCGCCGAAATCTGCAGCTGCGTCGCCCCCGCAATCCGGTCCACTGTCTGCGTAAAGGCCGTCAACACGCTCTGGTTCGCCGTATGCATCCCGACAAACACCGCCACTCCCAGCACGATCCCCGCAATCGTCAACAAGCTCCGCAGCAGATGCTTCCGCGTGTACTGCCAACTGATCAGCCGTAGCAGAATCACGCCGTCACGTCCTGCACCACCAATCCGTCTTTCAACGCAATCCGCCGCCCACAGCTATCCGCCACGCCCTTATCGTGCGTCACAATCAGCACCGTCGTCTGAAACCGACTATGCAGATCCCGGATCAACCCCAGAATCTCCTCCCCCGTACTCGAATCCACATTCCCCGTCGGCTCATCCGCCAGCAAAATCGGCGGATATACCGACAGCGCCCGCGCAATCGCCACCCGTTGCCGCTCGCCCCCCGATAGCTCTTCCGGCAAATGGTCCAACCGCTGGCTCAGCCCCACCAAGTTCAGCAACTCATTCGCCCGTTCGCTAATCTTCGCCGTCGACCACCCCCGCAAATGTAGCGGCAGCGACACGTTCTCCAAACAGTTCAACGTCGGCAGCAAATTAAAGAACTGAAAAATAAATCCAATCTTGTCCCGCCGCAACTTCGTCAGCGCGTCATCGGTCAAGCCGCCCAACAACTCCCCGTCCAGCTTGATCTCCCCCGCCGACGGCCGATCCAACCCCCCGATCAGATTCAGCAACGTCGATTTCCCCGACCCCGACGGCCCCATCAGCGAAACCATCTCCCCTTTGCGAATGTGCAAATTTACGGAATCGAGCGCGGTAACCTGCTTCTTGCCGTCAAACCGCTTGGAAACACCGATGATGTCAATCATAATCGCCTAACTCTTCATGATGACATGAAGGTTTCACCCGGCTCATAATGAAATACGCGTGAACTGGAACTATAAAGGGCTCGAAGCCCTAGCCGTTTTTTCAATCTCGACCCTAGTCTTGCTCATCGTCCGCTGGTGGATCCTACGCAGCCTCGATCGCGCCGGCTCCGGCCCGGACTCCTTTCCCCAAGTCGTCCGCCAATATCTCAAAACCCCCTCCCTTCTCTGGGTTCTCTCGGGTTCTCTCGAACTCGGCCTCAGCGTCTTCGACCTCGACCCCCGCTGGCAGCGCCTCATCGAAAACGCCATCGTCGCCTTCGTCATCTTCAGCATGGCCCTCATGCTCAACGCCATGGTCCAGCGCGGCATCTCCCGTCTCCCCTTCGCCATGGCTGGCCTTTCCCGCACCCTCACCCGCCTCTTCGTCTTCGGCGTCGGCCTGCTGATCCTCCTGCGCATCTGGGGCGTCTCCATCACCCCCGTCCTCACCGCCCTCGGCGTCGGCGGCCTCGCCGTCGCCCTCGCTCTCCAAGATACGCTCAGCAATATCTTCGCCGGCGTCCACCTCCTCGTCGAAGCCCCCATCACCGTTGGCAACTACGTTCGCCTCGGCGCCGACGAGGAAGGCACCGTCACCGACATCGGCTGGCGCACCACCCGCATCCAAACCGGCTCCAACTCCACCATCATCATCCCCAATAAATCCATCACCAACGGCGTCATTCTCAATTACGATCTCCCTGAACTCCGCGTCGGCACCTTCGTCCCCATCCTCGTCGCCTATCACGCCGATCTCGCCCTCGTCGAACAAATCTGCCTCGAAGTCGCCGCCACAATTCCCGGCGTCCTCCCCGATGCCCCGCCCCTC
Source organism: Acidobacteriota bacterium (assembly GCA_026394015.1). GTDB lineage: Bacteria > Acidobacteriota > Terriglobia > Bryobacterales > Bryobacteraceae. The sequence continues at coordinate 18,188 of JAPKZA010000370.1, forward strand.
CTCCTCCCCGACCCCGGCATCACCCCCACCCACCTCCAGTTCAAATTCGCCTTCCAGGTCGAACGTCAGCTCGGCTCCGGCCTCGTCAAAGCCCAACTCGTCAAAGCCATCCTCGCCCGCTTCCAAGCCGAAAACATCCCTCTCCCGGAGCGACCCAACCGCTAATGCGCATCGGAATCGACGCCGGAGGCACCTTCACAGACTTCGTCATCCAACACGACGACGGCCGCCTCGAAAGCTTCAAACTCCCCTCCAACCCTCGCAACCCCGCCGCCGTCATTCTTGCCGGCATCGGCGACCGTGACGTCGAAGTCATCCACGGCTCCACGGTCGCCACCAACGCCCTCCTCGAACGAAAAGGCGCCCGCACCGCCTTCGTCACCACCGCCGGCTTCGAAGACCTCCTCTTCATCGGCCGCCAGAACCGCCCCGAACTCTATAACCTTTCCCCCGCCCCCCGCCGCTTCCTCGTCGCCGATGCCGATTGCCACGGCGTCCGCGAACGCGCCCACGCCGATGGCACCGTCGCCCTCGTCCCCTCCCCTGCGGAACTCAAGCGCCTCCGCCTCGCCCTCCGCCGCAGCGGCGTCAAAAGCGTCGCCATCTGCTTCCTTCACGGCTGGCAAGTCACCGCCAACGAACGCCTCGTCGCCGATTCGCTCGCCGACGAATTCTTCCTCTCCGTCTCCCATCAAATCGCCCCCGAGTTCCGCGAATACGAGCGCGCCGCCACCACCGTCGTCAATGCCTACGTCGGCCCGCTCATGGATTCCTACCTCGGTGCCCTCGGCCGCCCCGTCCAGATCATGCAGTCCAACGGTGGCCTCATCTCCGCCGAAGAAGCCCGCCGCCATCCCGTTCGTACGATCCTCTCCGGCCCCGCCGGCGGCGTCATCGGTGCCGTCGGAGCCGCTAAGTCCTCGCGCATAACCCGCATCCTCGGCTTTGACATGGGCGGCACCTCCACCGACGTCTCCCTCTCCGAAGGCACCCCCCGCATGACCGTCGAAGCTTACGTCGACGGCCTCCCCTTGCGCGTCCCCATGCTCGATATCCACACCGTCGGCGCCGGCGGCGGCTCTCTCGCTCGCATCGACGAAGGCGGCCTTCTCCGCGTCGGCCCCGAAAGCGCCGGTGCCGACCCCGGCCCCGCCTGCTACGGCCGCGGCCTCCGCCCCACCGTCACGGACGCGCAGGTCGTCCTCGGCCGCATCGCCCCCGACCAACTCGCCGGCGGCACTATGCCCATCGACCCCGCCCGCGCCGCGGCTGCGGTGGCCTCTCTCGGCCTCGGTCTCGAAGCCGGGGCCGCGGGCATCATCCGCGTTGCCAACGCCAGCATGGAGCGCGCCATACGAGCCGTCAGCGTCGAACGCGGCTACGATCCTCGGCAGTTCACCCTCCTCGCCTTCGGCGGCGCTGGCGGCCTCCACGCTTGCGAAATCGCCGCTTCCCTCGGCATCACCCAAGTCCTCGTCCCCCAATTCGCCGGAGCCCTCTCGGCCTTAGGGATGCTCCTCGCCGACAACGTCCGCGACTCGGCTGCCGGCGTCCTCGGCCGTACCGATTACGAAGCCGCCTTCGCCACGCTCGAAGCCCAAGCCGGCCCCGGCAAGCTCGAACGCTACGCCGATGTCCGCTACGCGGGGCAAAGCTACGAACTCACCATCCCCTGGTCCAAACGCCTCCCCCAAACCTTCGCCGCCGCCCACGAAAAAATGTACGGCTATGCCATCCCCGGCCGATCCATCGAAGTCGTCACCGTCCGTCTCCGGTCCATCGTCAAGGTAAAGCCGCCCAAACTCCGCCACCCCGGCCGCCAACTCGCCCAGCCTTCCGCCCGGCCCGTCTGGGTCGATGGAAAATTCCAGTCCATCCCCACTTGGCAGCGGAATCAGATCCCCGCCGAACCCACGCCCGGCCCCGCCCTAGTCCTCGACTACGGCTCCACCACGTTCATTCCGCCCGGTTGGGGCTTCTGCACCGACTCGGCCGGCGGCCTGCTTATTGCAGCGGACCGTTAGTACCCGGCTTGGGTTCCAGGTGAATTTCGCCAAACGTCTGTTCGTACTGGCGAACGTTATCCTGCAGAACGTTCATCAGAGCCTTAGCCTGCTGCGGGCTCAAATAAACGCCCTGGAAATTCTGGATATGAACGGCATCCGGCGCGTTTTGCGTCGCAATTCCGAACATCAACAGGAAGTCCCACAGGTTGGGCCGAATCTGCACACTATTCGCGTAACCTTCGCGATAGTCGGGCCCGTTTACTAAGGAAATCTTCGGGCCAGACACAGGGTGCATAAGAAAATAAATGGCGGAGACGACGGGGCTCGAACCCGCGACCTCCGACGTGACAGGCCGGCGCTCTAACCAACTGAGCTACGTCTCCGCGAGGTCAGACACTAGACTAGCAAAACATCGGCCGTCCCGCAAGCATTTACACTAAAGAGAGTGAAACAGACTGTAGCTATCCTCCTCCCCCTCCTTGCCGTCTCCTGTTCCGCGCCCGTCAAACCCGGCCCCGCCGCCACCCCCCAGCCTCCGAAAATCACGCATTTCTATCCCACCGCCAATCCCATCCCTCGCGGCACCGCCGCCACGCTCTGCTATGGCACCGACAACGCAACCGAGGTCGCCCTCGCACCCTATGACGATTCGCTCAAGCCATCCCTGAACCGTTGCCTCTCCGTCACCCCCACCCGCCTCACCGAGTACACCCTCACCGCCAAAGGTCCCGGCGGCCAAGTCCAGCAGACGATCAAGGTCGATATCGGCACGCCCCAGCCTACCCCCGCTTCCGCCGCCGTGCTGATCACCAATTTCACGATCATAGGCAGCTCCAAGGTCGCCCCCGGAACCCGGGTCCAATTCTGTTACTCCACCCGTCCCGAAGCCGTCAGCGTCGCGGTCACGCCGTTCGCCAGGGTCCCCCTCCGCCCCGGCAATAACCAATGTTTCGTCGCTCCCATCCCCCAAACCACCACCCTAATCCTGAACGCCCTCGACCGCAACGGCAACGCCGATCGCATGCAAGTCACCGTTTCGGTCGCCCAATAGCGTATTCTAGTATCTGAGGGGCGGTTAGCTCAGTCGGTTAGAGCACCTGCTTTACACGCAGGGGGTCCACGGTTCGAATCCGTGACCGCCCACCATCTCGGTCCGAGTTCAGATATGCTGATTCTGTGCCGATAAGCCTCTCAGATGCCTGAGCGTTCCCGGTCTGCAAGTCTCCTGACCCGCCTGGGTCTCCTCGGGCCTTTCGCCGTTTTCACCCACTGTACCTGGGTCCGGCCGGTCGAACAGCGTATCTATCGCATAGGCGTTGACAACGCCCCCCCGTACCAACGCTGGGCCCCAGGCGATGGTGCTCAAGGCTACTCCGTCGAAGTCCTTTCCGAGGCGGCCCGCCGCAAAGGCGTCCAGCTCGAATGGCTCAATCTGCCGCTGGGGCCCAAACACTCCTTGGATAACGGCCTCGTCGACCTCTGGCCTCTCCTCTCCGTCCGCGCCGGCACCGAGTGGGGCTACCGCATGGGCAACCCCTGGATGCAAAACTATTACGCCATCGTATACCGCGCCCCCGCCGAGCCCGATTGGAACACCGCGAAAATGGCCATCAGCCAACTCCCCTTTATGCGTTCCCTCGCCGCTCGCCGCTATCCCAATACCGTCCAAATCCCCTTTGCCGACCGATATCAAGCCATGGCCGCTTTTTGCCGCGGAGAAGCCGAGTCCACCTTCCTCGAAGTCCGCCTCCTTGAACCCCTCCTCCTCGCCCGCCCCCCGGAATGTAACGACGTCGCCAAGCGGGTCAAGGTCATGCCCGACTCCGTCCAAATGCTCGCCACCGGCTCCACCGCCCAAGCCGCCCCCATTGCCGACCTCCTCTGGCAAGGCATCCAGGAACAACTCGACGATGGCTCCATCGGCCGCGCCGCCGACCGCTGGTTCCTCTTCTCCAGCACCGAACAGATGGTCATGACCCAGTTGCGCGAAGCCCGTCGCCGCAACGCTTTAATGCTGGCCCTCGTCCTCACCCTCGTCGGCTTCATCCTCGCCCTCTTCTACGTCGTCCGCCGCATGCGCAGCGCCCGCCAAGCCGCCGAACTAGCGAACCGTACAAAATCCGAGTTCCTCGCCAACGTCAGCCACGAGGTCCGCACCCCCATGAACGGCGTCCTCGGCATGCTCGACCTCCTCGCCGATACC
>JAPKZA010000573.1 GCA_026394015.1 Acidobacteriota bacterium
GTCTACTGCTTTCCCAAAGATGTTGAATTTCAGTTGTAGTGCGACGAGAGCTGCGATGACTGCGAGGATAATGATTGCACCAGTGGCGACCCATAGTGCTGAGAAGGATGCTGTCGTTACAGCGTTCACGGCAGCTGTGACTGCTTGGAGTGCGTTCCATGCTGCCATCGCTCCGTTCACTAAAAGAACTGCTGTGGCGATTCCTGCGATAACTCCTGCGATGACGACGATCACGGTCTTGTGATTCTGAGCCCAATCACCGAACTTCTGCAAGGCTGGGATGAGCTTCATCGCGAGAGGTGCGATGATCGCTCCGATGGACTCCTTGAATTCGCCCATCTGAATTCCAAGAGACTTCATTTTGCCTTGAGTGGTATTGGCCGCAGTTGAGGCTTGACCAGAGAAAGTTTTGCCGAGAGCTGCGAACACTTCGTCAGTACTTGCTCCGCTCTTGATAAGTGCAGCAAGTTCTGGACTCAGTTTTTTCAATGGTCCTAGTTGCCCGTTGAATGCTTTTGAGAGAGCGTCGGAAACCGAGCCGAGATCTTTTCCCGTACCGGCAGAGATGTCGAGCGCGAGGCCTAGGAGGTCTTGAGCTTTTGCGACGTCTCCAGTGCCTCGAACAAGCTTGTCCAGAGCTGGGCGTAATTCGTCGTCAACGACAGCTGCAGCGATAGAAGTCTTGGTGATGAAGTTCTCTACCGATTTGACTTGACTATCTGTCGCTCCTGCAGAGTTCTCAAGAGTTTTGGCGAGTTTTGAAGCTGCGACTTCGTCCTCTGCGAACGCTTTCACTGATGCGACAGCGACAGCACCTAGAGCAGCGAGAGCGAGGCCTGCAGGGACTGCAGCCTTCTTAATGGCAAATGCAGCTCTCTCACCGTTGGTTTCCAACTTTTTGAAGTCGGCGATCGCACGATCAATTCCTTTCGGATTCCATTCGCTGATGATGGGGAGGTTGATTGCCATTGTTTATCTTCTCACGATGTTCGACTCAGTTTTACCCATGACTTCAATGACGATCTGTTCAACTCTGTTCATTGTTTCTTCTAGGTGTCGTTCTCCTCCAGCCCACACGAAGCGTGATGGGCCTCGTCCAAGTTTCGCGGTCAATAGTCCAGCGAAACTTGGTCTTGCTTTCAGAGGGTTTTAGTTTCGCGTCTGGTTCGGTCCTCGTCCAGCCATGTCATAGTTTTGCGACGACTTTCTTTTGCTGGTTACCTTGCCATCCGGTGCGACCGTAGTTGTTTCGGAATCCTCTAGTCGGACCTGTCATGGGGATCGTGTCACGAACACCTGTGAGGATCGGATCGCAAGCTGCGACGATGTCCTTGGTGATCTGTCGGCGAAGCATCGGATCAATCTTGTTGATCTCCTTGAGCGCATTCTTGAGACCGTAGTAGTCGATCCCTATCTCTGCGCTCATTGATGCTTCCTCTGTTCGTTGATGATCTGGATGCAAGTTGCCAGATCATCGGATTCGAATGTTATGTCAGGAGGCCAGAATCCCGAAGCGACGAGCAGTTCTGCTAGTTGCCTCCGGTGGCCTCCTGCGTAGGGACTGATGACTCGGTCTCCACAACTTCTAGATCTTCAAGTTTCTTGATGAATTCATCAAAGGAGATCGGTACAGCGTGACCTTGTGTTCGGCTGGCCTCGTAGGCCATGAACGCGAGATCTTCCATACCGATTCCGTTGGATAGATCGGATGCTCGTCGCTTCATTTTGCGTTCCCATGCGATGATGACGAATAAATTCGTTTGTACTTCGTAGGTCTCGCCGTCTGTGAGCTTTACTCTGAGCGTGAGTTTCATGTGTTCTCCTTAGTCGGGGTTCGGATTACTTATGGATCAGGGCGTGATGTCTCGACCGTATGTGCCACCCTTGAATGTGGCCTCAATCACGCTGAGTTCGCCGACCTTAGTGTTGATCGGTGTCACGGTTTCCAAAAAGCAACCAGTGAGCGTGTACTCGGGATTTGATGCGGTCTCACTGGTTCCAGATGGGCTCACGACAATCGTTGCGATCGTACCGAACAAGGTGTTCAAGTATGCTTCAATTTCGCCCGTTCCGTAACCTTGGAACAAGGTTAACGTCAATTCATTACTGAAGAGGCCCGCCGTGAAAGTCCTTGAAGTTTGGCCGAAGGCCGTGTTTTCCAACGCTTCCGCCTTCAAAGTTAGTACTGCTGCAGAGCAGTGTTCGGTCAGACTCATGGCTGAAGGGCTGGTGACATTGACGGTCGGATTCGATAAGTAGGTGACTGTAGCTGGCATGGTTTTGTCCTTTATACGCGGCTTGTGCCGATTCTTATTGTGAGGTCATAAGCAGGAAGTTCAGCTGAGCCGATCTGGGCGATCGTGGGTCGTCCTGAAGTTACTGCGAGAGAAGAGTTCATGAGCGTATCAACGACTCCGAGTATGTAGTCCGAAGTGTCTTGGTTGCCGGGTGGCGCGCCCAACACTCGGAGATCAATTGTGATGTCCGCTGTCTGGTTATTGAACGAACTGAAAGTAGGAAGTTCAATGAATACAGTGAGCGGTCGAGCGTTGCGAGGGTCAGTGACCGGCACAAGCCCGAGAGCTGTGATCGTCGCTGAGACAGCGTTGATCGTGTCTGTGAAGAGGCCTGCCATTTCATGCCACTTGCGATCTCTTGATACCGAGCAATTGGTTGATTCGGCCCATAGATGCGACTGGTGCAGAGACCGTCATATCTTGAAAACTATTGAAGGAGTCGATGCTTCCGCGCTCACGGTAAAGACTCGCAGCCATAAGCACGGCTCCT
>JAPKZA010000032.1 GCA_026394015.1 Acidobacteriota bacterium
CGCACCGAAACTACCCGAAGGACTCGACCCCAACGTCGTCGCAGCACGGATCATCGCTGGGATTGTTGATGGGGAGCGGGACCTGCCGGTGGAGGCGTTTCAGGGCTGAGCCTGCTCGCTCGGCAAATTCCAGAAGCGCACGATCCCACCAGCAGCAACCCCGTCACCTCGAATCGGGCAAAAACCGCAACGGGATCAGGATCCGCACACGAAAACGGGGTGATTTGCACTCCCGGGGTCCAAAAGCCTTGTATCCGAGCAAAAAATCGTGTATACAATCCAGATGTCGGGAGGAAGAAGCGCTAAAGGCATCGCCTGGTTTATCCTGCGACGCTTCTTGATCACGATCCCACTGTTGTTTGGAATCGTCACGATCGTCTTTGTAGTAACCCGATTGATTCCAGGCGATCCGGCATATCGAATTGCCGGCGTTTTCGCGACTCCGGAGAAGATCGCGACAATTCAGGAGCAACTGGGAACCAACCGCCCGATTTGGGACCAGTACGTTTCCTACATTGGCGAGATTCTCCACGGCAGCCTCGGCACCTCGATCTCGACGGGTAACCCTGTCCTGCAAGAACTACTTGATCGCCTTCCCTCAACCCTCGAACTGATCCTTCTTTCCCTCGCGTTTGCGCTTATCTTTGGCGTTGTCACTGGGGCATGGGCTGCGCGCCGCGCAGGCGGCTGGGCCGACGGGAGCGTGCGCATTATCTCGTTTGTTGGTCTCTCGCTGCCCGACTTTTGGCTTGGCCTGTTATTGCTCTATATCTTCTTCTTTACGCTCGGCTGGGCACCCGGCCCGTTTGGACAACTCAGCGCAGTCGGCCCACAAGTCGATACCGTCACAGGAGCAGCACTGATTGACTCGATCCTGACAGGCAATATCGATGCCGCCGGATCGGCCTTTAGACACGCAGTTCTGCCGATCCTGACCCTAGGACTGATCTTCTTTGCGCCCTTTGCGCGCCTGACACGCTCGGCGACCATTGAGATTCTCCAAGCTGACTACATGTCGTTTGGACGGGCCTGTGGCCTGAAGCCCGCAACGCTGCGCCGATATGCGATTCGGGCAGCCCTACCCCCCGTCGTCACGTTTGCCGGAATCCTGATCGCAGTGATGATCGGTGGAGCCGTACTCGTAGAAACGGTCTTTGCTTGGAACGGGGCTGCGCAGTTCGCCGCCGGATCGATCCAGAAGGTCGACTACCCCGTGATTCAGGGCTTCCTCCTACTCACCGGCGTGATCTCAGTGATGATTTTTCTTCTCGTTGACCTCTTGTACGTGCTGATCGACCCGCGGGTCAAGCTATGAGTGACGGCATGACAAAACAGCCCGATTCGACGCCAGCAGTCGATGTTTTCGAGGCACAGAACTCGACGCGTCACCGACTGATGAACGCCCCATTTATTGTCGGTGTCACGATCATCGGCCTGCTCGCCATTGGCGCGATTATTGGGCCGGCACTGATCTCTTTTGATCCTCGCGCAGCCGACATCTTGTCCTCACTAGAGTTTCCCAGCTCCGAGCACTTCTTTGGCACAGACACCAACGGCTCGGAGTGTCGACCTCACGATCCCCGCCGCTGGCGTGCTGCTAGCCCTCCTGATTGGCGTTCCGCTCGGCCTAGTCGCAGGACTTACGCGAGGAGTGCTCGGCGAAGTCTTGATGCGCTTCACGGATCTGCTGCAAGCCTTTCCGCTGCTGATCCTCGCGATCGCAATCGTCGCACTGACAGGCAACAACCTGACAAACGTCATCTGGGCAATCGCCTTCGTGAACACGCCGATCTTTCTCCGCCTCACTCGGAGCCAAGTCCTGACAATCCGGGAGCTCCGCTACGTGGAAGCCTCAATAGCGCTCGGAAACACAAAAACCCGGCTGATCGCAAGGCACATCTTCCCGAACGCGATCGGCCCAGTAATCGTCCAAGTCGGAATATCGATGGGCTACGGCATTCTGCTGCTCGCCGCCCTCGCCTTCTTGGGCGTCGGTGTCCAAGTGCCAACCCCCGAGTGGGGCTCAATGATTCTGATTGGTGCTGGTGACATCGTGACCGGCCAATGGTGGACGTCGATCTTCCCAGGAGTCGTCCTGATCCTGGCTGTCGCTGGCTTCAACTTGATCAGCGAGGGCGTTGAACGGGCCAGGAGCCTCCAGTGAGCGACCAGCCGATCCTGACCATCAATGGTTTGTGCGTCGAGGCGGTCGGGAGAAACGGCATTACGCCGCTCCTCAATGACGTCGCCGTGTCGCTTCAGCGCGGCCGCATGCGTGGACTGATGGGTGAAACAGGCTCGGGCAAGTCGATGACCGCAAAGAGCATCGTTGGCCTCCTCCCCCAAGGCGTTCGATCCACAGCCGGCTCGATCACCCTCGAAGAACAAGAACTAATTGGTCTCAGCGAGAGTGCGTGGCGCTCAATCCGCGGCGCATCTATCGGAATGGTCTTTCAGAACCCAAGAACCGCCCTCTACCCGATGATCACGGTTCAGAAGCAGATGGCAAACGTCGTTTCGTCTCATAAGGACGGGCATCACCGATCCGGAGCGAGTGGCACGAAGCTACCCCCACGAACTCTCGGGCGGCATGGCTCAACGCGTCGTCATTGCGACCGCACTGATCCTCAAACCCAGCGTCTTGATTGCTGACGAGCCCACAACTGGCCTCGACGCAACCGTGCAGCGTCAAATCTTGGACCTGCTCCGACACCTCCAGCAAAACCTTGATATTTCCGTCCTGATGATCACGCACGACCTCGGCATCGTCGCCCACTACTGCGATGACGTGACGGTGATGCGAAATGGTCAGGTTGTCGAGAGTGGCGAAACAAAGCGCGTGCTCGTCGACCCGTCGCACGAGTACACGCGCACACTGATTGACGCATCCCGACTGAGCAACCTAAGGGAGTAGGCGCAAGCAATGGACTCGACCCCAGACAACGACGCGATCATCGTCGAATCTCTCTGCAAGACCTACGGAACTCGTCGAGGGTCGTCGCAGGTGTTCGCAGTAGACGACGTGTCGTTTCGTGTTCCCACCGGCAGCACGATGGGACTCGTTGGCGAGAGTGGCTCGGGCAAGTCAACCGTCGCAAGACTCGTTACCGGGTTGATCCCAGCGGACAGTGGGACAGTGCAGATTTTCGGAGAGGATCTGACGGGCCTATCCCCAAGTGCGTTGCGTGCGCGCCGGGCCGACCTGCAAATCGTCTTTCAGGAGCCCTTCGAATCGCTCGACCCCCGCATGCGGATTGGCGATGCGATCGCAGAACCCCTGCGGATCCATACCGACCTCCGCGGCGAAGTCCTCGCTGCAAAAGTGAAGGAATTGCTCGAGCTCGTTGCCCTCGATACTTCCCTGTACTCGCGCTATCCACACCAGCTGTCTGGTGGGCAGCAGCAGCGCGTCAAGACCCGAAGGTACTAATCCTTGACGAGCCGACCTCGTCCCTGGATGTGTCTGTGCGTGTCGGCGTTCTCCAACTCTTGCTCGAACTACAGAAGCGCCTCAATCTGACGTATCTGCTGATCTCGCATGATCTCCCAACGGTGCGAAGGGTCGCGGATGCAGTCGCCGTGATGTATCTCGGTCGTATCGTCGAGATCGGGCCCGTGGAGACCATCCTGACCGACCCGAAGCACCCGTACACCGAGTACCTCCTGGCGTCTGAACTGACCGTCAACCCTGAGGATCAGCTGCCAGAGTTTGCTGTCCGAGAGGCCAAATATGTTGGTCGCCCGAAAGCCGGTTGTGTCTTCGCGACTCGTTGCCCCATTGCGGAAGCTGCCTGCGAAACCGAGACTCAGACGCTTCAAGAAGTCGCCCCTGGGCACGAAGCGGCATGCATGGTTCGCGCCCGAAACAACGCCTAACTAGCGACTGCTCTCCGCGGACTCAATCAGCGCCAGCACTCGGGGTGGATTGAGTGGGAAGTCCTCCACCACGACATTCAGCGGCGCCAAGGCGTCCTCAACGGCATTTGCAATTGCAGCAAGCGTGCCACCAACAGACGCTTCACCCGCACCCTTCGTGCCCAGAATCGAAAAGGGGCTCGGCGTAACTTGATGCCCCAGACGAATCGTTGGGAGATCGCCGGCGCGTGGCATCAGATACGTCTTGAGACGATCCGTCTGTAAGACTCCCGTATCGTCGTACACCTGATGCTCCATCAGCGCACTGCCAATACCCATGACAATCCCGCCCCACGTCTGGCCTTCGACAAGCGCAGGGTTGATCATCGTTCCGCAGTCATGGACGGCTGCAACGTCGTCGATCGTGACAGCGCCGGTCTCGACATCGACCTCGACCACCGCAACGAAAGCGCCGTTTGAATACGTCGGATAGGGATTGATACGTCCAAGCTCGTCGGGCACCTGATCAATGTTGTCGGGCTTGTAGGTTCGGGTACTTTCCAGGAGTGGCTCGATGTCGCTTGCTGTGTCAAACGCCGAGTTGTAAACGGCCTCGGCAACCTTTGGAAGAGTCACGCGATTGCTTGTCTTCGCGATCTCGACGACATGCCCGTCCTGCAGATCGAGACCCTCAAACGGGACGTCAAGCATGCTGCTGCCGACGCGCAGAATCCGCTCTCGAACATCGCGCGCTGCCAACAGGGATGCGCCGCCACCAGTAAGCATGCTGCGGCCACTGTAGTTGCCAAATCCGTATGGACAGGTGTCTGTGTCACCCTGAACAACCCGAATTGCAGAGGCCTCAACACCTAACTCGGCGGCCACAATCTGAGCAATACCCGTTTCGTTGCCGCCACCTGGAGTCGTGACGCCGGTCAAGACGGATACATCGCCGGCCGGGCCAACCCGAACAGTGCTCGTATCAAAGCCACTCGTGACCGTGTTGGGAATGTCGGCGCCCTCAGGTGTCAATTCATACGCGATTCCAATGCCCACGAATCGGCCCTGTGCACGAAGCTCCGACTGCCTCGCCCGCGCCGCCTCGTAGTCCAACAGCGAGAGCGCACCGTCCAGCGCATCCGAATAGCGACCCGAATCTACAACCAGTCCGATAGCAGTCTGATACGGAAAAGCATCGTCGGGAATGAAGTTGATCTTTCTCACCTCGACCGGATCTAGACCAACCACACGGGCAACCCGGTCCATGATGCGTTCCATCGTCAGGTTGGTCGATTCTTTCCCATAGCCGCGCGCACCATTCCACGGCGCCTTGTTCGTCGTCACCGCTCGATAACGGATGCTGCAGTGCTCAATCGCGTATGCCGTGGGATACGTCAGTGCTGCGACCGGCACCATGTCCCAACTCGAGAGGGCAGACAATGCCCCAATGTTTCCCATCATGTCGATTTCCAACGCCGTGACACGACCAGCTGCTGAGAATCCAACTCGGTAGCGGTGGGTTTGTTCTCGAGCACCGACCTGAAGGCACTCTTCTCTCGTATCTGCCCACTTCACCGGCACCCCAAGCTCGCGCGAGAGGACACAGACGAGAAGCTCCTCAGGATGCCCATGCA
>JAPKZA010000416.1:0-10223 GCA_026394015.1 Acidobacteriota bacterium
CGCCAACGCCCTTACCGTAAAACCGGGCGATCTGGCCGATATCATCATCGGCCAGGCCGATCGCTTCTCGGGAATTGTGAATTCTCCGAACAACGATCCCGATATTCTCAACGATACCGGTCTGTTTAATCCTACCGGCGTCATTACCGATGCTCAGGGGAACCTTTGGGTGGCCGATACCGGTAATGGACGCGCCCTCCGCTTTGCCCGCCCCTTCGATCAACCGAAAGATCGCCAACAGCGAGCCAATTTGGTTCTCGGCCAAAGCGGTTTCAATATCAAGCTTACGGACGCGACCCGCACCAATATGCGGTCCCCGTACGGATTGGCCTTGACCGCGGAAGGTCATCTCATGGTCTCCGACTCGACCCTGAATCGACTCCTTCTGTTTCGGCGTCCCATCGGTTCGGGTGATTTTACGAACGGTCAAGCTGCGGCCACGGTATTTGGCCAGCGCGACTTCGTCTCGGTCGCTACCGTCGACGCCGACAATCGGTTTAACGTCCCCGGCCACATCGCCATCGATACCGATGACCGCGTCTACGTTTGCGACATGGGCAAGAGTCGCATCGTCATCTTCGATCGCGTCATAAACGCTGCCAACGATCCCGCTCCGGTCCAAGTCTTGCGCGAAACACTCAGCTTGAACGACAACCTGCGGAATCCCCAAGGCGTCGCCATCAGCGCCCGCACCGGCGAAATTTGGGTCGCCGACGGTCAGAATAATCGCATCATTCGCTACCCCCGTTTTGACACTCTGATCCTAAACCCGCTCGCTACCTATCGCCTCGATTCTCCGTTCCCGGTTGCCGTCGCTCTCGATCCGTTCGATAATCTCGTCATCGCCGATGGCACTAATCGCTTGGCCTTCCACTATCCCCGTTTGGTCGCCTTAAGCGCCGCTCACTATCTGAACCGAGATCTGTCTCCCGGCTTGGTCGCCACCATGGCCCCCATCGGAATTCGCTTCAGCGAGGAGACGCTCACGTTCTCCAGCAACCCCATCGCGAAAGTCCTTGGCGACGTGGAAGTGCTCGTCGATGGACGGCCCGCGCCGCTCTACTTCCTTTCGCCCACTCTGATTAATTTCTACGTCCCCATGGCTTCGCCCACCTCCGGACCGATGGACATTGTCGTCCAACGCCAGTCAACGGGCCAGATTCTTGCCAGCTCGACCCTGCAGGCCGCCACGGCGACCCCCGGCTTCTTCACCACCACGCAAAATGGGCGCGGGCAAATTGCCGCCTTGAATGAGGACAACACGATCAACTCGGCCGCTAACCCTGTCGGACGCGGAAGGGTCATCCAGCTCTATGCCAGCGGCCAGGGCTTCCTCCCCGATGCTCCTCCCGATGGCGAACCAGCCCCGACCACCCGTTTGATTTCCACCCCCGTTCGCCCCCGCGTGATCGTCAACACGGGCGATGCCGAAGTGCAGTTTTCCGGTCTTGCTCCCGGGTTCGTCGGGGTTTGGCAAATCAATATCAAGGTTCCGGAGACCGTCCCCCCCGGGAATAATGTCGTTGTCGCCATCCTGCACCTCGGCATTCCCAGTAACTCGAATAGCAGCGGCGGTGCGCCGATCCAATGCACCATTGCGGTCCGTTAGCTTTTTGCGGCCATCGGCGGCCGGTCGTTATACACTAGGGGGACGTTTATGAAATACGGTCTCCCTATTCGTCCCGACGCTGCCCTGGACTTCGTAGCGCTCGGTGCCCTCATTCATCGGCTCGACCCCGGTGTCATTCCCTTCCGCAAGGCAACCGAATGCCACATCCATGTCAGTGGCGGAGAGTTTAACGTCGCCGCCAACCTCGCCGACTGCTTCGGCCTGCGCACGGGTGTCGTCTCTGCCATGGTCGACTACCCCATTGGCGAACTGATCGCCGAACGCGTCAAAGCGATGGGCGTCAAGCCCTTCTATAAGCGCTTCAAGCACGATGGCGTCCACGGCCCCAACATCGCCACTGTCTATAGCGACCGCGGCCAAGGTATGCGCGCCCCCGTGGTGTTTTACAACCGTTCCAACGAAGCCGCCGCACAATTGAAACCCGGCGATTTCAACTGGGACGAAATCTTCAGCGGCGGCGTCCGCTGGTTCCATAGCGGCGGCATCTTCGCGGCTCTGTCGAAAACGACTCCCGAAGTGATCATCGAAGGCATGAAAGCGGCCAAAGCCGCCGGGGCCATCGTCTCGCTCGATCTTAACTACCGCGCCAAACTCTGGAACATCCTCGGTGGCCACGAGCGCGCCCTCGAAGTCATTAGCCGCATCGTCGACAACGTCGACGTCATCATCGGCAACGAAGAGGATCTCCAACTCGGTCTCGGCATCCCCGGCCCCGAAGTCGCCGCCGCTTCCAAGCTCGATCCGTCTGCCTTCTTCGGCATGATCGACCAGGTTCGCGCTCAGCATCCCCAGGTCAAAGTCGTCGCCACCACCCTCCGCGAAGTGCACTCCACCAATCGGCACAGTTGGGGCGCGGTCGCCTGGATCGACGGCAAAACCTACGTCTCCCCCACCTGCGAACTCGACGTCGTCGACCGCGTCGGTGGCGGTGACGGCTTCGCCGCCGGGCTCATCTTCGGCATGCTCTCGGGCGAAGAACCCGATGCCTGCGTCCGGCTCGGCTGGGCCCATGGCGCCCTTCTCACCACCTTTCCCGGAGACACCACCATGGCCTCCGTCGAACAGGTCCGCTCCTTGGCGGCCGGTGGTTCAGCCCGCATTCAACGCTAACCTCAACCGCGCGGCGGAGCCTTTACAATCGGTTCCGCCGCGCCAGCTCCTCGTTCCAACCAATCCCCAACCCCGCCCGTTCCCCCAAAACGATCTCCCCTTTTACAAACCGCTCCGTCGGCGCTACCAACTCTCCGCGCCACCCCACCTCCCCCCACTGCATCTCCAAAATCTCGCAGTTGCTCAACCCAGCCGCCGCCTGCGCCGTCGCCGCCGTCGAAACCGGCCCGCTCGGATTATGGGGCGCCACCGATACCCCGTAACCCGCCGCCATCGCCGCGATATGCGTCAACGCCAACATCCCTCCGCAGTGCTTCACGTCCGGCATGATCACCGCCACCGAATGCTCCCGGCATAACGGAGCAAACCCGTCCACTCCAAACAACATCTCGCCCCCCGCCATCGGCTGCTGGATCTGCTTCCCAATCGCCACCGTCTCCGCCACCTTCTCCGGGGCCACCGGCTCCTCGTACCAGCGCAACTTCACCCCCTCCAACCGCCGTGCCACCCGCACCGCCTCCGCCACGCTGAACAAGCTGTGGCAGTCCACCATCACGTCTACTCCGCTTCCCACCGCCATTCGTATCGCCTCTGTGCAAGCGATCCCCTCCTCAGCCGTCACCTTCGGGTACCCGTCCCACGGCGCCGCCTTCACCGCCCGAAACCCCTCCCCCGCCGCACGCTTCGCCGTCGCGGCAAACCCCGCTGGCGTCCTCTCCGTTGTCGCCCGGTTAATATTCGCATACACCGGCATCCGAGCCCGCAACGCCCCCCCGAACAACGTCGCCGTCGGCACCCCCAATGCCTGCCCCGCCAAATCCCACAACGCCTGCTCCACAGCGCTGTACGCCGTCGCCGCCACCAACCCCCCACTCCGCGCCAACGGCTCCCCCATCTTCCGAAATACATTAATTTCTAGTGGGGATCGCCCCACCATCAAGCCCACAAACCGCCCCAGCATCGCCTCCATCTCGCGCCCCTGCGCCGCCGTCGTCGCCGCAAATCCAAACGCGTCCGAAGCCTCCCCCAACCCCGATATTCCCTGCAAAGTCCGCACCTGCACGACCAACCAAACCGTTCGCGCCGTCGCCCGCACCGGCCACAACGTGAAATCTTTGATTTCAACCTTCGGCACCGCCGCCATCAGACCTCCCGCTAACCCCAATAGTCCCCGCCTCGTGACCCGATTGACATCCAAATGCAGCACCGTTACAGTATCTCCAATCCGTTTGTTAACAACGTAAAATCTTGTTAATAATTGGAAACTCGAAACTAAGGGGTATCCAACTTATGAAGCAACGTGCGCTTCGCAGTTCCGTACTGCGCTCGCTCCTCGCTCTGGTCTCACTCAGCGCCATCGCTCTGGGTCAACAGTCGTCGGGTTCCATCCGCGGCACCGTCAAAGACAGCCAAGGCGCTGTTGTTTTCGGCGCCAAAGTAACCCTCACCGATGTCGCGCAAGGCGACAATCGCGAAGTGAAGACAAATCAAGAAGGCATCTTCTTCTTCAATCCACTAAAGCCATCCGTCTACAAAGTCTCCATTGAAGCGACGGGTTTCCGCAAAATCGAACGTACTGAAATCCGCGTCTCCGCCAACGATCGTCTCGATCTCCCGGACTTCACCCTCGCCGTCGGAGCCATGACCGAGTCCATCACCGTCGAAGCCTCCGGCGTCATCCTCCAAACCCGCAGCGCGGAAAAAGGCGGCGTCCTCACCGGCAATCAGGTCATCAACCTCGCCCTCAACGGTCGGTCCTTCCTCGACCTCACCCGCACCGTCCCTGGTGTCGTCCCCAACGGCGGCGTCGGCGGTTCCGTTAACGGAAATCGCAACAACCAGAACAACCTCATGGTCGACGGCGTCACCAACATCGACACCGGCTCCAACGGTGGCCAACTCGCCACCATGAACATCGACCAGATCGCTGAGTTCAAAATGCTGACGAACTCCCAGCCTGCCGAATACGGCCGCTCGTCCGGCGCTTCTATCAGCGTAGTTACCAAGTCCGGCTCCCGCGATCTCCACGGCACCGGCTATATCTTCCACCGCCACGAAGGCCTCAACGCTAACAACTGGCGCAACAACGTCGAAGGCCGTTCCCGCCAACTCTTCCGCGACAACACCGCCGGCTTCAACATCGGTGGCCCCGCCTACATCCCGAAGATCAACGCCAACCGCGACAAACTCTTCTTCTTCATCGGCATCGAGTGGCAGAACCGCCTCTCGCCCAACGCGCTCCGTAGTGTCACCGTCCCCACCGCCGCCCAACGCAGTGGCGATTTCTCCCGCACCACCGAAGGCGACGGTCGACCCGTCTTCATCCGCGATCCACTCAGCAACCTCCCTTGCGCCACCAACACCGGCGGCGGCGGCTGCTTCCCCGGCAACATCATCCCTGCCTCCCGCATCAGCCGCGACGGCCAGAAGATCCTCAACTTCTACCCCCAGCCCAACGTCCCCATTGACCCTCAGTTCAACTACTTGACCCAGGTCTCGGACACCTTCCCCCGCCGCGAAAACATCTATCGTGGCGACTACAACATCAATGACAAATGGCGCTTCTACTCCCGCTTCATCAAAACCAAGTCCGAGCAGGATCGCGCCTATGGCCAATGGAACGCTGACTACAACATTCCCTTCGCCCCCATGAACTTCGGCAACCCCGGTTGGAGCTGGGTCAATAACCTCACCACCACCATCAATCCCACCCTCACCAACGAGTTCATCTTCGGCTCCTCGAAAAACGTCTTGAACATCGACCCCGTCGACAAGACCTTCGACCGCGCCAAGCTCGGCCTCGAATACAAAATGCCCTTCAACGGCGACACCCTCGGCCTCGTCCAGAACTGGCGCTACGGCGGCGTTCCCAACGCTCCCGTCACCACCTTCAACGGAACCCCCTTCCGTAACTTCAACAACACCTTCGACATCACCGACAACGTCACCAAAGTCAAAGGCGCCCACACCATGAAGTTCGGGATCTATCTCCATAAGAGCCGCAAGGACCAAACCGCCTTCACCTCCGTCAACGGCGATATCTGGTTCGACCGGAACTCCCAAAACCCCGGCGATACCAACTGGGCCTTCTCGAACGCGCTCCTCGGCAACTTCGACCGGCTCGCCCAGTCCGACAAGGTCCTCAACGGTCAATACCGTTCCTGGAACGTCGAATGGTTCGCGCAGGATAACTGGCGCATCAACAAGAAGCTCACCCTCGACTACGGCATCCGTTTCTATTGGATCCAGCCGCAGTACGACGCAGGCCTGAACACGTCGTCGTTCAACCCGGGCCTCTATGACAACGGCAGCCGCGCCCAGCTTATCCTGCCGGATCGTGTCGACGGCGTCAATGTCGGGCGTAATCCAATCACCGGCGCGACCGTCCCTAACGCCCTCGTCGGCTCGATCATCAACAACGGCAAGGGCTTCGCCGGTAACGGCCTCTACGCCAACGGTATGGGCCTCTCCAGCTCTTCCTCCTATCCAAAGGGCCTGCTCAACAACCGCGGCATCCACTATGCGCCCCGCCTCGGCCTCGCCTATCAACTGGACCAGAAAACCGTCGTCCGCGCGGGCTTCGGCATCTTCTACGACCGCTTCCAGGGCAACCCAGTCTTCGACATGCTGCCCAACACCCCGTCCACCATCCGGCCCACCTACTTCTTCGGCAGTTTGGCCCAACTCGGCAGCCTCTCCGGCACCTTCTTCCCGAACAACGTCCGCGGCTTTGACCAAAACGGCCACGTCCCCTCCACCTACCAGTGGAACTTCACCGTCCAGCGCCAACTCGGCCAAACCGTTGCGCTCGAAGTCGGCTACGTCGCCAACGTCGCCAACCACTTACTCTCCACTTACGACTTCAACGCCATGCCCTTCGGCTCTGCCTGGCAACGCCAGAACCAGAACCCCCAGGCGGCTAACCTGGCTGCGACCTCCTTCGATGGCCGCACCGCTCTCCCCGTGAATCTCTATCGGCCTTACCTTGGCCATGGAGAAGCGGTCGTCACCACATTCGGCGGCTTCTCGAACTACCAGTCCCTCCAAGTCAGCCTCAACAAAAACTCCGGCAAGGGCCTCCAGTACGGAGTCGCCTATACCTGGTCCAAAGCTCTCGGCATCTCCTCGGGTGACGGCGACCGCCTCCATCCGACGAACTACCGCACCGCTAACTACAGCTACCTCGATCAAGACGTCCCCCACATGGCCGTCATCAACTTCATCTACGATGTCCCCAGCCTCGCCAAGTCCTTCACCCCGCTCAACAACGCGGTCGGTCGCAGCGTCTTCGGCGGATGGCAAGTCTCCGGCTTGATGTCGCTCATCGGTGGCCAACCGGCCAACATCGGCGTCTCCTTCTCCGGCATCGGCGGCGAACTCAACCGCGTCTATACCGGCTCGGAGTCGGTCGGCCCCCGGGTCCGCGTTACCGGCAACCCCATTCTCCCCATCGGTGACCGCACCGATCTCCGCTACCTCGATACCTCGGTCTTCGCCCCCCCTCAGGTCGGCAGCCAGGGTCTCGAATCCGCCCAACGCATCGTCCGTCGGCCCGGGGTCAACAACCTCGACCTCTCGGTCTTCAAAAACTTCCCTATGGGCAACGAAAAACGTTTCCTCCAACTTCGGGTCGAAATGTTTAACGCCCCGAATCACACGCAATTTACGGACTTCAACCGTACCGCGCAGTTCAACCCGACCACGGGGGCGATCACCAATCTGCCCACGGCGTTGGGCGGCGGTGGTGGCCGGTTCGGTTTCGGCGCCGTCACCGGCGCTCGCGATCCCCGGTTTATCCAACTCGCGGCGAAGTTCTACTTCTAACTTCAACTAACATGGAGGGGTGATTCGATTCCGTCGCTATCGCCCCTCCGATCTTTCCGCCGTCCTCACCGTCTTCCGCAGCAACGTGCCGGATTACTTCGCCCCCGCCGAAGAGGCCTGGCTCAAACAGACCCTCCACGACCTCTGCTGCCCCCTTTACGTCCTCACCGACCACGACGCCGTCCTCGGCTTCGGCGGCTTCGAAATTGACGACTTCCATAACATCGCCTATCTCGTCTTCGGCATGGTCCATCGCGACCACCACGGCCGCGGCTTCGGTCGCCGCCTCCTCGAATACCGGCTCGCCAAAATCGCCGCCGCCAAGAACGCCCCCCGCTACGTCACCGTCGATACCACCCCTCCCATCGCCCCGTTCTTCGAACACTGCGGCTTCGACCGCATCGCCTACTGGCCCCAAGGCTACCGCCACGGCTTCGACAAAGTCGACCTTCGCTACGACCTGCTAACGAATCCGGTGATCGGTAAACGTTAAAAACGGCGTCGGGCTTGCCTTCGGCATGTGGCATCCCGCACACCCCGCGGGCTCAGCCTTCGCATGGCAGTTCTTACATACCGCGTCCACATTCGCACTTACCGGCCGATGCGGATCATGACAACTCACACAAGTCAGCTTCCCCGAAGTAAAGCACTTGCTCGCCTGCAACCCCACCGGTGCAAACCGCACGCTCATCGGGTCGTCCATCTCCGGCGTCGCTGAAGCCGCCGTCGGGTTCGGAGCCCGATGGCATCCCGCGCATAGCGCTACTTCCCGGCTCGCCTTCGCCGGATGCGCCGCCTTCGCGTCATGACAGGCCCCGCACTGCACCCCCGGTGTCTCGCCCGTCCGGTGGCATCCAAAACACCGCTCGGCGTTCCCCTTCGACTGCACCACCCCAAGAGCCGCCTCCCCATCCGCCGGCGTCCCAAACGAATGCCCCGGCGTCAAACTCAGCTTATTCGGCGCCGCGTACCAACTCACCCGGTGCTCCACCCACTCCCCGTTCACCTCCAGCACCGGCGTCTTCGCCTGGTGCCCGGCTCCGAACATCCACTGAATCACCGCCTCCGTCTTCTGCCCGCTCTGCGTAATCGTCACGCCCTTGTCCGTGTAGGCATAGGTCACCCCGCCCTTCTCCCGTAGCGTCTTCCCCGCAAATCCCACCCCATCGTACGCTCGCAAAGCCTGCGGATGCAGCCCCCCCGTCTTGTCCTTATGACACGGCGCGCACCCGAACGCTACTGCGACTCCGAAAATAAATCCTGCTGCGTAGCGAGCTCTTTGGCCGAAAGCCGCTTTACCGCGGCGAACTCCCGCGCGGCCTCGGCCTTCCGGCCCAGCGCCTGGTAAACAGTCGCCAGCAGGTAGTGCGCCTCGCGATACTCCCCATCCGCTCCAATCGCTCGTTCGAGCCAAACCACCGCCTCCGGATTCTTGCTCTTCTGCCACACCAGTTTAGCCAACTGGTAGTTCGCCCGCGCGTGTTTCGGCTTCCGCCGTAGCGCCTCCCGCAGCAACCGCTCCGCCTCCACCTTGTCCCGATTCGCCATCGCCAGCGCCGCCCCCAGGGTAAACATCCCCTGCACGCTCTCCGGCGTCGTCTCTAACTCCGTCCGCCACTCCGCCAGAGCCTTATCGACTTCCTTCTTCCGCCAGTACACCGCCCCCAAATGCAACGCCAACGTCGGCAGCTTCGGCCGCAACGCGCGCGCCTGCAGCAGAGTCTCCAGCGCCTCGTCGAATCGCTCCTCGACCAGCAGCGCCTGCCCCATTGCCAACAGCAACTCCGGGCTCTTGGCCTGCTCCATCAACGGCACCAAAAGCTTCTGCGCCTCCGCCGCCCGATTGCTCCGCAAATACGCCGTAGCCAGCCCAAGCGGAACTGTCGGGTCGGCGCTCGGCATAAGTCCTTCAAACGCCGCCGCCGCCTCTGGGTGCCGTTCCAGCTCCAGCAAGGCCAACGCCCGCAGTTGCATCGTTTGCCGATGCCCGGATTGCGTCTTCAGAAACGCGTCGAACTCCCCCACCGCCGGCCCCCACTGCTGTGTCTTGAAGTAAGCGAGCCCCAAATTCAGATGCAGCGGAGCCAGCGACGGCCGCAGTTGCAGCGCCTTCCGGTATTGCACGACGGCCTCCCCGAACTCCTCCCGCCGGCTCAGCACCGCCCCCAGATTCGCCAGCGCTTCCACGTGTGCCGGATGCGTCTTCAAATGCGTCCGATACGCCTGCTCCGCCCCCGCCAATTGCCCTCGTTGGAGAAGCTGATTCCCCTGCTCAAACAAATCGGCCTGCGCCAGCAGCAGGGCAGGGAACCAGCAGCAGGGCAGGGAACAGGAGCAGATAGCGCACTAGAGCACCGAAAAAATCTTGACCATCGAAATCGAAATCTCGCCCGCCGTCAATTCGCCATCCGCAGGAACCTCTTTCGGAAACTCGCCATTGGCATAGCTCCAAGCCTGCCGCGTCTCCGGGTCAACAACCCAGAAATACGGAACGCCCCAGTCGTGGTACGCCTCGCCCTTGGCCAGGGTCTCACCCAGCCGGTCGCCCGGCGAAAGAATCTCAACGCACAAGTAAATTGGCAGTTCCGGATAGGGATCCTGAATCGCATCTAACCGTTGCACCGCGATGTCGGGAACTAGAAATTTCCCCTCCCGCAGC
>JAPKZA010000416.1:10261-15706 GCA_026394015.1 Acidobacteriota bacterium
AAAAAGTCGCCCTTGAATCCTCGCGTGCTTGCGTGTCCCCATCGCCTTCGGAACCATCACCCCATCCACATACTCACAATTCGGCTTGCCTCGATAAGCCAAATACTCCGCTTCTGAAACCAACGTCTCCTGCGTCACCATCCCCTCAGATTACCGCTTTTTCTTCCGCGCCATCAACCGCTCCATCGCCTCTTCCCCCGCCTTCTTCTCCTCGTCCGTCAACGGCTTCGGCTCCTCCGCATATTCCCTTGCCACCGTCGCCAACCAAAACCCAAACCCGCACGCCACGATCACACTAAACACCCCGAACTGAATCGCTCCAATCTTCAACACGCGTAACGCAAACAGCGCCACCACCGCGTACGCCGGCCCCGCCCCCAACCCCAGCCACAGCAACTTCGCCTTAGGGCTCACAGCGTTATCCACCCCCCCTCGACCGCCGACCGAAACACCCCCTCAATCACCCGCATATGCCCCACCGCCGTCTCCACCGGCACCGCCACCGTTCTCCCCTCCAACACCGCTCGCGAAAACTCGTCAAACTCCACCGTGTATTGATCCAGCACCGGCAACTCCGCCGCCTCCCCGTTTAAGAAAATCCGAGACGGCTTGTCGGGCGGGGCGTTGAACGGAATCTCAATCTCAATATGCCCCGTCGTCCCGTAAAAATGCATCTTTTGATAAGGAAACAACTGCGTCGAGCAGGTAAACGTCGCCTGGCATCCCGCAAAGTCCAGCACAGCCGTCGTCAACCGATCCGTCCCAAACGTCGCATCCCGCTCAACCAAACCCAACACCCGCACCGGCTCCCGCTCGGCGATAAACCGCGAAGTGAAAATCGGGTAACAACCAATATCCATCAAAGCCCCCCCACCAAAATCCGCCTTGTTCCGTATGTTATTCGGGTCCACGTTCGTATAGCTGAAGAAACCCTGAATCGCCCGCAACTCTCCGATCTTGCCCTCCCGCACCCACTGCCGCGCCAGTAACCATTGCGGATGCGTCGCCACCATGAACGCCTCGCCGACTTGCACCCCGGTCTCCCGCTGAACGGCCATCAACTGCTCGGCCTCTGCCACCGTCACCGACAACGGCTTCTCACACAGCACATGCTTGCCCGCCCGCGCCGCCTTCATCGCCCATTCCACATGCAAGTGGTTCGGCAGCGGAATATACACCGCGTCAATCGAAGCGTCCGCCAGCAGCGCCTCATAACTATTGAAAACCCTCTCAATCCCCAGCAGTTTCGCCTTCTCCGGGTTTCGGCTCGCGATCGCCTCCAGTCGAGCGACTTCACAACCCGCAAATGCGGGCAATACCTTCGTCGAAAAGAATTTAGAGGTGCTGAGTACGCCCCAGCGCAAATGAGTGGTCACCTGAAAACTTTATCGCTTTTCCCGATTCGGCTGCATCCTTAAATCTATGCGCAATCTGGTCATCGTCTTGGGCGATCAACTCAACGACGACTCGGCTGCGTTTGACGGCTTCGACCGCAATAAAGATGCCGTTTGGATGGCCGAAGCAGCCGAAGAGGCAACGCATGTCTGGTCCCACAAAGCCCGAATTTCGCTTTTCCTGTCGGCAATGCGCCACTTCGAACAGCGCCTCACCCAGAAGGGTTACTGCGTCTACTATCGCCGCCTCGACGATTTCTCCAACTCCCACTCTTTGCGCAAAGAGTTGATCAAATCCGTCCAACAGTTCCGTCCCGCCAAGCTCATTCTCGTCGAACCCGGCGACTACCGCGTCCTCGCCGAACTTAAACTCGCCGCCAAGAAAGCCAACGCCCCTCTTGAAGTCCGCCCCGACCGAACCTTCTTTTGCCCCACCGAGGAGTTCCAATCCTGGGCTGCCGACCGCAAGCAACTCCGCATGGAGTTCTTCTATCGCGAAATGCGGCGCAAACACAATGTTCTCCTCGAAGGCAAGGACCCCCTCGGTGGCAAGTGGAATTTCGACACCGAAAATCGCGGCAGTCTCCCCAAATCCGGCCCCGGCAAACTGAAGGCTCCGCTCCAATTCGAAATCGACCGCACCACCAAATTCATCCTCGAACTCGTCGAATTCCGCTTCCCCCGCCACCCTGGTTCGCTCGAAAATTTTGACTGGCCCGTCACCGCTGAGCAAGCCGAAGAGGCTCTCGCCGACTTCATCAAACACCGGCTCCCCCACTTCGGCCAGTACCAGGACGCCATGTGGACAGCAGAACCCTGGCTCTATCATTCGCGCCTCTCGGCAGCAATGAACCTGAAACTGCTGAATCCTCGCCAAGTCGTAGCCGCCGCCGAAGCGGCCTACCACGCCGGAAGCGTCACCCTCCCCCAAGCCGAAGGCTTTATCCGCCAAATCATCGGCTGGCGCGAATATGTCCGCGGCATCTACTGGCACTATATGCCAGACTACCAAGACCGCAACGAGATGGGCGCGACCGAACCCCTCCCTAAATGGTTCTGGACCGGCAAGACGGAGATGAATTGCCTCAAGCATACCCTCCGCCAAACCCTCGACTACGGCTACGCCCACCATATCCAACGCCTCATGGTCACCGGACTCTACTGCCTCCTCGCCGGCATCGATCCCAAGCAAGTCCATGAGTGGTACCTTGCCGTCTATGTCGACGCCGTCGAATGGGTAGAACTCCCCAACACGCTCGGTATGAGCCAGTATGCCGACGGCGGCATCATGGCCTCTAAGCCCTACGTCGCCTCCGGGAAGTACATCGATAGAATGTCGAATTACTGTTCCGGCTGTCGCTACGACCCGGCGAAGCGCGATGGAGATGACGCCTGTCCCTTCACCACCATGTACTGGCAGTATCTTGAAAAGCACCAGGAAAAGCTGGCGAAAAACCCCCGCATGCTCCTCCAGATCAAAAATCTCAACCGTCAGAAACCCGTCGAACTAACAGAGGAAGCATTGTGACCTATCTCATCTTCGGTGCCACCGGCGGCATCGGTTCCGCCCTCGCCCATACCCTCCTCGCCCGCGGCCACCGCGTCATCGCCAGCGCCCGCGATCCCCAAAAACTCGCCCTCCTCTCCTGCGCCCTCGGCACGCCGCCCCTCCTCGCGGATGCCACATCCTCGGCCGAGGTCGCCGAAGCCTTCGCCGAAGCTGGCCCGGTCGACGGTGTCGTCAACTGCGTCGGCTCCCTGCTCCTGAAACCCGCTCATATCACCACCGATGACGAATGGTCCGCCGTCCTCCGCACCAATCTGGATTCGGCCTTTTACATTCTCCGCGGGGCCGTCAAAACCATGATGGCGACGGGGGGCTCGGTCGTCCTCGTCTCTTCCG
The DNA here is from genome assembly GCA_026394015.1 of Acidobacteriota bacterium. GTDB lineage: Bacteria > Acidobacteriota > Terriglobia > Bryobacterales > Bryobacteraceae. The sequence continues at coordinate 13,559 of JAPKZA010000416.1, forward strand.
CGGCGGCCCGTCTCGGCCTCCAAAACCACGAAGCCATCGCCGCCGCCAAAGCCGGCATCATCGGCCTCACCCTCTCGGCCGCCGCCACCTACGCCCCCCGAAATATCCGCATCAACTGCGTCGCCCCCGGCCTCACCGATACCCCCCTCACCGCGCGCATCATCGCGAACGAAGCGAGTGCCAAAACCTCCACCGCCATGCACGCCCTCGGCCGCCTCGGCGCCGCGCAGGACGTCGCCAACATGATCGCCTTCCTCCTCGATCCCGCCAACGCCTGGATCACCGGCCAAACCTTCGGCGTCGATGGCGGCCTTGGCACCGTTCGCAGCAAAGGTTAACGAAATGCGCATCCTCCTCTACAGTGGCAAAGGGGGCGTCGGCAAAACCTCCGTCGCCGCCGCCACTGGCCTCCACCTCGCCAAACTGGGCTACAAAACCCTCGTCATGAGCGTCGACCCCGCCCATTCCCTCGCCGACTCCTTCGCCCTCAAAACCTCCCTCTTCGACGCCCGCACCGCCGACCCCTTCTCCGTCAAACCCAACCTCGACGTCCAGGAAGTCAACATCCAACTCGAAATCAAACGCCACTGGCGCCAAGTTTCCACCTACCTCACCAGCCTCCTCCGCACCTCCGGCCTCGGCGACGTCGAAGCCGAGGAGATGGCCATCCTCCCCGGCATGGAGGAGCTGTCCGCCATGATGTACGTCAACCAATACCGCCGCGAAAAGACCTACGACGTCATCGTCCTCGACTGCGCCCCCACCGCCGAAAGCCTCCGCTTCGTCGCCATGCCCACCACCCTCGACTGGTACATGAAGCATGTCTTCACCGTCGAACGCAACGTCCTCAAAGTCATCCGCCCCCTCGCCAATCGCCTCTCCCCCGTCGAACTCCCCACCGACTCCTACTTTGACAACGTTCTCGAACTCTTTGGCCGCATCCAAGGCATCGAAAACGTGCTCGAAGACCCGCAAGTCACCTCCGTCCGCCTCGTCTCCAACGCCGAACGCATGGTCATGCGCGAAACCCAACGCGCCTTCGTCTACTTCTCCCTCCACGGCCTCATCGTCGACAACATCATCGTCAACCGCGTCCTCCCCCCCGAAGCCGACGGCTTCTTCAAAGCCTGGCGCGAAGCCCAAACCGGCATCATCGACGAAATGAAGGCCTACTTCGATCCCATCCCCCTCCGCTTCGCTCCCCTGTTTAACGAAGAGGTCATGGGCATCGAGCGTCTCGAACGCCTTGCCGAAGTGCTCTATAGCACTGGCGAGGATCCCGCCCTCGTCACTCGCGAAGAACGCCCCTACTCCTTCGGCAAAAACGAAGTCCGCCTCCTGCTCCCCTTCGCCATCAAAGGCGAAATCGGCCTCTTCAAAAAGGGCGACGAACTCGTCGTCGAAATCGGCACCCTTCGCCGCCACGTCGGCCTGCCCACCTCCATGGTTGCTCTCCAACCCGCCCGCGCCCGCCTCGAAGATCGTACACTCGTGGTGGAGATGCGCCCTCTTGCCTAACCGCCTAGCCTTCGTCCACGGCACCCTGATCACCGACTCCGGCCCCGTCCCCGATTCGCTCGTCCTCGCGGAAGCCGGCCGCATCACCTACGCCGGCCCCTGGGCCGAAATCCCCCCCGATTGCACCGTAATCGACGCGACCGGCCTCCATGTCTCCCCCGGCTTCATCGATATCCACGTCCACGGCGCGGCCGGTTCCGACTTCATGGACGCGACCCCCGAAGACCTTAACAAAGTCTTCGCTTACCACGCCCGGCACGGCGTCACCGCCCTCTGCCCTACCACCGCCACCGCCTCCCACCCCGAAATCATCGCCTGCCTCGAAGCCATCAACGCCTACCGTTCCGGACCCCAAACTACCGCCCGCGCCCTCGGCGCCCACATCGAAGGCCCCTACCTCTGCCAGTCCAAACGCGGCTGCCATCTCCCCGAATTCGTCCGTCCTCCCGTCGAAGCCGAGTGGCGCGAACTCCTCGAACACGGCCCGCTGGCCACCATGACCCTCGCCCCGGAACTCCCCGGCGCGCGGCCCCTCATTGAAGCGCTCCGCCGCCAGGGCGTCATCCCCTCCGTCGGCCACAGCGAAGCGCTCTATCACGAAATCGTCGAAGCCCTCGACTGGGGCGCCTC
>JAPKZA010000210.1 GCA_026394015.1 Acidobacteriota bacterium
GACGACGATTGGCACTACTGGGTTAAAACTCCAATTCGCTTTCGAGTTGCGGACATACTTTTAGCGTACCCGAGTAAGTGCTCGTCGGATAGAGAACGTTACTCCCACACTGGTAAGGGCTAGTACTAGGAGGGCGAGATCGCGGAGGCGGGTAGGCCGGTACCGGCTAATGAGAGGGATGCAAGTGAACGAGATGGCGAGAACGGGAAGGCTAGAGAGTGCGAGAAAGAGGAGGGCTTGGGGGCCGGTGGCGCTGCCGTGGGGGAAATCGATGCGGGTGGGGCCGAGGGAGGTGGGTGCATCGCGGAAGACCTGAAAGACGGAGTAGCGGGGGAGGAAGAGCAGCCAGGAAGCAGGGACGGTGATGGCGAGGGGGCGGGGCCATTCGAGAAAAAGGAGGGGGCCGGCGAGGCCGAGGGTGTAATAGAACGTGCCAAAGTCTTCGTGCAAGAGGACCAGGAGGAAGGTGTGAAAGAGGAGGAGCAGGGAGAGGCCCCAAGGGCGCAGGCGGGGGAAGAGCAGGAGAACGAGGATGGAGGATTCGGCGGCCATGGAGCCGAGGCCGCCGAGGGCGGTGGCCGGTTCGAGGAGGCGAGCGAGCGAGGGGCTGACATGAAAATCGAGGGTGGCGGCGATGAAGCGGCCGTTCCACCAATCGGGATCGAGGGCTTTGTTGAGAGCAGCGCCGAGGTAGAGCAGGAGGTACTGACCGCGCAGGAAGAGAAGCCCGCGGGCCGGGACGTAGAGGGCGATGAGCAGGAGCATGAGGCCATCTAGAAAGCGGACGTTACTAAAGAGCGGCATGTTGGCGAGGACGCGGAGGAGAAGAGCGCTGCCCGCGAGGAGGCAGCCGAGTTGGATAAATCGTCGGGAAAGGACGAGGGCGCAGCCGCTGAGATAGACGAGGTTGATCGAGAAGGTCCATTGCGCGACGTTGCCGAAGGCGTCGAGCAGCGGGAGGAACGGGAGATGACGCTGCATCGGGTCTAGGCCCAGACGGGTCAGCAGCATGAGGACGAGCAGTGTGGCGAGGGATTCGAGTTCGGCGGGAAGCGGACGAGGACGGGCGATCATGGATATTGCCATGTGTCGGGGGCGGCGAGATTACGGCGGTAGCGGACGGTGACCTGCCAACGCTGCGATTCCGGAAGGCGTTGTTCGGCCGTTTCGATGACGGCGAAGATATTGCCGAGGGCGTGCCATTCGGTGGCGGGAAAGCCGTAGCGGGTGCGGATTTCGGATAGGGCGACGGGGCGACCGGAGTGGGAGGCGGAGACGTCGAAATCGACGCGGACATCGTGGGGTGCCCAGCAGAAGTAACGCTCGTCCGTGAAGGGCATGCCGGCGACGAAGATGATTTGGAAGCCGAGAAGCAGTGCCGCGGCGGCTTCGCGGAAGCCAAGTTGGGGGCGGGTCATCGTTCAAAACAGTGTAACCCGAGGCGTGAGAGTTGAGCGTTCACTTCAGTGCGACCGGATGGTGTTCGGGTCCTTCGTAAAACGGTACTGGAAGTGGCAGCCTTGGCAGGCGTCGAAGAGGTAGCCTCCGCGCTCGAAGACCTTGGCGACGTCGCGGGCCTTGGCGGCTTCATGGACGGACGCGGCGGCCTCGCGGAGGGCGCGGGAACGCTCCATCCACGGGCCGTTGTCCTTGGCGCGGCCTTCCATCATGAGGAGGTTACCGGCTTCGGTGAGGACGGTGGAACTGGCTTCGACGGCTAACCACTCTTCGTCAGTCCGGGGCTGGCGCTCTTCGACGTGGCCGACGGTGTAGATGGTGCCGACCGAGTCCCAAACGATGTCGGCGTTGGGGATGACCATGTGGTGCATGACCTCTTCAAGCGTCGAGACGGCCTTGATCGGCGGGGCGGACTTGCAGGCCGCGAGCAGAAGCAGCGGGGCGACGAGGCAGATGTTTCTTCGCATGGTTCGACCGGAATTGTAGCAGAACGGCTGGCGGCGGTTTGCTAGACTGGGCGGGTTCGCTATGAATTTACTTCCCTTTTTTGAATGGCTGGAGGGGACGGCGGGCAGCGTCGCCATCCGCGAATCGACGCTGCTTTATCCGTTCATTGAGACTTCCCACGTTTTGACTTTGTGCCTGTTTCTGGGGTTGATCGCGATGCTGGATCTGCGGCTGATTGGGGTGGGGCTGCGCGGGGTGCCGGTGTCGGAGGTGGCGGGTCGGCTGCTGCCGTGGGCGCTGGGGGGATTTGTGCTGATGGCGATGAGCGGGATGCTGCTGTTCTATTCGGGGCCGGTAAGGGCGTCGGGGAACATCTTTTTTCGGGTGAAGATGGTGATGATTGGGCTGACGGGGATCAACGCGTTGCTGTTTCACTTTACGATCTACAAGCGGGTCGCGGATTGGGATCGAGACGCGACGCCGCCCTGGCGGGCGCGGGCGGCGGGGTTCTGTTCGCTGGTGCTGTGGTGTCTGGTGGTGATTTGCGGGCGGATGCAGGCTTACAACTGGTTCGATAAGGTGAAGGGTTGATGGAGCTGCTTCCGGTTTTTCAATGGTTGGAGGCGACGGCGGTGGGGACGACGATTCGGGAGTCGCTGTGGCTGTTTCCGATGATTCAGTGCGGGCATTTGCTGGGGCTGGCGCTGTTGGGGGGGACGGTGCTGGTGGTGGATTTACGGTTGCTGGGATGGGGGCTACGCGGGGAGCCGGTGGCGGAGTTAGCGGGTAAGTTGCAGCCTTGGATGGTGGGGGCGCTGGGGGTGACGGTGGGCACGGGGGTTTTGATGTTTTTGTCTGAAGCACTGAAGTGTTATTACAGTCCTCCGTTTTGGTACAAGATGGGAATGCTAGCGGTGGCGACGGGGTTTGCGTTTACGGTGCGGCGGCGGGCGGTGGGATTGGGGCGGGGCCGGGTGACGGCGGTCGTATCGATGGGGCTTTGGCTGGGGGTGGGATTTGCGGGGCGTTGGATTGCTTTCTACTAAGGAACACGCGCACAACGGACTCGCTTCGGCCCGGCAGGATGGGCGAGTTCCTCGCCCGCTCGAGCCGGGCCTGCGCGGCCTGTGCGCTTCTAAGTGGTATCTTTATTTTCGAATGCGCACTTTTTCCATTTTGATGCTGCTGGTGGTGGGTGAGGCGCTGGGACAGGTTCCCCGGCTGCCGAACGGGAAGCCGGATTTTAATGGGATTTGGCAGGCGGTGAGTTCTGCGCATTTCGACGTGGAACGGCACATGGCGCGGCATAGTTTGATGCTGCGGGACGGGCCGCACGGGCCGCTGCCGGCGGTGCCTTTGCTGCGACTGGGCGCGGTGGGCGCGGTGCCGGGCGGGATGGGCGTGGTGGAAGGAGGGATGATTCCGTATAAGCCCGAGGCGGCGAAGTTGCGGGATGAGAACCGGAAGAACTGGTTGGAGCGGGATCCAGAGATCAAGTGCTATTTGCCGGGGATTCCGCGGGCGACGTACATGCCGTTTCCGTTTCAGATTGTGCAGAATCAGGCGCAGTTTTTCTTTGCGTATGAGTATGCCGGGGCGGTGCGGGACATCTACTTCAAAGACCCGGGGCCGGCGGAGACGGATTCGTGGATGGGGCAATCGGTGGGGAAGTGGGAGGGGGATACGCTGGTGGTGGAGGTTTCGGGCTTTAACGATCAGACTTGGTTTGACCGTTCGGGGACGCACCATAGCAGCGGGTTGAAGGTGGTGGAGCGATACACGTATTTGACGCCGAACCATGTGCAGTACGAGGCGACGATGACGGATGCGGCGGTGTTTACAAAGCCGTGGAAAATCTCGCTGCCGCTGTATCGGCGGATGGAGAAGGACGCGCGGCTGATGGATTTCAAGTGCGTTGAGTTTGTGGAAGAGTTGGTGTTTGGTGAGCATCGGCGGAAGCCGTTGCCGAGGTGATTATGCATCTACGAATTGCGATGACTCTGGCGATGGTGACGACGGTTTGGGGGGCGGAGATTCCGCGGACTCCGGACGGGAAGCCGGACCTATCGGGGACTTATGACATTGCGACGTTGACTCCGTTGACGAGGCCGGCGAGTTTGGGCGAACGGCAGTCGTTGACCGACGCCGAGGCGAAGGTGTTGGCCGACCAGGCGAAGGCGGTGGCGGCGGCGACGAATAAAGCAAGCGATCCGAATCGGAAGGCGCCGCCGACGGGCGGAGACGGGTCGGAGGGGCCGGCGGGGAATGTGGGCGGGTACAACTCGCTATGGGTGGATATTGGCGAAGGGGCGTTTAAGGTGGACGGGAAGTGGCGGACGTCGATTGTGATTGATCCGTCGAATGGGCGGATGCCGCCGGTGACGGAGGCGGCGCGCAAACAGCGGGCGGCGCAGGCGAAGATGTCGCGACCGAATCGGGGGGATGCGTTTTGGATTACGGAGGGGATTTCGCCGGGGCCGTATGATGACCCGGAGATGCGGCCGACGGCGGAGCGGTGTTTGCTGTCGTTTGGCTCGGGTGGCGGGCCGCCGATGTTGCCGGTGATGTATAACAACTTGAAGCAGTTGGTGTTGACGAAAGATACGCTCGTGATTGTGAACGAGATGGTGCATGATGCGCGGGTGGTGCGGATCAATGGGGAGCATGAGCCGCCGGAGATTCGGCGGTGGTTGGGGGATTCGATTGGGCGTTGGGAGGGGGATACGCTGGTGGTGGATACGACGAATTTTAACGACAATCCGGCGATTGGGGCGTCGCGGAATTTGCATGTGGTGGAGCGGTTTCGGCGGATTGATGGGAAGTCGCTGCTGTATGGGTTTACGGTGGAGGATCCGACGGTTTGGACGAAGCCGTGGAGCGGGGAGATTTTGTGGCCTGCCACGGAGCAGCGGATTTTTGAGTATGCGTGCCACGAGGGGAACTACTCGTTTGGCGGGATTTTGAAGGGTGCGCGGTTGTTAGAGGCTGAGGCCGAAAAGAAGGTGAAGAAATGAGGGCGAAGACTCGAGTGATGTTGGGCGTGGTCGCGGCTTGTGGGCTGGGACTGGTTTTTGTGCAGGTGCGGAGCGTGTATGCGCACCATGCGTTTGGGGCGGAGTTTGACCCGAACCGGCCGGTGTTGCTGAAGGGTCCGGTGACGCGGGTGGAATGGATTAATCCGCATACGTGGATCCATTTGGAGACGACGAAGGCGGACGGGAAGAAAGAGATTTGGATGGTGGAGGGGGGGACGCCGAATAGCTTGCTGCGGCGGGGGCTGAAGCGGGATTCGATTCAGCCGGGGCAGGCGATTATTGTGGATGGTTATCAAGCGAAAGATCGGTCGAACCGGGCGAATGGTCGGGATATTACGCTGCCGGGGGGGCAGAAGTTTTTCATGGGTTCATCGGGGACGGGTGCGCCGTATGATGCTCCGGGGAAGGATGAGCGGAAGTAGGAGTTTTGATCGGATTACGGTGGACCCGGGGCAGATGAATGGCCAGCCGTGCATTCGTGGGATGCGGCTCACCGTGCGCCGCGTGGTTGAGGCCGTGTCTCTTTATCCGAACAGGGAAGAGCTTTTTCGCGAATACCCGGAGCTGTTGGAAGAAGACGTTAGGCAGGCGCTCGAGTTCGCGGCAGCCAAGCTTGGATAGGGAGTTGCGGACTCAGCCGCAGAGCGGCTTTGTTCGGCTGGCGATGGCAGCCCGTAGTAAGAACCGCTCCCTAACGGTCGCGGCTCGGTAGGGTGTTGATACTAAGCGCTTCCGATTAAGGCAGGGTGAAGATGAAGACGGTGGGGGCACCGGCGTGGCCTCCCCACCAGAAGGCGGAGGGGCGGCCGGACATGACGGCGACGTGTTGCTTGCCGGCGATCTCGTAGGAGATGACGCCGCCGCCGATGGGGCCTCCGGTTTGGAAGCGGTGGAGAACCTGGCCGGTCTTCGCGTCTAGGGCTAAGAAGTGGCCGGTGAGTTCGCCGCCGAAGACAACGCCGCCGGCGGTGGTGGTGACAGCGGCGACGACGGGCTGAGGAGACTTGTACTTCCAGCGGGGCTCGCCGGAGACGGCGTCGACGGCGGAGATCCAGCCTTGCTTTTGGGGGTCGGGGCGGGCGGTGCCGCCGAGGTAGGTGGCACCCGGGGAGTAAGTGACGGCTTCATCGGCGCTGGCGGTGAAGGTGGCGCACCAGTCGACGGCGGGGGTGTAGAGCATCTTGGTGAGCGGATTGTAGGCGGGGCCGTTCCACTGGACGCCGCCGAAGATGCCGGGGCAGGCGTGGGTGGGTTTGGTGGTTACAGGAACGGTGTGATTTTCGATGGTGGTGATGGGGGTTTCGTAGAGGGGCTTTTTGGTTTCGCGGTCGAGCGTGCGGAGGATGCCGTCCTTGCCGACGGTGGCGACGAGGCTGACGTCACGGCCGCCGACGTTGGCTGGGAAGAGAGGGCTGACTTGCGTTAGATCCCAATCTGGGAGTCATTCGAGACCATCTGCTTGTGCCAGCGGAGGGCTCCGGTGCGGGCGTCGAGGGCGACAATGGAGTTGGTGTAGAGGTTGTCGCCGGGGCGGAGGTGGGAGGGGAGGTCGGGGGCGGGGTTGGTGACGGCGATGAAGAGTTCAGCTTTTTCGGGGTCGAGGGAGAAGGGGGTCCAGACGGCGCCGCCGCCGAGCATGATGTTTTTGGGATTGGGCCACTTTTCGGGTTCGACGGTGCGGAAGCGCCAGAGGGGTTGGCCGTCGGAGAGGCGGAAGGCACCGACCCAGCCAGGGACGCCGTTTTCGCTGCCGGCGGGGCCGATGAGGATTTTGTCCTCGAAGATCAGGGGGGCCATGGTGAAGGCTTCGCCGATGGCGGTGTCAGCCGCGCGGCGGGCCCAGAGCATTTTGCCGGTGTCGAGGTTGAGGGCGAGGAGGTAGCCGTCGGAGGTGCCGCGGATGAGGTAGCCGTCTTTGATGGCGGCACCGCGGTTGTTGAGCCAGCTTTCCTTGGCCTTGGGGGCCCATTCGTGCTTCCAGATGAGGTCGCAGGTTTGGGCGTTGATAACGGCGGTGGAACGGACGCCGGTGAGGATCATGCGGCCGTTGTAAACGAGGGGGCCGGTTTGGAAGTTGCTTTGTTCGCCGAGTTGGAAGGCGCAGGCGACGCGGAGTTGGGGGGCGTTGGCGGGGGTGATTTGGGCGGACTGGACGTAGCGGGTGCCGGAATAATCGTGGGTGTGATAGAGCCAGTCCTTCTTCGAAGAGTAGGCGGCGGTGAGTTCGGCTTGGGTGGGGCCGAGGCCGACGGGGGCGGGGGCTCCGGGGATGAAATCGGGGGGCGGGGGGGCGGCGGGTTTGGCGGTGGGGGTGGCGGAGAGGTTGTTTTTTTCGAGGAGGAAGGCGGTGACTTCGGTATAAGTTTCGGCGGGGAGGGAGCCACCGGCGCGGGGCGGCATTTGCCGGACGGCGGCGAGGAGGGCGGCGGGGGGCGCGGCGCTCCATTTGTGGAGGAAGGCGGCTCCGGCGAGGGGCGGGGCGGTGCCGTTCGTGAGGTCAGAGCCGTGGCAGGCGGCGCAGGCGGTGGCGTAGAGGGTTGCTCCGGGCTGGGCAAAGGCGGCTGCGCTGCAGCCGAAGATCAGGCAAGCCAAGGCGAGACGATGCATCACGAAAGAGTATACAGGGACCGGCGTTAGCGACGAACTTCTTCGACAGGCCATCCCATTTGCCAACTGTATTCAAATCCGGGGAGGTAAGCGCCTAACGGACGATGGGACCTCAGGATACAAGGGCGCTGCGATGAAGGTTCAGCACGAAACGGAAGCGGGCGTTGAGCCAACGTACCCGGCCTTCGCGACCGCCCGCAGATTGGCTGATTCGGTTAATCGTCGACAACTACACCACCCAGAAACGTGACCAGCCTTCGCGATGGCTGAAACGGCATCCGACCAGCTCACCGCCCTGTTATAACCCGCCTATCGAGTCCCTCGGCTTCGCAGCCGTTGCAGTGCGATTCGTTCCCGCTCGGCGTCGGCGCCGCGACCCGTCTTTCGGTAAAGCTGCATCAGCTGCAGATGGGCGGCCTCGGCCAGTAACGAGCCGTCTTCCACCTCCAGAACTCGGCGAAACCGTTTCTCGCCGGCAACAACATCACCAGCGAGGACAAGCGCTTTGCCGAGTTCGAGAAGCGTTTCCGGCATGTCGGATGCAAGTTTTTCAGCGCGAGTCAGTTCGGCAAGCGCTTTCGCCGTTTCCCCGCGATTCATCAGCACCAGCCCAAGCTTATAGGCAGTGGCGGCGTGGGCGGGAGACCGTACAGCCTCGGCCCGGAACTCGGTTTCGGCCCGCGAGTAATCGCCACCGGTCAGCGCAAGTTCGCCGAGCGCAAAGTGTACCCCGCGAAGATCACTTCGCGAGGCGAGAGCGGCAGCAAAGTGCTTCTCCGCCTCCGCGCGCTGGCCCACGGCGGCCGTAGCCTCGCCCAGCATCTGTTGCGTGCGCGCAGTGCCGCCCGGCTGCGCGCGCAAACGGTCAAAAACGCTCTTCGCCAATCGACCGTGCGCCTGGCTAAGGTAATAGAGCAAATCTGGGTCGCCTGGATGCTGCAGTAGGGCAGCCTCCAGCCGATCCAGTGCCTCGCGCGGCCGACCGACTTCCAGCAACGCAACGCCCAGCAGATCTCCAATTCCGGCATTCTCCAGGTGCGCGATGGACGCGCTGGCGTCCCCAATGGCGAGGAGCGCAGTGCCCAACATGGCTTCTGAACCGATGAGATCCGGCCGAAGCGAAAGGGCCCTTCGCAAAGGGCCGATGGACTCTGCATAGTCGTGTTTTTCAAAGTAGACGGCACCTAAGTTGGCGTGGGCTGCAGCCAGTTCGGGCGCGAGTTCCGATAGTCGGCGGAAGGCGCGAATGGCATCATCGAAGTCACCGGCCACCTTAGCCTTCATCCCGGTCTCGACGAGTTGACTCAGCTCTGGATTCACGCTTTGAGCGAAGAGTAAGATGAGCACAAGCGGAATAGGAGACATCACTCGATTTCCTCTCTTATTGTGGTCACGCGGCTAACAGGAATGCCACGCACAGTCTGGCCATGTCCGCCGGGCCATAAGATTTCGACGGAAATGGGTCCGGCCGGGGCGGCCAGATGGATGCGGGTATCGTTCGCAGAGAGGTAGCTGCCTGCCGAAGTGGCGTAGACCGTCTGCGTCCCGGAACGCACGATAGCACCGGCACCATCGCGATTGCTGCGCACCCCGATTAGCCGGATCGTAACGCCCGCCGCCGCGCCCCGATTCATTAGTACGAGCGGGCGACCGCCAAGAATTGGCAGCACAACGTCCACCGTGCCATCGTTATCAAGGTCTCCAAACGCCGCGCCACGACCGGCAACCGGGCTTGCACCGGTAAGGGACTGGGCCTGGAAATGGCCTCGAACGTTGCGGTAAAGCGCGGGCGGTTCGAGGTAGCGCAGCCCGGAGTGGATTCGCTCGACATTATCCAGCACATGGCTCTGGGCGACGAAAGCGTCCTTCCATCCGTCATTGTCGAAATCATGGAGTCCCACGCCCCAGCCGGAACTACGCGAGGTGAGCGCGGCGAGTCCGCTGGTAAGGCTGGTATATGCGAACTGGCCCGCGTCCTCCTGGCGATACAAGGCATATTTTTCCAAGGCAAGGTTGGTCACCAGAAGATCGGGCTTTCCGTCGTTATCATAGTCGGCAAAGGCGGCACCCATACCGGCGAAAGTCTGGGCATTGTCATTCAACGCGACGCCAGCTTCCAGTGCAACTTCACGAAAGCGGGTACCGTGTTCATTGTGAAAGAGGAACTGCTCCATGCCGTCGTTGGCCACGAAAATGTCAGGAAAGCCGTCCGCGTCGAAATCATTGACGGCGACTCCCATCCCCTTGCCGACGAAAGCAGTAATGCCGGATGCGGTGGAGACGTCTCGAAAACGGCCCGCCCCCTCATTGTGAAAAAGCAAATTGGTGGTTCCTGGAAACTTATCCGGACGGCAATAGGCGTTGAATGGGGTGCCGCAGGTTATATTGCGGCCTGGATCCCAATCGAGATACCGGGCGACAAATAGGTCTAGCCGACCATCGTTGTCATAGTCCAAAAAGGCTGCGGAAACGGACCATCCAGCGGCGGCGACGCCAGCCGTAACGGTGATGTCCGTGAAAGTTCCGTTTCCATTGTTATGGAAAAGCTGGTTGGCACCAAAGTTAGTGACATAGAGATCGGTATGGCCGTCGTTATCAAAATCAGCGGCGGAGGCCCCCATGCCGTAGACATTCCCGGCGTGGTGGAGGCCAGCGGCGACAGTTACGTCCGTGAACGTTCCGTTCGGGTTGTTGCGGAAGAGTCGATTCCAATACTTGGAATTCTCGCGGTGGAAGGGGCCGGGCAAATGGCCGCCATTAACTAGGAATATGTCAAGGCGACCGTCCCCATCGTAGTCGAGCAGGGCGACGCCCCCGCCCATCGTTTCCAAGAGATATTTTTGTGGCGTGGGTGAGTTTTGATGGAGAAATTCGAGCGGACGCGTAAACGAGAAATCCTGCTTCGCCGAAAGGACGACGACGCAAAATAAGACTAAAGCGTAGCGAGCTAGTCTTAGCCGCGTCAAGGCCGTTGGCGGCCCTCCGCCGCCAACGACGAAACGCGCGCCCCGGCCCGCCGCCACCGATCCCATTAGAAGATTAACCGCAGCGCGAACTGGACCAGACGCGGGTTATTGTATTGCCCGCTCACAACGCCGAATTGGGGGTTTCCCAAAGCTGTGCCAGGGTAGCTGAACTGAACCCGGTTAAAAAGATTGAAAACTTCGGAGCGGAACTGTATCCCGACGCGTTCGGTCAACTGCGTGTTTTTGAAAAGAGTGAAATCGTAGTTAGCGATGCCATGGGACCGCACGTCGGTAAGGGAGCGCGCTGTATTGCCAAACGTAAACGCGGGTGCGGCCGTGAACGCGGACGTATCAAACCAACGGGTGAGTCGCGACTGGGCCGAGCCTCCGAGATTGGCGCTGACCCCCGTGGAATTGGGCCGCTGCCCGCCGCCGAAGGAGTTCGATGTGTTGACGGCCATGCCCATATTGAGGGGGTTGCCACTCTGGAACGTCGAGACCCCGTTCACGCCCCAGCCGCCAAGCACCCGGTTAACGGTCCCCGAGGAGCTGTTTAGGAACTTGCGTCCCTTGCCGAACGGCAGATCGTAGATGAAACTGATGACAGCCCGATGCGGCGCGTCATAAAGTGCCACTGAACGCTCCGCGCGCAGGTTGTTGAAATTCTGGACGCCAAGCCCACCGCCGGGTTCAAGCCACGCGGTAAGCGTATCGGTATCGCTTATGAGTTTGGACCAAGTGTATGAGCCAAGGACGGACGCACCTTGCGCAAAGCGTTTTTCCAGCTTCAATTGAGCCGAGTGGTAGATAGAATTTCGATTCATGGGAGAGGTGATGTTAAAAGCGGTGTACTGCGGAAACGGTCGGAGCAGTTGGCCCCGAGACACGTTGGGCTGCGCGAGGGCCCCGAGTTGGACCGTGCCCACGAACGGATTCGGCACTTGTTCCAGCAGTCGCGCGCCTTGCGACAGAAACTGGTCTTGCAACTGATTCATCGGCTGATTCGGACCGGGCAGATGCGTCCCTTTCGAACCGGCGTAGGCTACTTCCAGCGCCGCGCCGCCTGGCAGTTCTCGCTGGATATCAACGTTCCACTGCTGCACCTGCGCGCGAGGATCACCGTACACCGGAGCAGAAATTCCCTGGCCGTAGAAGAGTTGCTGAAGGTTCGCACTGCGGCCAGGCGCGCTCACGATACCTTTGGGGAACGGATTCGATAACCGATCAGCCGGGGTGATGGAGCCATCGACCGTTCCAAGATAGGGCGTCGTATACGCGTTAGAAATATCCCCATTCGGCGAAGTCCCGAAGGCAACTTCGGTAGGCAGGTAAAACAGGCCATATCCCGTTCGAAACACGGTCTTGTTACTCAACCGGTAGGCTAGGCCGAGGCGGGGCGAGAAGACGTTGCTTTTTTGAGTATTGTTGCGGCTGGGGCTATCGGGAGAATTCACCAAACCGGGGCGGCCAGTAAATTGAAGTCCGCCCCGGCCACTGAGTTCGTTAGGAGCGTTGGGCAATAATACGACCAGCCGATCAAACCGCTCGGACCAGGGGCCCATCTGTTCGAAGCGAAGCCCGTAGTTGAAAGTTAGGCGCGAACCGATTTGCCATTGATCGCCGAAGTAGTAAGCGCCGTAGATCATTTGTCCGGCGACAAAACTATTATGCGTCAAGCCTCCGCCGCTACCCATACCGAGCAGATAGGAAGCAAAGCCGTTGCCGGTGCCGGCGGCGGCCAAGGGATTGGCCGAGGTCATCAACGCATCGAAGTTGAACGAACCGGAAGGGTTATTTTGCTGATAGTAGTTGTGGGTAAGCCGTCGGGCCTCACCGCCGAACTTAAAAGTGTGCTTTCCCCAGATTTTGGTCATAGCCGGCATGATGGAGAAGATGTCGTTGCGGGCGACGATCGTGCTGCCCGTCCCGTTAGTGCCAAAGACGCCGCTGTAACCAGTCACGATGGGAATCGGTTGCACGCGGACAGCGACGGCGTTGTTCAACGCGGCGGGCCATCCTAACTTGGTCAAGTCATACCCGGCGGTAAGCGCGGTGCGGTCGTAGCTGAAGCGGGTGAAGGAGAAGCGCAGATCAAGGAAGGTGCTGGGGCTAAGGGAAATGGTGTCACCGAGCACAGCCTGGTTCGTGTTCATTGTCTCCGTGCAGCGATCAACACAGGTTTTAGAGTTATAGGGGTCGATGGGCAGATTCAAGTTTTTCCAAAACGTATAGCGAAGGAAGCCGCGCTGTTTGTCGGAAAATGTGTGGTCGACGCGGGAGTTGTACTGGGCTTGTTCGCCACCGACACTAGCGTTGGCGGTGTAGTTGTTCACGGCGGTGAAAGGCAGGCCCGAACTGTTGGCGCGCCCCCAAAGATCAGTCATTACCTTAGCGGCACCGTCAATTCGATTACTCGGGATCACGTTGCCAGGAAAGGGGGTCCGGCTGATCACTTCGCCCCCGGCTGCATTGGTAGCACAGGCAGGATTTCCGTTGCGGCCGCAGGTGGTGAGCGGGTCATAAATAGGGATCAAGGCCCCTGAGCCATTGCGGAAGTTGGAGAAGTCGCCGCCGCGCATGGGATCGGTTGGCACAGAAAAGACGTAGGATTGTCCTTGTCGGAGCTTGAATCCTTCGTAGGAGCCGAAGAAGAACGTTTTGTCTTTGCGGATGGGGCCGCCCAAGGTAGCACCGTATTGATTTTGCGAGAAGGCGGGGCGCTGAACCCCGGCTCGATTGTTGAAGAATGTGTTGGCGTTCAGGGAACGGTTGCGGAAGTATTCGTAAACCGCGCCGTGGAAGCCGTTCGTGCCGGACTTGGTCGTCATGTTGATGACCCCCCCGGCGAAGCGGCCGAACTCCGGGCCAAGGCTATTGGTTTGGACCTTGAATTCTTGTACGGCATCCTGAGTGGGGACGAGCGCGGTGAGATTCACGTAGCCAGCATTCACCGGAGCGCCGTCGATGAAGGAGGCGCTTTGGTTGGCTTGTCCGCCTCCGATTTGAAAGTTGCCCCAAGCAAATGGGTTGGTGCCGGTGGGGGAGCCGCCGGATTGCCCACCGGGTACCACGCCGGGCACCAAGGCGACGAGAGCGAACACGTTACGGCCATTGAGCGGCATTTCGAGCACCTTGCGCGACTCAACGACGTGTCCGAGGGCCGCGTTTTCGGTTTCCAGGAGAGGAGTTTGCGCGGTGACTTCAAGCGTTTGAGAAACGTCGCCAACTTGCATCGCCACGTCGATGCGGACCATACTCTGCACTTCGACGGCGATGTTGGCCCGTACGAAGCGGCGGAAACCAGTTTTTTCTACTTCCACCCGATACTGCCCGGGCGTCAGGTTGATGAACTGGTAGTTTCCCGATCCGTCCGTCTGCGACGTGCGGCGATCCGACGTCCCTGTGTTGACGAGGGAGATGGCAGCGAGCGGGATACCGGCACCCGTACCGTCATTTACCGAGCCAACGATGGACCCGAAAAATGACTGGGCGAGCAGAGCGCCAATCGGAACGATGGCGAGAACAAAAGGAATAAGCAAACGCATGCTGGTCTCCGATGACTCTTATAGGGTGGGCGGGTCCGTGGAACGCGTCCAGAGTCGGGAGGACAATATCATCCTTTCGGAAAGAAGACAAGGGTCAGTCTTGTCCAATGTGCTGGGGGAAGTCGGGGGATTCGGTGCGAACGTTGAGGAGGAGGGTTTCCATGCGGCTGACGATTTCGGGGAATTGTTTGGCCAGGTCGGTGGTTTCGTTCAAGTCCTGGGCGAGATCGTAGAGGGCGGGCTTGACGTATTTCCAGTTGCCGACGCGCAGGGCTTGTTTGAAGCCGCCTTCGTGGAACTCCCAGTAAAAGTAATCGTGGACCTTGGGCTTGCCGCCAGTGAGGGCCGGGAGGATCGACAGTCCGTCAGTGTCCTTCGGGGCGGCTTGGTTCGTCAGTTCGGCGCAGGTGGCCATCATGTCCCAGAAGGCGAAGGGGTGATCCGAGACTTGGCCGGGCTTGATTTTGGCCGGCCAGCGGGCGAGGAAGGGGACGCGGATGCCGCCTTCGGTGAGGCTGCGCTTGGCGCCGCGTAGGGGGCCGGAAGATTCGAAATACTTGGGGTCGTGGCCACCTTCCTGATGCGGACCGTTGTCGGAGCTGAAGAAGACGAGGGTGTTGCTGTCGAGGCCGAGTTGCTTGAGCTTGTCGAGGAGGCGACCGACGTCACGGTCGAGACGGGTGATCGTAGCGGCGAATTTGCGTTCGAGGGGAGGCCAGGGTTCGCCGGAGTACGGCGCGTCTTCGGGGATTTCGATGCCGTCGCCGGTGTCGCGGCCGAGTTCGTTGTTGGCGTGGGGAATGGTGGAGGCGAAGTAGAGGAAGAAGGGCTTGGCTTGGTTCGCGTCGAGGAATTTAAGCGAACGATCCAGGAAGAGATCGGGGGCGTATTGCTTCTTTTTGCCACCCCAGTTGCCGGTGAGTTCGAGGGCGTGGTCGCCGTCGAGGAGCATGTCGGGGTAGTACATGTGCGCCTGCAACTGGCTGAAGAAACCGAAGAACGTGTCCCAGCCTTTCTTCGTGGGGTAGCCGGGATAGCCGACGCCGCCGAGGCCCCACTTGCCGAACATGCCGGTGGTATAGCCGGCTTTCTTGAAGAGTTCCGGTAGCACGAAGTCGGACGGTCGTAGCAACATCTCATTGCGACCGTTGCCGCGGATGCGGGTATGGCCGGTGTGATAGCCGGTCATGAAAGCCGAGCGGGAAGGGGCGCAGACGGTGCAGCCAGCGTAGGCTTGCGTGAAGCGGATGCCTTCGGCGGCGAGGCGATCGAGGTGGGGAGTCTTGATCCGCTTTTGGCCGTAGCAGCCGAGATCGCCGTAGCCGAGGTCGTCGGCCATGATGAAGACGACGTTCGGCGGGCGCTGCTGCGGAAAGAGGGAGTAGAGGAATTGGCGGCGGTTCTGTAAACTATGGCCCATGCTTGATTGGTCCATCATAGCCGTCTACTTCGTGATTGTGTTCGGGATTGGTTTTTACCACTCGCGGAAGGAGCGGAACGCTTCCGAGTACTTTTTGGCCGGGAACAGCGTGGGATGGTTCGCGGTGGGGGCGTCGCTGTTTGCGACGAACATATCGAGCGAACACTTCATTGGGCTGGCGGGGAGCGGGGCTTCGACGGGGCTGGCGGTGGGCTGCTATGAGTGGTCGGCTTCCATTTGCTTGCTGTTGCTGGGATGGCTGTTTGTGCCGCACTACTTGCAGAGCAAGGTGTTCACGATGCCGGAGTTTTTGGAGAAGCGGTTTTCACCGGGGTGCCGGTGGTATCTGACGGGGGTGTCGTTGTTCGCTTACGTGTTCACGAAGATTTCGGTTTCGCTGTTTGCGGGCGGGATTTTGATTCGGGAGATTGTGGGTTGGGACTACATGACGTCGGCGATTCTGCTGGTGGTGGCGACGGGGGTCTACACGATCTTCGGGGGGTTGGCGGCGGTGATCTACACGGACGTATTTCAGGCCGTGTTGCTGGTGGCGGGGGCGATTGTGTTGACGTGGATTGGGTTGAATCAAGTGGGGGGATTTGAGGCGCTGCGGACGGCGCTGCCGCCGGACTTCTTCCACATGGTGAAGCCGGCGAGCGACCCGAACTACCCGTGGGTGGGAACGATTTTCGGCACGCTGATTTTGGGGACCTGGTACTGGTGCACGGATCAGGTGATTGTGCAGAAGACGCTATCGGCGCGGAACTTGCAGCAGGCGCGGTATGGGACGTTGTTCTGCGCGGCGCTGAAGATTTTGCCGGTGTTCATTCTGGTGCTGCCGGGGCTGATTGCGAAGGCTCTGTGGCCGACCGAGGTGACAGGGGACAACGCGTATCCGCTGCTGGTGATGCGGTTGCTGCCGCCGGGGATTAAGGGTCTGATGGTGGCGGCGCTGTTGGCGGCGTTGATGAGTTCGCTTTCGAGCGTGTTTAATTCGTGTTCGACGCTGATGACGATGGACATCTACAAGCCCTGGAAGCCGGAGGCGACGGACCGGCAACTGGTGAATTTCGGACGTTGGTCGACGGTGGGGATTGTGGTGCTTTCGGTGATTTGGATTCCGTTCATTCGGAACTTGAACGACCAGGTTTATCAGTATTTGCAGAGCGTGCAGGCCTACGTGGGCGCGCCGATTGCGGCGACGTTTTTGACGGGAATTTTGTGGAAGGGGGCGACGCCACGGGCGGCGATTACGACACTGGTGGTGGGCGGGGTGATCGGGGGCGGACGGTTCCTGATGGACGTGTTGCGGAACGCGTTCAAGATGGACTTGGGGCCGCTGAACGATGTGGTTTCGATCAGCTTTTTGAACTTCAGTTTGGGAGTGTTTGCGCTGTGCGTGCTGCTGATGGTGGTGGTTTCGAAGGCGTCGGAGGTGAAGCAGGGAGTGGAGGAGTTGACGATGGAGTTCTCGGACTTGCGGGGAACCCGGATGGAGGTGGCGGCGACGGTGGCGATCCTGGTGGCGGTGGGTGGCCTATGGTTTCATTTTTCCTGATAGAGTGGCAGGCGACATGAGTATTCTTTCACGCAGAAATTGGCTGGGCGCGGCTGGGCTGACGACGCTGTTCCAGGAGAATCCGGCGCTGGCGCAGAACGCACCGATTGCAGCCAAGGACAAGCTTCGGATCACGAAGCTGGAAACGATTCTGGTAAAGCCGCGTTGGCTGTTTTTGAAGATCCATACGAACGCGGGGATTATCGGGTTGGGCGAGCCGGTGGTGGAAGGCCGGGCGCTGACGTGCCGGACCGCGATTGAGGAGATTGCTCCGTACCTTGTCGGCAAGGATCCGCGAGCGGTGACGCACCACTGGCAGGCGATTTATCGGCATGCGTTTTATCGCGGCGGACCGGTTTTGACGAGCGCGTTGAGCGGGATTGATCAGGCGCTGTGGGACATTAAGGGCAAGGCGTTGGGCGTGCCGGTGTACGAGCTTTTGGGCGGGCCGACGCGAAACAAGATTCGAGTTTACGCGCATTCGCGGACTCCGGAATCGATGAAGGCCGATATGAAGAAGGGCTTCACGGCGTTCAAGACGGGGCCGGCGAAACGGCGACCGGCGCGGTACATTGAGACGCCGGCGGAAGTGAAATATGCGGTGGAGAAGTTTGCGGAGTTGCGGGCGGCGGTGGGCGATGGGGTCGACATCGGCGTGGACTTCCATGGGGCGATTTCGCCGGCGCATGCCAAGATGCTGATCAAGGGCATGGAGCCGTACAACCCCATGTTTATTGAAGAGCCATGCCAGGCGCAGAACCACGACATCATGGCCGAGATTGCGCGGGGCACGCATTTGCCGATTGCGACCGGCGAGCGCGTGTTTACGAAATGGGGCTTCCGCGAGGTGCTGGAGAAGAAGGCCGCGACGATTCTGCAGCCGGATATGTGCCATGCGGGCGGGATCACCGAGGTCCGTTTGATCGCCGGGATGGCCGAGGCTTACTACGCGACGATTGCGCCGCATAATCCGCTGGGGCCGATTTCGCTGGCGGCGGGCGTGCACTTGGCGGCGTCGATTCCGAACTTCCTGATTCAAGAGCAGGTGAGTTTGGGCGAGGGGTACATCAAGAAGCCGTTCACCGTGAAAGAGGGCTATTTAGAGCTGCCGACGGGTCCGGGGCTGGGCATTGAACTGGACGAAAACGCGATGGCGGACAAGATTGGCCACGACTGGCGAAATCAGGAAAGCTACGACGCGGATGACGGTTCGGTGGTGGATTGGTAACCTAGTCGTTTCATGACAAAACAACAAGTCGTAACCAGCATGCTCGAGATCGGAATTGTCCCGATCATCCGGGTGAACTCGGCGGAGGCGGCGATCAAGTCGATTGAGGCCGTCTATGAGGGCGGCATTCGCTCCGCCGAGATCACGATGACGACGCCGGGGGCGCTTAAAGCGCTGGAGAAGCTGGCCGATGCCTTCGGCGACAAGATGATTTTGGGCGCGGGAACGGTGCTGGATCCAGAGACCGCCCGCGCCACGATTCTGGCCGGGGCGCAGTTTTTGGTGACGCCGGCGCTGAAGGTCGCCACGATCGAAATGGCGCGACGCTATTCCATCGTGATCTGCCCCGGGGCTTTGACGCCGACCGAAATCCTGACCGCCTGGGAGGCGGGGGCGGACTTTGTGAAAGTATTCCCTTGCGCCAATATGGGCGGGGCGAAGTACATTAAGGCCGTGAAGGCTCCGCTGCCGCATGTGCTGATGATCCCGACGGGCGGGGTGAACCTGGACACGATTGGCGACTTCCTGCAAGCCGGGGCGTCGGCCGTGGCGGTGGGCGGGGAACTGATCGACAATGAGACGATTAAGGCCGGGAAGTATGAAGTGTTTACCGAACGGGCGAAGCAGTTTTTGGCCGCGGTGAAAAAGGCGAGAGGTCAATAACATGGCGGTTAGCAAAGAGCTTTTGGAAATTCTGGTGTGCCCGCTGTGCAAGACGACGGTGAACCTGACGCCAGCCGGGACCGGCTTGAAGTGCGTGCAGTGCCACCGGGTGTATCCGATTCGGGATGAGATTCCGGTGATGCTGATCGACGAAGCGAAAGTCGAAGATTGAAGACAGTGCTGGAGCAATTGCCGACGGGCGCGAAGGTGGGAATCATCCGGCTGCGCTCGTTGGGGGACTGTGTTTTGACGACTCCGGCGATCCACCTGCTGAAGAGCTATCGGCCGGATTTGAAGATCGGGGTGGTGGTGGAAGACCGGTTCGCGGCCGTGTTTCGGGGGAACCCGGAGGTGGATGCCGTGCTGTCCCCGGCGATGGGTGAACTGACGATTTGGGGACCGAAGCTGGTGATCAACTTCCATGGGGGGACGCGGAGCATCTGGCTGACGGCGCTGGCGCTGGCGGGGCGGCGGGCGGGGTTTCAACACTTCGTGGGGCAGTCGGTATATAACGTGAAGATGCCGCGGGCGCAGGAGGTTTTGGGCGTGGAGCGGCCGGTGCATACGGCGGAACATTTAGCATCGGGAATGTTTTATCTGGGGGTGCCGAGGAGCGAGGTTCCGGCGGCGCGGTTGTTCGCTCGACCGCGGGCGGCGGAGCGGCCTTATGCGGTGATTCACCCGGTGGCCTCGGCATTGGACAAGACTTGGCGGGCGGATGGGTTCCTGGCCGTAGCCGAGCATTTGCAGGGATTGGAGCCGGTGTTTATTGGCGGGCCGGGGGATGACCTGTCGGCGTTCGGGAAGTTCCGGACGGTGGTGGGGGAGCCGCTCGAAGAGACGATGAGCTTGTTGCAGGGAGCGTCGTTGTTTGTGGGGAACGATAGTGGACCGGCGCATATGGCGGCGGCGATGGGGATTCCGCAGGTGGTGATTTTTGGGCCTTCGGACGCGGTGACCTGGGCGCCGTGGCGGGTGAAGGCGGAGGTGGTCAACGGGCGGGGGTCGATGGCGAACGTGACGGTGGCCGAGGTGTTGGCGGCGGTGGACCGGCTATGAAACGGATTTTGAGTTATGTGCGGCCGTACGCGGGATGGCTGTTCGCGTCGGTTCTGCTGATGGCGTTGGCGGGCGGGGCGCAGGGGTTGATTGCGTATTTGATTAAGCCGATTTTCGACCAGGTGTTGAATCCGCAGGGGACGGATTCGGTGGTGTCGGGGGTGATGCTGGTGGTGGTGGCCGCGTTTTTGCTGCGGGGGGTGGCGGACTATTTCGGCAACTATTTGGTGAACCGGGCGGGGCTTTCGGCGGTGACGGATTTGCGGCAGGCGGTGTTTGAGCGGGTGCTGCGGCAGGATGCGCAGTTTTTTGAGACGACGTCGACGGGGCGGTTGATGTCGTCGATCATGAACGACATCGATAAGATTCAAGTGGCGACTTCGCACATATTGGCAGACTGGCTGCGGCAGACGTTTACGGCGGCTTCGTTGTTGTTTGTGATTTTTCAGACGTCGTGGAAGCTAGCGCTGTTTAGCGTGACGGTGATTCCGATTGTGATGTTGCCGACGGCGAAGCTGGGGCGGCGGATTCGACGGTCGACGAGGAAGGCGCAGGACGATACGGCCGAGGTGAACCAGATTCTGCAGGAGACGCTGAGCGGGCACCAGGTAGTGAAATCGTTTGGTTCCGAGGTGATGGAATCGGCGCGGTTTCGCGAGGCGGGGCTACGGCTGCGGCGGAGCAATTTGAAGTATGTGATGCAGCAGGCGATCGCGTCGCCGTTGATTGAGTTTATGGGCGCGCTGACGATTGTGGGGCTGCTGATTTACGCGCGGAGCGAGATTCGGACCGGGGTGATGACGACGGGCGAGTTCACGAGTTTTGTGGTGACGCTGTTGTTGCTCTATGAGCCGATGAAGCGCCTGGTAGGGATTCACAATATTTTCCAGCAGGCGCTGGGGGCGTCGCAGAAAGTGTTTGAGTATTTGGATCGGCCGTCAACGGTAGTGCCGGGGCGTGTGGACGTGAAGGGGTTCTCGCGGGAGATTGCTATAGAGCATTTGACGTTTCGGTATCCGACGAGCGAGGGGCCGGTGTTGACGGATCTTTCGCTACGGGTGGGCGCGGGGGAGATTGTGGCGCTGGTGGGGCCGAGCGGGGCGGGCAAATCGACGTTGGCTTCGTTGCTGCCGCGGTTCTACGACCCGGAGGCGGGTGGGATTTCGATTGACGGGGTGAACGTGCGGGAGTTGACGCTGGAGAGCCTGCGGAAGTTGATTGGGACAGTGGCGCAGGATACGTTTTTGTTTAACGATACGGTGGAGAATAACTTGCGGTATGGGCGGCCGGAGGCTTCGCATGAGGACGTCCGGGAGGCGGCGCGGAATGCGTTGGCGCTGGAGTTTATTGAGCAGTTGCCGCAGGGTTTCGAGACGATGATTGGGGAGCGGGGGACGCGGCTATCGGGAGGGCAGCGGCAGCGGATTTCGATTGCGCGGGCGTTGCTGAAGAACGCGCCGATTCTGGTGTTGGATGAGGCGACGTCGCATTTGGATACCGAGAGCGAGGTGCTGGTGCAGGGGGCGCTGGGGAATTTGATGCAAGGGCGAACGGTGATTGTGATTGCGCATCGGTTATCGACGGTGCGGCGGGCGGATCGGATTGTGGTGCTGGAGAAGGGGCGGATTGTGGAGACGGGGCGGCACGAGGAGTTAGTAGGGGCGGGAGGGATGTATCAGCGGTTGTATGAGTTGCAGTTTTCGGAGGGGGTGGATTTGTAGGGGGAAGGGAGACGGACCGGGTTCGGGGAAGCACTGAGCGGCTACTCGATCGGGCACTACCGATTCGGCGTTCTCGACGTCGGCTGACTTCCGACTCTGGCTTTACGGGGCTATCTCAAGGCGCTCCACTTAGAAACGCGGCACAACGCCGTTGGCAAGTGATGTTCGATTTCCGGCCATACCCTGGGCCCCTCTTCGCGAACAGGGCCGGATCTTGAGCTTCGAACAAACTTCCTTCCGGCATTCCGCTCAGGCCGAAAACGCGCAGACGCGAGCCTAGCCTAGTTGCCTAGCCTAGTGGTGTGCTTCAAACAGACTGACGGTTATTGAGCACAGCCCGTGCTCGCATGACTTTGGCGAGAATGTCTTGGGCTTTGGCGGTCCAGATAAAGGGTTTTGGTGCCACGTTGTGGTGGTCGACATAATCGTCGAGCGCTTGAATCAGCCCGAGCACGCTCCGGAACACCCCTCGCCGTAACTGGTTCTCGGTGAGGTCCCGAAAAAACCGTTCGACCATGTTTAACCACTTGGCGCTCGTCGGAGTGAAGGTAACGTGGAACCGCGGATGCCGTTCCATCCAGCGCCGAACCTTTGGATGCTTATGCGTTGCGTAGTTGTCGGCGATCAAATAAATCTGCAGA
>JAPKZA010000020.1 GCA_026394015.1 Acidobacteriota bacterium
AACGAGCAGTGGCTGGTCGAGAAACTGGGGTACAGATCGCCGGCTCAAGCCAGGCGAGAGTACTTTCAGCAGGCCGTCGCAGCCTAAACCAGGCCGTCGCAGCCTAAACAAAGATGTGTCCAAAGAACCGGGTGCGCTACAATCCACGATGCGGTAACGGTCAAACATCGCATCGGTTTCGTGGCCGATGATCCTACGAATAGTGGCTCGCGGAATACCGGCCCGATCCATATTTCGAACGGCGCTGCGTCGAAGATCGTGAAAGTGTAGCCCCTTCACCTCGGCCATTTTGCAAGCTGTGGCCCATGCCTTGCGGAAGTCCACGATTTTCGATCCTTCTCGGTGAAAGACGAGTTCGCAGTCTGGATGGGAATCGTTCCGAAGTGTGAACGCAGCGACCAGCGCGTCCTTCATCTCGCCATAGATCGGGAGCACACGGGCGACTTTTCCCTTCGTCTGCCGTCGCTCCAGCCAGATCTGTGAGGCCGGGAAGTCCACTTGTTCCCACTTCAGCTTCAAAAGCTCGCCAAGGCGGCACCCGACGTGATACCCAGTCACGAAGAGCGGAAACAAGTAGGCGGGAAGTGCCTCTTTGAGGGCAATATACTGATGGTGTTCGAGAAATCCACTGCGAACGTTGTCCTCCTCGAGCATTCGTATTTTGGGCACACGAGGAAGTTCCTCGTTGTCCACCGCGAGCTTGAACGCGGCACGAACGTGTTCCATTTCACGATTGATGGCGGAGTCAGCAGCATCCTGCTGGCGTCGGTGACGAACGTACGCGTCAACATCACGCCTACCGAAATCTAGGGCTTTGATCGGGCCAAGCAAAGGGATCAAGTGCAAACGCATTCTGGATTCCAACTGCTTCTTGCTGGCACGCCCGCGCAGTTCGTAGTCTGAAAGTAGTCCGTTCAAGAGGTCGACTACTTTCAGGCGTTTCGAGCTGGGTGCTGGCAGTTGATTAAGTTCGACTTCTGCCATCTTTTGGCGCAGAACTTCCTCGGCCCGCTTCTTGTTGCGCGTCTTGGTGCTCTCAAAGACGGGATAGCGGTCCACGTAATACTTCATCCACCACATGCGACCCCTTCGCCAGAGTCCACCGCTGCCATAGTCACGCTTACCCATCAATCACCTTCTTCCTAAGCTCGGTTGCGCTTGATCCAAGCGTCGAGGTCGACCCGGTCGAACATGACGCGTCCATCTCCTCGAATTGAAGGGAGTTTCCTCCGCTGGACGAGATGTCTTATAGACTTTTCGGTTCGACCGAGATATCGGGCGGCATCGGCTACAGTCAGTAGCCTCGGCGAGATGGCAATGGGCTGAACCTGGTTGTGGGTCGTGTTTGCGACAAATTCCTGGGATTGAAGTGTTCTTGCGGGCATTTGTGATCTCCTTTTGTGGGTTGCGCGGTCAGCCGTTGATGGCAGCAACGTGGGGAATTCCGAACAAGCGAGACCATGCCGAAAGACAGGCCTGCTGTGCGGCGGGGATGTTAGTGTGCCGAGTCCATGCAGCATTCGAAATGCCGACGATTAGGCTGGGCTTTTCAAGAGCAGATTGAAGGATTGGCCAAACGAGGAGTTGCTCGTAGCAGATAAGAATGGCCAATCTGTGCGGACCGATCTGGAGGGTGCCCGGCCCGGTCAGGTTCAGCGGGACGCCGTCGGCAGGGCCAAACGGCTTCCACATCCCGATTGGTATCGGAATGCGCTGGTTGAAGGTGACCGCCGGGGAGTCTCCGATCACGATGACCGAATTTCGGAATTCCTGCGAGTTGACGATGGGAACACCAACTCCAATGAGAGCCATTCGGTGTGAGGCTCGAAGTTGTTGAATTGTTGGGAACCAGAACTCTTCCGTGGCCTCTGTCCAAAGACGAACCGCGCCCTCCGGGAGAATGACGAGATTCGATTTCGCGAATTGGATTGCTGCTCGCGCCGCCTCTTCTTTTTGGAACAGGTCTGGACACTCTTTCGTGTTAACGACCCGGATATCGGAAGTTGAATTACTGGGGCTATAGATCAGATTGGCGAAGGCGACAACGCCGATCAGAAGAGATGGGCGCGCGGTCCAGAAGGTCGGGATCAAGGCAGTAGCGAGAAGCCCGAGGAAGCCGGTGCCGGGGAACAGAACGCCGGCGGAAGTCAGAGGCGATGCCCATCCGATCAGTCCAAATGGAGGGATAGCCGAAAGAACCAACGCAGCGGGACATCGCCAAAGGCGTTGAGCCGGCTCGGGATTCCAGAACGCTGCCCACGGGAACGCGAGGATCACTGACGCAGCTAACCAAACAAGCCATCCTTGCGCTGGATTGTTTGGCTCGAACGCCTGCGAAACTGCGACCGCCGGGAGTGACGCAGCAAGGTAGTAGGCGAGTGCCAGCGCCGTCGCCCGTGGCCGAGTGGATTCGCGAAAGATCATCCACGGAATAAGAACTGTTATCCCAAGCATCAGCATCGGTCCACGCCACGCGACTGCGCCGATCAGTGCCGCGACACCCAAACTGACTAGCCACGAAAAAGCCATAAAGGTCGTAGCCTCCTGCGGATCTGGCTGATCTGGATGGGACCCATGTAGCGGGAGTCGTAGCTGCCGGCGTTGTACGTTGAAGCGACCCACACGGTGCCTTCTCGGACACCGTACATTCCAGTCGGCCAAGCCTTTAGCGGCCTACCGCTCGCATCGAAAGGGACCGGATAGGTTTTCGGAAGCAAATGGCCGTTGACGACAATCCCCTCCGGGCTCACGATGACCAAATCGCCGGGCCGAGCGACCACCGGCTTCAGTAACGGGACCGCGCCATCCGGGCAAGCGAACCCACGTGTTCGGTAACTCCGCGACGCGGATTCGGAGGCGAACGGCTCAGCCGGGCAGAACTCGATCAGTTCGGCCGCGGCGTCGCTTGTCGTCGTATAAAGCCCTAAAGGAAGGCTGTAGCTCGTGTTGATGCGGATGCCCAGAGCCATTGCGGCGCCCGAAAGCGCGGAGAGTGTGAAGAGCGGCACGCCGAATGTGAGGAGCAGCAACTTATGACGGCCAGACAGAAGCATCGGCTTCGACCTCCTCGACGCCACTAACGTGAGCTACCGCAGCACTTTCCCGCTGGGGTGCGTTATCCGCCGGTGCCTCCTTCGTCGTCCGAGGCTTTGCGATCAGGTAAACACTGCGCGCGATGATCTCGTACACGGTGCGCGGGCTTCCGTCCTTCGGCGTGAACTTACGCGTTTGAAGCGTACCCTCGACAAAGATGTTCTCGCCCTTCTCGTACGTGACGGCGATATCGGCGAGGTCGCCATAGAAGACCAGGTTGTGCCAGTTCGTGTGTTCCTGGACTTGGTTGTTGCGGTCGGTGTAGCGGTAGCCTTCGGCCATGCGGACGTTGGCGACTGGTGTGCCCCCCATCCTCACACCGAATTCCGGAATCATCAAGCTGCAGGGTTCCAAGGACCTCACGGTTCAGGCCGTGGACTCGCGTGCAAATGAGATTTACACCTCGGAGGGGATCAAGATCATTCACGCGACGCCCGAGTCCGGACGGGTGTCCATTGCAGTCGAACGGCCCAATCGCCAGATATTGCACACAGAACCTGTCTTGCTGGACTATCTTCGCAGTTTTCGTCAGCGGGATATGGGCGAAAAGCTGCTCGTAGGCATACGCGAAGAGGATGGCAAGGCGCTGCTGCTAGATCCGCTGAATCAGCCCCACACTTTGATTGCGGGGATTACAGGGAGCGGAAAATCGGTTCTGATGCAGAACCTCATCCTAAGCATCGCTGCTAGCCGCTCTCCGTCCGAAGCCCACATCTACCTGATTGACCCCAAATTCGGCGTGGACTATCGTCCGCTGGACGAATTGCCGCATGTGGAAGTGGGATCGGGAGGGATCATCGACGATCCGCACGCTGCTATTAAGGTGCTTGAGAGTCTCGTCGACGAGATGAACCGACGGTATGAGCTGTTCAAGGCCACGAAGGTGCCCAATGTCCATGCCTATCGACGCAGTACGGGCCTGCAATTACCGATTCTGTGGGTAGTCCACGACGAGTTTGCCGACTGGATGCAGACGGACGACTACGGTGCCGCAGTTCCCAATATCGTCGGACGATTGAGTGTCAAAGCCAGAGCTGCCGGCATATTCCTGTTGTTCGCCGCCCAGCGGCCGGACAAGGACGTCATGCCCATGCAGTTGCGTTCTCAGCTCGGAAACCGGCTGATCCTTAAAGTCGACAACGCCGCCACTGCTGAGATTTCCATGGGAAGCAAGAATTCCGGCGCGGAAAGGCTGCTCGGGAGAGGCCATATGCTGGCCAAGACCGGCGACACGCCGGAGCCGGTCTTCGCGCAGGTTCCCTTTATTGACATCGAGCGCACGATTCCACAACTCGTTCGCTTGATCCGCGTAGAGCATGGACGACCTGCGGAAGTGCCGCGATGATTTACTTCGACAACAATTCGACGACCCGAGTCTTCGATAGTACCGTGGACGCTATGCGTCCGTTCTTGACCGAACGCTTTGCGAATCCTGCGTCGGCGATCGCACAGTTCGGCGGAATTGCTCAAACCGTACAGAATGAAAAGACGCGCCTGTGCAAGGCACTGAATGCCGACAGCGGCCATCAGTTCGTTATTACGTCTGGGGCCACGGAGAGCAACAACCTGGCTCTCTGTGGCGCGGCGCGGGCCGAACGTCAGAAACGGCACATCGTTATTTCCTCCATCGAGCATCCATCCGTGATGGAGGTCTGCGAGGTGCTTCGGGCCGAAGGTTACCGAATCAGCACCGTGCCGGTGACTCCCGAAGGGATTGTGAACAAGCATGCGCTCGCGGATTCTCTGTCAGGCCAAACTCTGCTGGTTTCAGTCATGATGGCGAATAATGAAACAGGCGTTCTGCAGCCACTGAAAGCGTTGGCGGAAGCCGTGAAGCGGTATGATCCGTCGATCCTCTTTCACACCGGCCTCGGGGGTCACCCAAATCCGGCCAATGATGGTCACCTGAAAACCGGCCAATAGAGCGACAAGCCAGGACATTGAAATCGCGGCGGAATACCCTCCGTAATAGTGAGCAATGTCTTGACCGAAGAAAAGAAACAACAA
>JAPKZA010000146.1 GCA_026394015.1 Acidobacteriota bacterium
CATGTGCGGACTGACCGGGACGGTTAAACCCGTCCCGGAGTTGCCAGTCCGCCATAAAGCGATAAATCCCAGGGGGCCGGGGGGAGGATCCCCCAAAGCTCTTTCAAAAAAGCCTTGACGAATGGTAGGGAGTCCCCCCCCAGCCTGAAGGGGGTCCGGAATCTGTTACTCTTTATACGCCTTGGCCCGTTACAATCGCGTGACCACAGTCAAGGGTCCTATTGAAAACAAGAGGTAATGAGTCCATGTCTAAACTCCTTCGCCAAGCGTCGCTGTGCATCGCGTTCTTTGCGGCAACGTTGTTCGGTCAGTCCGAACGCGGCATCATCACCGGTACGGTTCGCGACGCCTCCGGCGCCGTAATTCCGGCCGCCAAAATAACTCTTTCCAACACACAGACTGGCGTCAACTTCACCGCTCCCTCCAATGCCAGCGGCGAGTACACCGTTCCCCAACTGCAAGTCGGCACGTACAACGTCCGCGTTGAAAAAGCGGGCTTCCGCCCCGCCAGCATCACCGGCCTCGTGCTGAACGCCTCGGGCACGGTTCGCGCCGACGCCACCCTGGAAGTTGGTACCTCCGCCCAAGCGATTGAGGTCTCCGCCAGCGCGCTTACGTTGTCCACTGAAAACGCCAAATCCAGCGTGACCATTGACAACAAGCTGGTCGACGAACTTCCCCTCGTCGTAGGCGGTACCATGCGGTCCCCGTTCAATCTCGCGTCGATGACGCCGGAAGCTAAAAACGTTGGCGGCGACACCGGGTTCATCCTCGGCGGCGGTCAGGCGGCCGGTTACGGCACCAACCTCGATGGCATCTCCGCCAACACAACGCGAGCTCTCACACAGAGCTGGGTGGCCGTCAACGCGCCGTCCATTGAAGCCATCACCGAATTCACCGTGGATACGAACGGCTTCAAAGCCGAGTTCGGCCAAGCCACGGGCGGCATCATGAGTTTCGCCTCCAAGTCCGGCACGAACAACATCCACGGCACTGTCTACGAGTTCTTGCGCAACAACAAGATTGACGCCAACAATTTCTTCAACAATGCCCGCGGAATTGCCCGTCCGATCTATAAGCAGCACGATTACGGCTTTTCGGTCGGCGGCCCGGTGGTGATTCCGAAACTCTACAACGGCAAGAACAAGACCTTCTTCTTCGCCAGCTATGAAGCCTTCCGCAACCGCGAAGGAGCCACTGGCGCGCAGCGCACCGTGCCGACTCCGGAAATGTATAACGGCGATTTTCGCAACTGGGTGAATACCGCCGGTGTGCAGATCCCGATCTACAATCCCCTCACGCAGACGACCGACGCAGCGGGACTGGTCACGCGTGCTCCATTTCCGAATAATCAGATTCCGGCCAGCAATTTCGACCCCGAAATTGTTAAGGCCCTCGGTGTTTTCCGCAGCGGCACTGTCCCGGTACCGAACAATGGCTCGGCCCCTGGAACGGTCGGCTATGTGCAGAACAACTTCCTGGTTACCGGCGGCAGCGTTGTTCGCCCCAACACCAAGTTCAGCGTGAAGGGCGACCACGTCTTTAGCGATAAGCACCGCATATCCGGCTACTGGGGCTACAACCGCTCCTTTGAGCAGGCCGGCGCTCAGGGTCCAGCCGACCTCCCCGGCCTCTTCGTGAACTACAACGATACCCGCCGTCCGTCAGACGTTTTCCGCGGCAGTTGGGACTGGAACATCACGCCCACGATCTTTAACCACTTCTACGGCGGCGGCAACAACTGGAAGGAAAATCACGATCCGCCCCAGGCCACTATTTTGAGCGGCATTGACTGGAAGTCCAAGTTCTGCGCCATCAACGTCGCCGACTGCGCCCAGAACCTCGTCAACATGAACTTCTCCAACGGCTACAGCCAGTGGGGCGGCCGCGCCAACAACGGGTCGGAAAATTTCATCAAGCAGTTTGCCAACGATGTGACGATCATCAAGGGCAAGCACACCATCAAGTTTGGCGGACAGGCCATGTACCAGTTCTACAACGGCTTCGGCCGCCAGTGCGTTTCCGGCTGCATGACGTTCGACTTCAAGCACACGGGCCGCGGCCAGGGCGACACGAACTTCACAACGGCCGGGGGCAACCCGATCGCTTCCATGCTCCTCGGCTACGCCACCGATGGCGTCGCTGAAACCGTCCGCTACATTGGCCAGCAGTGGCCGTCGTACGCCGGCTTCATCCAGACTGACTGGCGCGCGAAGCAGAATCTGATGTTCAACCTCGGCCTGCGTTGGGAGACCATGCTGCCGCCCACCGGCGAAAACGATAGCTGGAGCGACTTCAATCCGACTCTTCCCAACCCGAAGGCCGGAAACATCCCTGGCGCGCTGATCTACGCTGGCACCGGCGAGGGCCGCCAAGGCACCCGTTCGCTGGCCGATTCCTACTTCAAGGCATTCGGTCCCCGCTTTGGCATGGCGTATACCCTCAAAGAGAAAACCGTCATCCGCGCCTCTGCCGGCTTGAGCTATGGCAATATCACGACCGTCACCGGTTCCACCCACCAACGCGGGTTTACCCTGGGACTAAACTTCCCGGACAACAGCAATGGGAACTTGCCGTCCTATCTCGTTAAGAATGGCCTGCCGGCCTGGTCCGCGCCGCCGTTCATTGACCCTAGCTTTGCCAACCGTGACGCGATGCCCTGGTGGCAGGGCAAAGAAGCCACGACGCCGCCGGCCTTCGTCACCTGGAATCTCTCGATCCAGCGGCAACTATCGCCCACCATGGTCATGGAGACATCATACAATGCCTCACTCGGGTCCGGTCTCCAGGCAGGCTTGCTCAACTACAATCAACTCAATCCCGCGCTCCTCACGCAGTACGGGGCCACGTTATTGAACTCCCGGTTTGACTCTCCCGCCGCCGTTGCGGCAGGCATCCGGGCACCGTATCCTTCCTTTGGCGAGCCATCGGGTTTGAGAGGCACTGGCGGTTGGGGTCCCCAGGCCACGGTGCGTCAGGCGCTCCGCCCTTATCCGCAGTACAACTCCATCGACACCGCATCCGGTGGTGGTGACCACTCCGGCCACTCTACCTACCACGCGGCCATGATCCGCTTCGAAAAACGCTACTCCGGTGGTCTCCAGTTCCAGACCTCCTACGTATTCTCGAAGATCCTCACCGACGCCGACAGCTACTGGGTCGGCGGTGCGGCCATGGATCACTTCAATCGCGGCCTGGAGAAGTCCATCGGCCAGTTCGACGTCCCGCATAACTTCAAAATCGGCACTGTTTACGAACTGCCGTTTGGCAAGGGCAAGCGGTTCCTCGGTGCCAACGGCGCCGCGAACTGGCTCGTCGGTGGCTGGCGCGTCTCCGGGAACGCGTTCTATTCCAGCGGCCTCCCGCTCGGCCTGAGCACCAGCAACTCCATGCCTCTGTTCAGCGGCGGCCTGCGGCCGATCATCTCGACCTACGACGGGTGGCGCGCTCCAACCAAGGGCGGCGATTTCGATCCGTTTGTCGATCGCTTCGTGCAACCGGCCAGCTTCTTCCCGGCCCAGCCCGCGAACACCTTCGGCAATCAGACCCGCTACAACCCGAAGTTCCGCCAGTTCGGTAACTACAATGAGAACATCTCGGTCTCCAAGACGTTCCCGATCAAGGAGCAGATCCGGATCGATCTTCGCGCCGAGGCGTTTAACGCCTTCAACCGCGTCCGGTTCGGCACCGGCAGCCTCAGCCTACAGAGCCAACAGCTTGGCCAGTTAACTGGATCGGGTGACCTATTGAACTCACCGCGCTCGATGCAAGTTGCTTTGAAGCTTTACTTCTAACTACAACACCACCAACCAATAAAAAGGGCGGCCCGCTTGGGCCGCCCTTTTTATTGCTACTGCCACTTCTCATCAAAGAAACCGGCCGCCGCAACCTTTCCCGGATAGCGCCCATTGGCCGGCGTCGTCACATCGATCACCGCCCTGTCGGGCAGCTTCGCAATCTGGCGCGCATTGTTCAAATTGTCAAACTCGCGGAACGTGAACCCGCTGTTCAACACAATGTGTTTTTTACCGTTCGACGGATTGGGATAAATAAGCGAAGGGTAGTTCGTGGCGGCGGCGTACTTTTGACCCTTCACCGTCAGCGCCCCCGCCGTCCACTGTACCGGCAACCCGCCCATCACCGAGTTCGAACCAGGATCGCTCCACAGCACCAGATTGTGCGCCGCGATATCGGCATCGGGCAATCCGTGGTTCTCGCAAACCTCGAAGTTGCTGATAAAGCGGGAGTTGGCTCCCTTCTTTCGATTCCGATGTCCGCCTTCCTTGGTTGCGCTGGCGGTGACTTTCTTGGCTTCCTTTCGCAGTCGCGCGGCGCTTCAGCTCGGTAATCTGCAACGCTCGGTGAAGCGGCCGAAACTGACGGCTGCGGATCGATTCCTATGGGCCTGGTTGGCAGCGGTCTGGACGGATTGGCAACCGACTTCTAACATTATAAATAAAGTCGGCCACGGTGATCCTGAAATCGGCGGTTACCCCGCCGGTAGCGGGTCTATCAGGTCCGTGGTCCGCAAAACCCCCGTCCGAGTCTGCAAGGCCAGGCCGGTAACGTTTCGTAACG
>JAPKZA010000183.1 GCA_026394015.1 Acidobacteriota bacterium
ACTGGAAGGAACGGTGGGCCCTTCTGCTGAAGATCATCTTGCGGGATTTCTATCCAAAACGGACCGGACAAGCGGCCGATCCGGCCTTGGCTTGAGGGTCAATTGCCGTTTTTAGGATCATACAGGATTGCTACGACTCGTCGGGCATCGTCTCCCGAGGCGACTGCTCAATACCAGCAATCGCGTACAAATTCCGATGGATCGTCTCGCAGATATCTTCGAGCGGCAGGTCGTTGTCGTCGGTACCAAAGGGCCCTTCGATCTCGACCCCAATTTCTTCAATGCCGAAGAACACGTAGGCAATCAAGAGCACGTCCAGGATCGTGTACCATCCATAGCTGGATACGAGCGCGAACGGAAGCGTGAAGCAGTACATCACCAGCGCCCGCCGTAAATGGACCACATACGCAAAAGGCAAAGGTGTTTTCCGAATGCGT
Organism: Acidobacteriota bacterium; assembly: GCA_026394015.1. Taxonomy (GTDB): domain Bacteria; phylum Acidobacteriota; class Terriglobia; order Bryobacterales; family Bryobacteraceae. Next base: position 438 of record JAPKZA010000183.1, read on the forward strand.
TCGCAAGCCCCGAGATAGTCGACCAACTGCTGAATGTTCTGGTCGAGACCGGTGTAGATGATGTCTGAAAAGCGCCCCTCGCGCCGGGCTCGATTCAATACCGCGGTCATCCGGGACGCCACAGCCAGGGCGACGTGTTGCGCCTGGGTCACCGACGCTACGTCCTGCGCACTAAGTTCCTTGGCCAAGGGCCCAATACTGCCCTCGCCGCGCAGACCAGACGCGGCCGCGAAAGGAAACACGGCGGTCCACCGCGTGAGTTCAATCAGCCCCTCTCGATCGGTGCCGAACTGCTCGGTCGCCCCGCGGATCAGATTGCGCGTCTCGTTGACGATGCCTCCCCATAACTTGCGCCCCTCCCAGAAACGGTCGTACGAAGCGTTGGTCCGAAACACGAGGAGCAACCCTAGCGCCGTGCCCACCAATGTGTGGAGCAGCGGCGGAATCGCCACGGGAAACCAATGAAAATGGACTGCGACCACCCCAACGGTCCAAATGGCGCAAAGGGAAACCCGCCCACTGATCTCGCGAAGCAGTGAACCACGGACATCAAAGAAATGGTCGAACCAGCGGTGGGGATCGTATTGAATCATCCCTTCATCACTTCGAAACGGTCAGCATCCGGGTTGTACTCCAGTACCTTCCCGTGCTCAATATCGTAAACCCAACCGGCGATCCGCAAGGTTCCCGCCTGCAGGCAATCCTGCACCACCGGGTAAGTCCGCAGGTGCTCGAGTTGGTTCACCACGTTGCGTTCAGTAATCGCCGCGAGTTGCTCTTCCTCGGCCAACTTCATCGCCATTACCTGCTTACGCGCTTCGCTGCCGTTGCGCAACCAACGCTTTACCGACGGCAGCGAATCCGCCGTCTCCGGATGCCAAACCGCCTTCATCGCGCCGCAATCGGAATGGCCGCAGATGATGATGTTGGGGATTTTCAGAACCTTCAGGGCGTATTCCAACCCCGCCGCCTCGCTCGCGTTTTCCCCATGAAAAGGCGGCATGAAGTTCCCCGCGTTGCGATCCACGAACAACTCCCCGGGATCGGAATGCGTAATCAACGTCGGATCGACGCGCGAATCGGCGCACGTGATGAAAAGCGCCTGAGGCGTTTGGCCGAGCGACAATCGACGAAACAAAGTCTTGTGCTGCGGAAACACGTACCGCTGAAACGTGAGAACGCCCTTCCGTATGGAATCCATATGCCTTCAGAGTAGCCGAACTTACTTCAGAAAATCTCGGTTTGTAAAGCCGCCCGCAACTGCGGCATAATCGTCGGCTATGATCGCATCAAACTGGACCCGGCGCAGAATGCTCTCGACCGCCGCCGCGGCCGCCCCCGCCCTCCTCTCAGCCCAAGGCAAGCGCCGCAACATCCTCTTCATCCTCACCGACGACCACCGCTTCGACATCATGGGCTGCGCCGGCCACCCCTGGGTAAAAACGCCGAACCTCGACCGCATGGCCGCCAACGGCGCCCTCATGACCAACGGCTTTGTCACCAGTTCCCTCTGCTCCCCCAGCCGAGCCTCCATCCTCACCGGCCTCTACCCCCACGCTCACAAAGTCAACGATAACTTCACCGAACTCAATTCCAACCTCCCCATTTTCCCGCTGATGTTACAAAAGGCTGGCTACACAACCGGCTTCTTCGGCAAATGGCATATGGGCGGCGCCAGTGACGCGCCGCGCCCCGGCTTTGACCATTGGGTTAGCTTCTTCGGCCAAGGCGAATACAACAACCCGGAGATCAATACCAACGGCACCCGCCGTAAGCGCGAAGGCTATGTCACCGACATCCTCACCGACGACGTCGAAGCCTTCATCGAGAAACAAACCGGCCCCTTCTTCGCCTACCTCTCGCACAAGGCCACCCACGCCCCCTTCGAACCCGCGCCCCGCCATCGCAACCTATACCCCAACGATCGAATGCCCCAGCCCCAATCGATGCGCTACCGCGACGATTGGTACGAAACGAAGCCGGAATGGGTCAAGCGCCGCCGCGCCACCCGTCACGGCGTCGACGGCGCCATCGGCCATCAAGCCCCGCTCGAAGACCTCTACAAGGGCTACTGCCGCTCCCTCGCCGCCATCGACGAAAGCACCGGGCGCCTCCTCGACACGCTCTCCCGTAAAGGCATTTTGAACGATACGCTCGTCATCTACATGGGCGACAACGGCTACCTTTGGGGGGAACATGGCCTGATCGACAAACGCGCCATGTACGAGCCCTCCATCCGCGTCCCCATGATCGCGCACTGCCCGGACCTGTTCGGCCCCGGCAAACCCACCGAAATCGCCCTGAACAACGACATCGGCCCCACCATCCTCGAAGCCGCCGGAGTCGGTCCCATGCCCGGCGCGCATGGCCGTTCGCTCCTCCCGGTCTTCCAAGGCAAGGCGCGCAACTGGCAAACCGAATTCCTGTACGAGTACGAGTGGGAACGCGACTTCCCCTATACCCCCACCATCTGCGGCCTCCGCACCGCCCAACACAGTCTCATCCAGTCCTATGGCCTCTGGGACATCGACGAACTCTACGACATCGTCAAGGATCCGGCGCAAATGCAGAACTTACTCGCCGGAACCCGACTTCGCGCCCACGATCGCGCCCGCCCCGTCATGCGCATCGAGAATCCAGAACTCCGTAAGTTACTCGACAGCCTCCAAGGCCGTATGGAGAATCTGCTCCGCCAAACCGGTGGCGACCCGCGCCTCGCCGGCCGCGAACCGGAGGGAGCAAAGTACGCGCTCTAGACTTAGAATGAAAGAATGAAGCTCGGGTTACTCATTCTGTTAGCCATCGCCCTCGGGGCCGAATCGAATTGGCCCCAATACCGCGGCAACGCCTCCGACGGCCTCGGTGAAGGCTCGCCGGCTGTCGAATGGGACGGCACCAAAGGCAAAAACGTCAAGTGGAAAACGCCCATCCCCGGCCTCGGCTACTCCAGCCCCGTCATCTGGGGCGACCGCGTCTTCCTCACCTCCGCCGTACCCGCCAAGGGCAATGCGGCGGTGAAACTCGGCCTCTACGGCGACATCAAACCGGTGGATAACGAAGGCGAACAGGCCTTCATCGTATACTGCCTCGACCGCCGCACCGGCAAAATTATCTGGCAGAAGACCGCCATTAGTCGCGAACCCAGGGTGAGGCGCCACCCCAAAGGAAGCCACGCCAATCCCACCCCCGCTACCGACGGTCGCCACGTAGTCGTCTCCTTCGGCTCCGAAGGACTTTACACTTACTCCCTCGAAGGCAAGTTACTCTGGAAGAAGGATCTCGGCGTTCTCGATGCCGGCTTCTACCGTGCCCCGGATGCCCAATGGGGTTACGCCAGCTCCCCCATCATTCACGACGGCAAAGTCATCATCCAAGCCGACGTCCAGAAAAATTCGTTCCTCGCCGCC
>JAPKZA010000046.1 GCA_026394015.1 Acidobacteriota bacterium
CGCGTTACAGCAAGATTATTCGATGCGCAGACCAGAGATTGCGCGAGCAATTACCAGCTGCTGAATCTCTGAGGTGCCCTCGAAGATGGTGTGAATCTTGGCATCACGGTTGCATCTCCTTACAGGCTTGGCTTTCACGACTTTTACTGTGTCAAGGTGACACAAACTGTGTCGGAACCGTTCGTATCTAGTCACAAGTCTGCAGATTTTTCTGCCGGCATTAATCCATTGACAGATGTCGAACACACAGATGCGTCCCTTAGTTTGAAGGCCTAGCAATCTGTATCTGGTTTGTCGTCGGAAGAATTGGGGCGCAAATCTTCTTGTGGAATCCGGCCAATCGCAAGACATACCTCAGCAATATGACGCTTTAGTAAGGGCGGGATATTTCGGTTAGATAGAGCCGATGCAAGAAGTTCTAATCCTTCATTCGCCAACTTTTTTATGTCCGAGTCATTGCTTTTCAGCAGCGCAATAAAGAACTGTTGAGTCTTGCGCACTGGCCGCCCACGTTGAAACCATTTATGCGCAAGATTGCGGGCAAAACCCTGGCGATCCAACGCCAACAATTCCGTCACGAGTGGTGTCGTCGGGCGAGATGGTCGAGCTCCTTCAAACAAACGACATGGAACTATTGCCAGCGAACGAATGTCTTCAGGAGCTCCTCGAACCAAAGTGTGTTCCTCAAACAACTCGTTAAACCAGACCGCTGAGACCGCTGACGTACCAACAAATTTGTCTGTTTCGTTCTCTGCGTGTATCAGGGCCATCACTTGTTCTTCGTCTTCGGAAACTGCGAGTGCTACAAGTTCAACAATTGGGTTTTCTCTGTGGTTCCAACCCAAGAAACCGTGACCTACTTGCTTTTCTAAGTGCTTTGCAGAACAAACTCGAGGTAGCGGTGGCTCTGGTAGTCCGTGAAATCTCATCGCAACGCCCCGGCTTCACGAACTCTTTTTCTTATTGAATCTGCAATATCCGTGGCGACTTCTGCATTGGCTACGCCACGCATTTCGAGCACACTGTTGATCCTTGGATCGATAGCTACGACTGCATTAATGACATCATCATTCCGCAACACAAATAATTCACATTCGCCACGCATCACCAGCCCAAACCAAGGATGAGCACGATTGGAGAGACAGTTGCGAGCAGTCGTTGCCAATTTCTTCAATTGTTGCTCCGTTGTCACTGGGTGAATGTTTCCCCATTTGCCTATCGGACCTGCCGCCATTAACTTTTCAGTTAGTGATCGCGGCGCAGATATTGACGATCGAGCTACAGCGGCTCGCAATTCTTCGTATGCGGTTCGACCATCGTTTCCTTCAGCACGAATTCCTAGACGTAACGCCGCGGGCCTCGCTAAGGGCAACAGCAGCAAAATCTCGTGCAACTGGAACTGAAAGATGTTCGGTGATTCGAGAAATCTCAAGTCCCGGCTTTATCCAAACTTTTGGTGACAGTTCATTTTGCAAACCCACTCGATGATCCCCTGGTGGAAGTAGTTTCATTAAGCAAACTCGGGATTCATCAATTTCATTGTTGATGCGAAGTCCTCTTAAAAATGCAAGACCATCTGATCGCGAACTTTGATCATCGAAATACTTCGCTGCGATTTCACGAGGTGAAGAGCCAGACTTCAAGGCATCGTAGAGACGGGGCGAAAGATGTGTTAGTCGTTCGACGCCTACATGCTGTCGGTAGATCTCCCCGAGCATCGGGATGCAAGTCTCAAGCATCGTTTCGATTGCCTGTGCAGGTTCAATCCTCATAACTATTGATAGCCAAAACCGTACTAATGGTTCTGCTGCTTCAGCGGGCAACGGTGTCAGATTCGTAATACTCTGAATGATTTCGTTGGTGCAGTCTTCTGCACTTGTCGGACTGCTAACGAGAATGCCAACTCCCGATTCGTAGGTCCACATAAAGGTACTTAAACCATCATCAACTTCGAGAGCATCGGTGATGGTGACGCGTGCGTTTCTGTCGCGTCCAATCGGTATCTCGTAGATTCGCTTCTGTACATTCGGGTTCA
>JAPKZA010000250.1 GCA_026394015.1 Acidobacteriota bacterium
AAGCGTCGCACCCGGGTAGGCCGGGACCAAAGGAGAAGGAACCTGCGACGGCGTGGCCCGGTGATGCAAACTGAAGAAGTTCAGGCAGCGGAAGTAGGCCGAATGTTCAGTGGTGCGGCTCCAGTCAGCCCGTTCAAAAGCGTGGTCCCAAGCTCCGTGCACCAAACAGTGGTTACGACCGGATTACCACTCCGGTTGATTCCGATTAGAAGAGTACTTCCTCTGCGCGGCTTGGCCAACTGCCCGAACACGAGGTAGCAATATGTCAAAGCAGAGTTCGTCCACGGCGGAAAATGGACTGCGGGAAGATGTACCGAAAGTCGCCGGGAGCAAGCGAAAGAAGACCCAGCTAGAGCCGCGCGTGTGTCAACCCGCCGCCGCGGGTTGCGACATCGGGGCGCGAGAGATCTTTGTCGCCGTGCCGGCCGATCACAACGAGAATCCGGTACGCAAGTGCGGGACGTTCACGTGCGAACTGAACGCGATGGCGGAATGGATGGTGAGTTGCGGGATCAAGACGGTGGCGATGGAGTCCACCGGCGTTTACTGGATTCCTGTCTATGACGTGTTCGAGAAACACGGCATCCAGGTGCAACTGGTGAATCCCCGGAACATGAAAAACGTGCCTGGCAAGCGCACGGACTTTCATGAATGCCAGTGGATTCAGTATCTGCACTCGATGGGCTTGCTGGCCGGAGCCTTCCGCCCCGACGCCGATGTGCGAGCGGTGCGGACGCTGATGCGGCACCGCTCGGATCTGGTCGAAATGGCCAGCCAGCACGTGCAGCATATGCAAAAGGCTCTGACGCAGATGAACGTGCAGTTCCAGCACGTCATCTCCGACATCACCGGTCTGACTGGGCTGGCAATCTTGGACGCCATCATCAATGGCGAGCGGGACCCGGCGGTGCTGGCCAAGCTGCGCGATCCGCATGTGAAAGCCAGCGAGGAGACGATCCGGCAATCGCTGGAAGGCAATTGGTGTCCAGCGCAGATTCTCGTGCTGACGCAAAGGCTATCGCTCTACCGCGGTTATCAGAAGCAGATCGATGAATGCGACAAATCGATCGAGAACACATTGCACACCTTCACGCCCATCACCGATCCCGATCAGAAGCCCATGCCGGCCGACCGCAAGCAGAAGCAGCGCAAGCGCAAAAAGAAGACCGGCGATCCCAACTTCAACATGCGCGAGGAGGCCTACAAACTCTTTGGGGTCGATCTCACTCAGATTCCAGGCCTCATGGCGTTGGTCTTCCTGTTGTTCAGCGAAGTCGGACGCGACATGTCTCGGTGGCCCACCTCGGCGCATTTTGTTTCCTGGCTGGGCCTTTGTCCGGACAACGACATCAGCGGGGGCAAAGTGCTATGGCGAGGGAATCGACGCGTGAAGAATCGAGCGGGCACACTGTTCCGTCTCGCCGCTCATTCGTTGCATCGCGACAAGACCCCGATGGGCGACTATCTGCGTCGCATGAAAGCCAAGCTGGGCCCGTCCGCGGCCACCACCGCGACCGCCCACAAGATCGCGGTCATTTTCTACACCATGTTGAAGAAGCAAGTCGAGTATGACGCCACTCTTTGGGCCGAGCGCGATCTCCTGCGCGAAAAACGCATCGAGGCCAACCTCCACAAACAAGCCGCCCGGCGGGGTTACAAAATGGTGCCATTGGAGGTAGCCGCCTAACTCATTGATTCCAAACGCTCGGAAACGCGGTTCCTTAGAAGTCTCCTGCTACCTCTCTCGAAATCCCCCGCCCACCCGTATCAACCCTTGACGAAAAGAACTTTTCATTGCAAAGTATATTCATGTCGATCACAACAAGCACCCTCTGGCGCATCCACTTCTCCCGCCGCTGGCCCCTCGAACTCGATGTCGCCCATCAGGTCCAATGGACCAAACCGGAGCGCGACCTCCTCGCCGACTCCCTCCGCCAGTTCCAACTCGGCGAAGGCTCCGACGGCTGCAACCTACTCCGCTTCGCCCGCACTTTCGCAGCGCAAGTCCGCGACCCCGATCTCCCCGAAGCCATCGCCGGCCTCATCGCCGAAGAACAGCGCCACTCCCGCTGGCTCGGCGAAGTCTTGCGCCACCAGGGCGAACCGCTCCTCCAAAAACACTGGGTCGACGGCGTCTTCCGCTCCATCCGCCGGGCCATGGGCTTTGGCCTTGAAATCGCCGTCCTCGTCTCCGCCGAAATCATCGCCGTCCCCTACTACGCCGCCGTCGGCCGCGCCACCAAACTACCCGCCCTCCAAGCCATCTGCCACCGCATCCTCGAAGACGAAGCCTTCCATCTCCAGTTCCAGGCCGCCAATCTCTCCCTCGTCGTCCAGAACCGCTTCGGCCTCCGCCACGCTCTCCATCGCGCCCTCCAAGCCGTCATCTGCCTCGTCGTCTGGAACCAACACGGCCGCGTCCTCGCCGCCGGCGGCTACACCTTCGAGACCTTCTGGCACGAATGCGACCACCTGCTGGACGAGGTCCAACAGCGCAGTCAGCGCACCGCCCGCAGCCGCTGCGCCAGCACCTTCGCCGCTTGAGCCTTGTCACTCTGGCCCAGCCGAAAATACACCTGCGCCAGCAGCGCGAAAGGCTGCGGATTCTCCGGGTCTAACCGCGTCGCCTCCTCCAGCGTCGTGGCCGCTTCCGCCGCCTTCCCCATTGCCAGATAAGCGCGGGCCAACCCAACCCGCGCTAGCGTATAGTCCGGGCGAATACGGATCGCCTCCAAAAACGACTCCACCGCCGCCCCATAACGGTCCTGCCGGAACAGCGCATCCCCTCGGTAGTAATGCGGCTCTTCGTACGCCGGATCCAACGCCGTTGCCCGCTCAAAATACGGCGTCGACCGCTGCCATTGCCCGGCCCGATGCAGGTCGTAGCCCGCCTCGAACTGCACCCGTGCCGAGTTCGGAAACCGTTCCAGCGCCCGGTTCACCAGCCCGGCCGTCTGGTCCATCTCTCCTAACGCCCGCCGCGCCGCAATCACCATCAGAAACATCGCTTCGCTATCCAACGCCCCTTCGCTCACCTCCACCACATCCCGAAAACGCTTCGCCCGCGTGGACTCCGCCGCCATCGCCAGCCGCAGTTTGGCATTCGCCGGCTGCACCGCCAGCGCCCTCCGCCACCATGCAATCGCCTCCGCGCTCTTGCCCTGTCGCGACGAAGCCGACCCCGCCAAATACAGCGCGTTGAAATCCCCCGGCTGTGCCCGTGCCGCCCGCTCAAACCATCCCACCGCCTCCGCGTCCCGCTTCTGCTGCCAAGCCATAAACCCCAAATTGAACAGCGACGCGTAGTGGTTCGGAGCCACCCCGAGAGCCTTGCGCCACAGCGCCGCCGCCTCTTCCATCCGTCCCGCCGCCGCCCGCTCTCGGCCCTGCTCGGCCAACTCGTCCGCTCCCGCCTGCCACAGCCAAAAAGCTAACAACCAAGCCGTCACTTGCCCGCCTCCAGCACCAATAACTCGTTCCCCGCCACGTCCAACCGCTCCGTCGTCCGCCCGTCTGGCCACACCACCCGAACCTTCTCCGCCCGCTTCGCCGCGCCCAAGCCAAATCCCAACCGCCGCCCGTTATGCGACAAAAAGCTCGACTGGCTCGTCATCGTCTGCGCCTGGCTCCGTCCCCCCGCTGTCACCGTTACCACCGCTCCCATCGCCTGCCCCAGCAGCCGGATCTGCAACCAACCGTTCCCGCTCCGGCTCTCATTCCGCAGCAACGTCGGAGCCCCGTTCATGTTCATGATCAGCACGTCCACGTCCCCGTCGTTGTCGAAATCGGCAAACGCCGCCCCGCGGCTCGACGCCTTCTCCGTCAACCCGGCCGCCGTCGAAACGTCCTCAAATCGCCCGCCGCCCAGGTTCCGATACAGCAATCGAGGGTTCCGATACTCGCCCTTCAACTCCGGGAACACATGGCCGTTCACCTGGAAGATGTCCAACCAGCCATCGTTATCAAAATCTACAAACCCCGTCCCCCAACCCACGTACTGCGGGTTCACCGCCAAGCCCGCCTTCATCACAACATCTTCAAAAATCCCGCCCCCAATGTCCCGATACAGATTCGGATAATCACCCGCGAAATTGGTTTTGAAAAGGTCCAACCGGCCGTCGTTGTCGAAGTCGCCCGCCGCGATGCCCATGCCGCCCTGCTCGTTGCCGTGCTCGCTGAAAGCCACCCCCGTCTCCGCCCCCAACTCGGCAAATTTCCCGTTCCCCAAGTTCCGCAAAAGCAGACTCGGCGAAGAGTCGCCCGCCACGTAAAGGTCCGTCCATCCGTCCTCATTCAGGTCCGTCGCCATCACCGTAAAGCCATAGAAATCCTTCCACTCCTGCACCGCCGTAAACGTCCCGTCGCCCTTGCCCTTGTAGAGCGTCAAGCCCCCAAACGGCAGCCCCCGCGGACCACAGAACACCGGCAAACCCTTCCATTGGCAGTTCCCCGCGGCCCCCGCCTTCGGCGTCTTCGCCAAGTCAAAGGCCACATACCGCGCCACCGCCAAATCCAAATGCCCGTCGCGGTCATAGTCCAGAAACGCGCACCCCGTGCTCCACTCCTTCCGATCCGGCCAAACCTCCGGCCGAAATCCGCCTTTCCCCGTATTCCGGTACAAAACATTCGCTCCCCAATAGGTCACGAACAACTCGTCAAAACCGTCCCCGTCCACATCGCCCGCGCACACCCCGTTCCCCCAGCCAGTGCGCTGCATCCCCGCCTTCGCCGTCACGTCCACAAACCGCCCGTGGTCGTTCCGAAACAGGTAGTTCCCCCCAGCTGTCGGGCTCCCCAGCGCCGAACCGTTCACGAGGAAGATATCGTCCCACCCATCGTTGTCGAAGTCGGTGAACGCTACCCCCGTGCCGTTTGCCTCGACGATATACCGCTTGGTCGCCTCGCCCCCGCTCACGAACTTCGCCCGCAGCCCTACCTCCGGTGCGACATCCTTAAACGTCACCGCGAACGGCCTCCCACTCGCTGCCGGCCGGGCCACCGGAGCGGCCCCCTGCGTCGCCATCCCCTGCGCCAGCGCCATAGCCGTTCCGCATACAAACCAAAATCCCAAAGCCTTGATCACCCTTCCTAGTCTGCAGCAACCGAATATGAAATAATACCGTAGCTCAATTCATTGAGCGGAAGGTCCTCGCTTGATCAAAACAACACTCCTCTTATTCCCTCTCATCGCCAGCGCTCTATTTGCGCAAACAACCAACGCTACCCTCGTCGGAACCGTCGTCGATCCCCAAACCAGCATGATCGCCGGCGCGACAGTGAACGTCAAAGATAAAGGAACCGGCGTCGCCCGCTCCGTCAAAACCGACGGTGCCGGCTCCTTCCGCGTTTTCCCCCTTAACCCCGGAAAGTACGAAGTGTCGGCCACCATGCCCGGCTTCAAAACCAAGGTCCTCCCGGAAGTCATCCTCGAAATCGCCTCCGTCGTGAAGGTCGATTTCGCCCTCGAAGTCGGTCAAGTCACCGAAACCGTCGAGGTCACCGCCTCCGCCGCCATCCTCCAAACCCAGGAGTCTTCCGTCGGCGGCACCGTCACCGGCGCTGAGCTTTCTCGCCTCCCCGTCAACGGCCGGAATTATACCCGCCTGATCTTGCTCATGCCCGGCACCAGCGACCAAGGCGGCTCCCAATCCCAGGGAACCTTCTCCGGAACACAAATGGTCTCCGTCAACGGCCAACGCCGTCAGGACAACAACTACACCGTCGACGGCGTCGACAATAACTTCCAAATGATGAACTCCCCGGGTGCCTCACCGCCCATGGACTCCATTCAGGAGTTCCGCGTTCTCAACAACACGTCCGCTGAGTTCGGCCGCTCCTCCGGGGCCAACGTCAACATCGCCACCAAGTCCGGAACCCGCGATCTTCACGGCTCCGCGTACGAGTTCCTTCGCAACGACAAGCTCGATGCCAACGACTTCTTCGCCAACCGCCAGAACATCGGCAAAGTACCGTTCCGTCAGAATCAGTATGGCGTCTCCGTCGGTGGTCCCCTCGTGTTGCCGAAGATCTACAACGGTCGCGACAAGACCTTCTGGTTCGCCAGTTGGGAAGGCTTCCGTCTCCGCCGCGGCGGCACCGCCATCACGACGTTCCCCATCGCCGAACAGCGCAATGGTGACTTCTCTGGCCAAGCTCGTACGATCTATGACCCCTACACCGGGCGGCTCGACCCCCAGGGCAACATCCTGCGCGATCCGTTCGCCGGCAATCGCATTCCCACTGCTCGCATTAGTCCCGCCATCAAGACGTTCCTGGACATCATGGCCCCGCTTCCGAACATCGCTGGTCTGCAGCAGAACAACTACATCAACACCGCCGGCCGCTTGAACGACCGCGATGCCGTCGTCCTCCGCGGCGATCATAACTTCTCTTCGAAGGATATCGTCAACATCCGCTACCTCCGCCAGCGCGTCGGCGAAGAGGTGCCCAACGCCAACCCGAACTTGTATACCAACAACCGCTTCGACGTCGAAAACGTCGCCGCTGGCTGGACCCATATCTTCAACTCCTCCACCGTTCTCGACGTTCGCTACGGCTACAACAAGCCGAACATCCCCGGCGCCACGCTCAATAGCGCCATCACCCGTGGCGCGTTCCTCGACCGAACCGGCATCAAAATGTACCAACGCGATGTCTTGTTCGATCCCATCCCGAGCTTGAGCGCAGTCGGCGAGTTCGCCGTCGGCGGCGGCGGCGGCATCACCGGTGACAAGATCAATCAATGGATCGCCAACCTTTCTACGACCAAAGGTCGACACAGCTTGAAGGTCGGCGCGAACATCACCAAGCGCATCTTCAACACCAATACCTCAAACCCGATGAACGGCAACGGCGACTTCGACCGTCGACTCACCTCGCTGTTTTCGAACAACAACTCCGGCCATAGTACCGCCACCATGCTCCTCGGCACCCCGACGGAAATTCGGCGTAGCTCCGGCAACACCCTTACCGACGCTCACGTCCTCGCCTCCCAGGCCTACTTCCAGGACGACTGGCGCGTCACCAATAAGCTCACCGTCAACCTTGGCCTCCGCTGGGAGTTCGCCAATCCGCCCTACGATTCGACCGACCGCATCGGCAACCTCGTCGTAACACGCGATCAGACCACTGGTCGTTACACCGGCAACCTGATGTGGGCGACCACGAACCCTTCGGTCAACCCCGCCACGGGAACGATCAACGATGGGCCTAACCAACGCGGTTATGGCCGGTCGCTCAAACGGTCCAACTACCGCGACTTCGCCCCGCGCCTGGGCATCGCCTACCAGCTTGATGCCAAGACCGTCATCCGCACCGCGTATGGCATCTTCTACAACTCCACCTTTGTCCAGGAGTTGCAGGACCTCCGGAAGTTCTGGCCCTACACGCCGCAAGAGTTGTTCGTCGCCAACACCGGCACCAGGCCCGATCTGCAAATCACCGATCCGCCCATCACCGGCACCGTCAGCATCGGCGGCTGGTCGCAGAACCCGGAGAACCGCACCCCGTACTCCCAACAATGGAACTTCACCATTCAGCGCCAAGTCATGAACGATCTCGCGATCGACATCGGCTACGTCGGCAACGTGAACAAACGGCAGATCGGCTACAGCGCCCTCAATACCGCGCCCGTTCCAGGACCCGGACCCGTCAATCCCCGCCGGTTAATGCCCAACTTCGGCGAACTCGACGCTGGCTACAACCAGTACAACTCGGCCTACCACTCCATGCGCGTCAACGCCGTCAAACGCTTCAGCAAGGGTCTTCAGTTCCAGGCCAACTACACCTGGGGCAAAGCGCTCGATAACCAATCCTCGCTTGCCGAAACCCGCGCCCAGAACCAGTACGATCGCCGCGCCGATTGGGGCCGGTCTTCCATCGACCTGCGCCACATCTTCCAAGCCTCGTATGTCTACGAACTCCCCTTCGGCAAAGGAAAACGGTTCGGCGGCAACTGGTCCGCTCCGGTCGCCTACGTCCTCGGCGGATGGTCCGTCGAAGGCATCACGCGCCTCCAAACCGGTGCGCCCTTCAACGTCGTAGTCGGGCAGGATCGCGCCAACGTCGGTCGCTCCCAACAGCGCCCCAATGTTGTCCGAAACCCCAACAATGGCGGCAACCGCAACGTGGATGTCCCGTGGTTCGATACCTCGGCCTTCCAGTTGCAGCCTAACTTTACCTATGGCAACGCCGCTTCGTTTATCACCCAAGCCGATGGTCGCCAAACGTGGGACCTCTCTACCCAGAAGGACTTCCACTTCAAACGGGAAGGCAACATGCTCCAGTTCCGCGCCGAAATGTTCAACATCGGCAACCACGTAAACATGGGCAATCCGCAGGGTAACTTTGCCTCTTCCGCGTTCGGTAAGGTGACTTCGGCCACCGCCGCGCGGCAGATCCAAATGTCGCTCCGCTACGTGTTTTAACTAACGGGTCCGCCCAACCGCAAACCCTAGTGCCGCTAAGCCGTCCACCATAAACTGGACGGCTAGCGCCATCAGCAACATCCCCATAATCCGGCTCAGAATATGAATGCCGGTCTCACCCAAAAGCTTACGCACCCGCGTCGCGGCTGACAGAATCAGATAGGCCGAAAGCGCCGTAATCGCCAAGGCCAGAATCACCAGCGAAATCTTCACCGGTGTCTTCGCGCTGCCAATCAGCACCATCACCGTCGAAATCGCCCCCGGCCCCGCCAACATCGGCATCCCCAAAGGCACGATGCCAATGTCTTCCTTGTGCGCCCCTTCGTTGGCCTCTTCCTCCGTCTCGTTCGTCGCCGGACGGCGGGCCTGCACCATGTCAATGCCGATCAGCAGCAGGATAATCCCACCCGCAATCTTGAACGCCGGCATCGTGATCCCGAGCACATCGAAAACCAAGGTCCCCGCCAACGCAAACCCCGTCAACAAGCAGAAACAGGTGATCGAAGCCCGCTTGGCCATCGACTTGCGATGCTCGTCCGTCGACGATGCCGTCATCGCCAGAAACGTCGGCACCAGCGCGAACGGATCCACGAGAAAGAAGATAGAGGAAAGCGTCACCAGAAAGAACTGGATCGCTTGCAAAAGTTCAGCGGGCACTTCCCTCTATCCTACCGTTTACAAACTGCTCGCCTTAATCCGCCAGATATTCTGCTCCCTCAGGTTCGAAAGCCACACCCATCCGTTTGCCGCTTGAATCGCGTCCCCACCCGGCCCCGACCACTGTCCGACCACCTTGTTCGTCTTCACGTCGATCTTCGTAATCGGGTGCTCAAACGACGTCACCCACACGAATCCATCGGCGTAATCGATCTCGCCACCGCCGCCGGGCAAGCCCGCTTCGATCGTCGCCGCCACCTTGTTCGTCGCGATGTCCACCCGCGTAATCGTCCCCTTGCCCTGGTCATACGTCCAAACCGCACCCGCACCCGTCGCCAGGAACCGCGGCTTATCTCCCACCGAAATCTCGGCCACCACCTTGTTCGTCTTCGCGTCCACGCGCACCAGCAAACTCTTCTCCGTCGACGTCACCCACACGCTGCCGTCCGCCGACACTTCCGCCGAATACGCCCCCGCCGGCAGAGGAATTTCCGCCACTACTTTGTTGCTCTTCGGGTCAATCCGCGCCAAGGTCCCCTTGTCCGTCGGATACCAAATCGCGTTCTTGCTCGCCGCGATACCGCCCTCTGAATTACCCGGGCCAAACGGAATCGTCGCAATGACTTTGTTCGTCTTCGCGTCCACCCGGACCAGCGTCTTATCGCCGCACAACGGCACCCAAATCGAACCAAATCCCGCCGTGATCCCGGAGCAGGGCTGCTTGCCCACTTCGATCGTCGCCGTCACCTTATTCGTCTTCAGGTCCATTCGCGACACCGAACCCTTCGGCTTGTTCGACACCCAAACCGCGTCCTTCGTGATCACGAGCCAGTCCGGCACCCCCGGCACTTCGAACACCGCTTCCGGCTTCACTTCGCTCATCGGATGCTTCACCGACGCGTCGCTCACCCCCGGCCGAGGAACGCGCGGCGGACGATTGCCCTTCTTCATCTTGGGCTCTTGCGCCCACATGCTCGCCGCCACTGCGACGATACCAATCCACTTCTTCATGGCGTTGCCGTGCTCCCGTTTGCAAAGTTCCTCGGCGGACGAGGGTATATCGTAAGATCGCGCAAAGCCTTCCGCTCCGGCTTGCCACCCATCAACTCCAACTCCCGGACCAACTCCACCAAATGCGCCCGGCCCAACTCCAAAGAATGCTCGGCCGGTTGATAAGTCGTCCGCACCACGTAATCCACAAACGGCTTCTTCGCCTGCTCGATATGCGTGCCCAAAATGTGGCTCACCGGACGGCTCTCCGTAAATTCCAGCAGCCGCTTCATACTCGTCACGAAAGCCGGAAAATCGTCCACATACAAACGACCCGGATAGAGCGAATCGCCCGTCAGTAGGATTCCCGTCCGCTCATCATAGAAAGCCACGCTCTTGGCGTCATGCCCCGGAATCGGCAGCGCTTCGATCTTTCGTCCGCCCAGGTCAATCGTCTCCGCATAACCCGGAGCCATCACCGTCACCCCGGGTAAAGCCTTCAATTCCGCATCGCCCGCTGTATGGTCGCCGTGCCCATGGCTGTGCACCACCAGCACCGGCATCTTCCGCCGCAGCTTTTCGACAATCGCCGCTGTCCCCGGTTTACCGGCCCCTGTGTCGAGCAACATCGCCCGGTCCTTGCCGAACAGCAGATAAAGGAAAGGCTTCTCATAATGCACACACCCGCTCTGCCGCAGAATCAGCAGGTCGTCATTATAGGCATGCACCTGCCAATCCGGGATCTCCGCACAGTTCGGACCGCCCGACAACCACTTGTCCGGTAATATCCCCACCTGCAATGCCAACGCGAGAGCAAGCAACATTAACCCTCCACCGCGAGCCGATCTTCCGGCGCCGGATTGTACAGCCGATCAAACTTTGGCTCGGTCGCCGTTTGGGTCAACAACGAAACCCCAATCATCGTCACTAAGCTCACCACCGGCGGCAGCAGCGTATCGAGCCCCGCCAATGACGCCGGCATATAAAGATGGCAAATCAACCGCAGGACCGTTCCCACCAGAATCGACGCCTTAGCCCCCGTCGCCGTCGCCTTCCGCCAGTACACGCCCAAAACCAGCGGCGCCACGCAGCCCGCAAACACGATGTCAAACGCAATCACCAGCAAGATGCCCGGCTCTGGCCTCACGTAAGCCACCCAAGCGCCCGCCATCGCCGTCGGAATCGCCAACACGCGAGACAACAGCAGCATCAAACCGTCGTTCACCGCCGTCTTCGACCAGCGCTGATACACGTTCCGCGCCAGCACCACAGAGATCACCAGCATCGCCCCGTTCGCCGTCGACATCGAAGCACCCAGCACGCCCACGAACACGAGCACCCCCAACCAATACGGCAGATGCTCTGCCGCGAGCGTCGGCAGCACCATCCGCGGATCTTCAATCTTCGGCACCAGCGACACCGCCGCCAACCCGAGCAACGAAGCGCACAAGCCAATTAGAATCGTCTGAAACCCCGCATAGTAACAAGCCCGCTGCGCCGTCCGCGGACTGTTGGCCGCAAACACTCGCTCCATAAAGTCCAGCGCCATCGCGTTGCCAAAGGCTAGCGAAATCATCGCCGCCCAGTTCACCAGTGCCCCGTGCTCCATCGACGTGATGCCCCGGAAATCCAGCTTCTCCATCGGCACCTTCGCCAACAACTCGCCCAATCCAAACTTCCAAATCACGAACGCCGCCGATCCCACAAATCCGACCAGCGCCACGTGGATCTGAAAGAAATCCGTCCAAATCGCCGCAAACAACCCGCCGGCCATCGTGTAGATCACAATCAGCGTCGTCGTGATCGCCAGCGACATCCCGTAGCTCAACCCGCTGACCACTGAGAAAATCCAAGCCACCGCCGACAGGTTCCCCGCGATCACCACCGTGAAACAGACAATCGTCAAAGCCGACGTCAGCGCCTCCGTCTGCCGATCATACCGACGATAAAAGAACTCGGGCAGGGTCAGCAGGTCCATCTTGTTCAGAGGTCCCGCCAAGTAGCGTCCCACGAAAAACAAACTTGCAGCCAAACCCAGCGGAATCATCGCCCCCGCCCAAAACCCGGTCGACCACGTCATCGATACGTTGCCTAACGTCGCGTTGCCGTCCACGGCTTGCGCCATTAGTGCCGTCCCAATCACGATAAACGGCATCGCCTTGTTGCAAACGGTGTAATTCTTACTGGAACCGCGGACCTGGGTGTAGGTGTACAACCCAATCGCGAGTGAAATCGCCATGAAAATCACGACGGGCCAAAACATCACGGTCATGGAGCTCTGCCTCAAGAAAAACGGGAAGCGCCACAACGAGGGGCATTCACACTACGCGGTTCATTCATTGTAGAAAATCTTGCCCGCCCCCCGGTATCGGATCTTTTTATGACCTATATCGCTGCCTCGCGCATGGTTCTGGAACCATCGGCGCTCACCAAAGTGGATCATCGTCCCTGATTTCTTCCTGCGAGCCGTTTTGAAACCAAGACCACCCACGATCCTGTTTTTGGACTCCTCGCTGTCTGAGGCAGGTAAGGACGATGCCGCCAGGCGAATCTCGCCCGTCGCTGCCGAACCTGAACGGCCGGTTCTACTCACGCCAATCACCGAAGAGCCCGCAATACACCCCACGGTTTGCGCAAAAGAGCCTGTATCCGCTCGACTGAACCCGGAGGGTCGCACGTAGCGGTTCGGGCGGGTGGCCCGCGCGAGTTCTCATCGTCACGCTGAGCCAACACACGCTCAGCGTGCGGTTCGGCCTCTCCTTGGCCTATAGTGGGAGCTTGTCATTTCTAAAAGACATCACCCCGGTCCAATGGCGCACCCTGGTTGCCGCCATGCTCGGATGGATGCTTGACGCCATGGACGTCATGCTCTACTCCTTCGCCCTGGTCTCCATCCAGAAGGAGTTCGCCCTCTCCGGCACCCAAAGCGGCCTGCTAACGACAGCCATGCTGTTTTCCGCCGCCCTCGGTGGCACCCTCGCCGGCTACCTCGCCGATCGCTACGGTCGGACCAAAGTCCTGATGGGCTCCATTCTGACCTACTCCCTCTTTACCGCCGCCATCGCTACCGCCACCAGCTTCGAACAACTCCTGTTCTGGCGTGCCCTCGTCGGTTTCGGCCTCGGTGCCGAATGGAGCGCCGGCACGGTCCTGGTCGCCGAATCCTGGCCGAGTCAACACCGCGGCAAAGCAATCGCGATTACCCAATCCGGTTGGGCCATCGGCTATATCCTCGCCAGCCTCCTCGCCGCCGCGATTCTGCCCACCTACGGTTGGCGTCCCCTCTTCGCCCTCGGCGTCCTTCCTGCGTTGTTGACTCTCTGGATCCGCCGCGCCGTCCCAGAACCCGCCGTCTGGTCGCCCACCGCCTCTCGCGTCCCACTCCGTACCCTCTTCCGCCCTCCCCTTGGCCGCTACGTTCTGGTCTCCATCGTGATGTCCAGCCTCATCCTATTCGCCTACTGGGGGCTGTTCACCTGGGTCCCGGCCTATCTCGCCTCTCCCATAGAGAAAGGAGGTGCCGGGCTCTCCGTCGTCCGTTCCACCGGTTGGATCATCCCCATGCAGCTCGGAGCCCTCGTTGGCTATTTGAGCTTCGGCTTCCTCGCCGATCGCTTCGGCCGCCGTCCCGTGTTCGTATCGTTCCTGTTCGGCGCGGCTATCGTGACCTATCTCTATGGCAATCTCGCCCAAAGCCCAGGGCTCCTGCTCGCCCTCGGGCCGCTGGTCGGCTTCTTCGGACACGGCTATTACAGCGCCTTCGGCGCCATTCTATCCGAACTCTTTCCCAGCGGGATCCGTGCCACCGCACAAGGGCTCTGCTACAACGCCGGCCGCGTCTTCAGCGCTCTCGCTCCCGCCAGCATCGGCGCCCTCGCCGATCGGGAAGGAATCGGGGCCGCGCTCGGTATGACCGCCGCCTTCTTCGCCCTCGGCGGACTCTTGATCTTCGGCCTTCCCGAGACCAAGGGGAGGGAATTAACTTAGTCTCCCGAGATATTTGACTTAAACCCTTCCTGTTTCGACGGTGACGGTCGATAGATCGAGATGGGAAAGCTTTCCATTTTCGCCTGCGAGTCCCACCCCTTGATGATCGAGGGCCTTTTGCGCGTCTGCGATTCGTCTCCCGATCTTTACCTCTGCGGCACAGCGCCGAACTGGCCCGCTGCGCGGATCGAGGTGGCCCGCTTCCAGCCCGCCGTCGTGTTGATCGACAATGCGGCTGGTTACCGGCAAAGTGCTCTTTTTCTCGCCGAACTCCGCACCCTTTCACCTCGCTCGGCGGCTGTCCTCTGGGTGACCGATCTGGGCGAAACCGAGCTCATCCGATCGTTGCAGGCGGGAGCCCGCGGAGTGATCCGGCGCAACCAGACGGTTGATCTGTTTTGCGAATGCCTTCGCCAGGTCGAAGCCGGGCAAGTCTGGATTGAGCCGGAACTGTCCGGCATATGGGCCGAACAATCCCGCCTCGGCCATCCGGCGTTAACTCCGCGCGAACGAGATGTCGTCCAACTGGTCACGCGCGGTCTGAAAAACCGGGAGATCGCCGCCGAACTCGGCATCACCCCCGGAACCGTCAAGGTGCACCTCATGCACGTTTTTGAGAAGACGTCGGCGAAGGACCGATTCGAACTCGCCCTGCAAGCAACTCGCATCCTGGGAACTCGCCAGGAGGCGGAAATTAATTCTGTCGCCAGACGACAATCAGCCTAAGGTTCCTGGGGGTGGCGTCCGATCAACCTAGTAGCCCTTCGGGCACTTGGTTCGCGGCGCAAACTAATGACAAACCCCCAGCCCGATTCCCCACTTGAACCGAAACGCTCCGTTTGGTCCCCCTCTCTGGCCGACTTCCTGTTCCTGTCGCTCATCATCTGGTTATTCTTGGCGGGCCCGAACGGCTGGCTCTCGCTGCTTTCGGACGGGGACACCGGTTGGCATATCCGGGCGGGCGATTGGATGCGGCAACACGGTACGGTTCCTCACACGGATATGTTTTCGTTCTCCAAGCCCGGAGCCCCCTGGTTTGCGTGGGAGTGGCTGGCCGAGCTTCTCTTCTCTTATCTGCACCAATGGGCCGGACTCAAAGGCGTGGTTCTGTTCTGCGGAATGCTCATTCCCATCTATCTCTTGATCGTCTTTCGCCACATGCTTTGGCGCGGCGCATCGCCCTTGCTGGCGCTCGGCATCATCTTGCTTACGAGCGGTTGCTCTGCGATTCACTACCTAGCCAGACCCCACCTTTTCACCTTAGTGCTTCTGGCCGCTGCCCTTTGGCTCGTCGACGAGGAACTGGTCCGTCCGACCAAACGACTCTGGTTGTTGGTCCCGTTGACGATGCTCTGGGCAAATCTCCATGGTGGCTTTCTCGCGCTCATCGCCTGCCTCGGAGCGGTCGTAGTGGGCCAGTTGCTGAGTCGCCAATATCTTACCGCTCAGCGCTTTGCGCTCGTCGGTGCCGCCTGCTTGGCCTCCAGCGTGGTGAATCCATACGGAATCCAACTCCACATCCACGTCTTTCACTACCTCCAGTCGGATTGGATCAAAAGCGTGGTCGACGAGTTCCAATCCCCCGTCTTCCGTAGCGAAGCCATGTTCTTCTACGAGATCCTGCTTCTCGCCGGAGCCGCCGCCTGCGCCGGCCTGGCGCGGAAGGGGCGCTGGAGTGACGTGCTGCTCATTTTGCTCTGGGCCCACCTGTCGCTCGGTGCCGTCCGCCACGTTCCGGTCTTCCTGCTCGTGGCCGCTCCCCGGATTGCTGCCGAATTCTCGGATTGGTGGCGAGCGTTTGTCGATTCCTCGGCCCGCCGGTCGATCTCTCGAACCTTTGACCAGTTGTCTAACGATCTCACCCCCCGCTTCTCCCGCAATTCGATCTGGGTCGCTGCGCCCATCCTGATTCTCATCGCTTTTGACAAACCTTTCGCCTGGCCGCGCCAGTTTCCGGTCCTGCGCTTTCCCATCGCCATGATCGAACAGAATCTGCCCAGCATCGCCGGCCGCCGCGTCCTCTCCTCCGATGAGTGGGGCGACTACCTCCTCTATCGCTTCCCGGTCACCCAGCGCGTGTTCTTTGACGGTCGAAGCGACTTTTTCGGCCCCGAAGTAGGCAAGGACTACATCGCCCTGATGAATGCAGCTCCGGAATGGGCGGCGATTCTGGACAAATACCAGTTCGAAAGTGCGCTCCTGCCGATCGCGTGGCCCCTCCAAGCCCACCTCAAGAAGGATCCGAATTGGCAACTCGTCGCGACCGATAAGGACTCCATCCTATTCACTCGCCGGGTCTTAACCGTAGCATCGAACGTCTACGGCGGGGGCCTTGGTACCCAGGACCTCCGTTCTAAGGAAATCGTCACAGATGGCCTAATGAAAACCGACCGTCCTGCCGAAATTACAAGAGAGGACCAACCGTGATGTCACATCCTACTCCAAAGTCGCGCCGATCCGGTCTCGCCGCGGTCGGAACATCGCCATCTGAATCCTGGGAGTTGCCCAGCGGCCAAACCTTGGCCGAATTTGCACTCCGGTCTGGTATCCTCGCTCCTTCGCTGCTCTCTTCCGCTCGGCCCGCAAGTCGTCAGAGCCAGGTCTCGATACCACCGTCAGGCGGGTCCGGACGATGAAAATTCAGATTTTGCTGGCTCTCCTGGTGGGCGTTGCGGCGGTAGTCGAAGATCTCCGTTTTCGCACCATTTCGAACTGGACTACCCTCGGCGCAATGGCTGCCGGTGTCGCCTTTCACGTCGCTACTGGCGGACTGAGCGGATTGGGCTCGTCGCTGTTGGGGCTGGTGGTCGGGTTTTGTGCCTTTCTCGTCTTCTATCTGCTCGGCGGAATGGGGGGCGGAGATGTAAAGCTGATGGCGGGCTTCGGTGCCATCCTCGGTGGCGCAACGGCTTCTGTCCAGGCCGCCATCTTTGCCGCCGGCGTCGGCGGTATTCTCGCTCTGGCCGTGATCGGCTTTCGTTGGCTCAAAGCAACGATCCAACGCCGATCGGGCCCCCATTCTCCTTTTATTCCCTATGCGCCTGCCATCACGGCAGGTGCCTGGCTCACTCTCCTGGCGAGATCGTAGGCTCGTCGCCTCATCTCGTCTAAACCGGCCCACATAGTTCGGGCGCAAAGCAAGTCGTAAACGGAAGGGCAAACCTCATGGATCGTAGATTCGCAACCGTATTGGGCGTCAGCCTCGTGTTCGCACTGGTAGTGTCGAGCATCTTCTATCAAATGACCGCTCGCGCCAGCGCGCCGGCCAAAGCTCCAGAACAGGCAGAACTGAAGGACATCGTCGTCGCGGCAAAGCCTTTGACGGTCGGCGGAACAATCAAGCCAGGCGACGTCAAGATTGTGAAAGTAACGGCCACGCAGTTCCCGCGCGGAGCCTTCATGAAGGTAGAAGAAGTGATGGACCGGCCCCTGATGAGCAACATCCTGCTCGACGAACCGATTCAAGAAGGACGGCTCGCCGCACGCGGAAGCGGATTGGGCATCGCTCCGATTATTCCGGTCGGCATGCGCGCGGTCACCGTTCGCGTCACCGAAGTGGTCGGCGTTGCTGGCTTCGTACTCCCGGGAATGCGGGTCGACATCCTACTCACAGGAAAAGCGCCTGAATCGGTCGATACCGTCACGACCACCGTTCTCCAAAACATCACCGTACTCTCCGCGGGACAAACCTATCAACCCGACGCCAAGGGCCAGGCGATCAATGCCAGCACTGTCACCTTGCTCGTCTCGCCCGACCAGGCCGAAACCCTGACTCTGGCGAGCCAAGAAGGCAGAATTCAACTTGTCCTTCGCAACGGCAGCGACCACAACATAGAAAAGACGCCAGGACGCGACGTGCGAGATCTGTTCGGTTCTCGCCGCGGTCCGGCTCGAAATCGGAATGCCCGCGGGCCGGCGCAGGAAGGTGATGCCGAGGCAGTTCCCGTTCGCGTAGCGCGCCCCCGTCCCAATGTCGTCGCCGCTGCGCTTGCTCCGGCACCCACCCCGGTCGCACCGCCTCCTCCTCCGGCTCCGCCGGATGAAATCATCAGTTTCCGCGGGACTGTTCGGACGGTTGAAACCGTCAGTCCGCGCAAAAACTAGTCAAGGTCATTTGGGCAATGTTGATCACCGCCAACGAACAGAAGGAATTTACCATGACTATGCCGAAAAAAACTCGATCGATCTCCGCTATGGGAGTGCTGGCCGGAGCTTTGTTTCTGTGCGCCACCTTTGGCGGTTCCCGGCTCGAAGCCCAAGCCATGCAAGAGCTCAAAATGATTGTCGGGCGTAGCGTCGTGGTCGACTATCCCGCCGACATCGGTCGCATCTCGACAAGCAATCCCGAAACGGTCGACTACGTAGCCGTCACCAACCGGGAAATCTTGCTCCACGCAAAATCGCACGGCAACGCGACTCTAATTGTATGGTCCAAAGCCGGGCAAAGAGAATTCTACAACATTACGGTTGAGCACAACCTCGAACCGATTCGCCGAATTCTAAAAGCGACCTTTCCGGCCGAGGATATCGAGCTGCAATCGGCTCGCGATACCGTGACCCTAAATGGAACGGTCTCCTCGCAGACGGTCATCGACCGAGCGCTTGCGATTGCCACCCCCATGGCGAAGTCCGTCGTGAACAACATGAAGCTCGCCAAACCGAAAATCGAGAAGCAGATTCTGCTCCGGGTCAAGTTTGCCGAGCTGAATCGGAATGTCGCCGAGAGCTTTGGTGTAAACCTCCTCTCGACCGGAGCCGGCAATACCATCGGCCGAATCGATCCGGGCGGCAATCCCGCACCGACTTCGACAACGATCGGAGGCGGAGCGGCGTCAGCTTCTCAGAGCTCTCGCTTCACGATCTCGGATGCGCTGAATATCTTTGCCTTTCGCCCCGATCTGAACATCGGAGCGTTCGTAAAGGCTCTCCAAGGCAAGGGGCTCCTCCAGATCCTCGCCGAACCTAACTTGACGACGGAAAATGGTCAAGCCGCTACGTTTCTTGTCGGCGGTGAGTTTCCGGTGCCCGTCCTCCAAGGCGGCGGAAACGCTGGAGCGGTCACCATACAATTTCGTGAGTTCGGAATCCGACTCAACTTCAAGCCGCAATTGACGGAGAACAACACCATCAAGATGTACGTCAAGCCGGAAGTCAACACCATTGACATCGCCAACGGTGTCTCGATCTCAGGCTTCAATATTCCGGCTCTGGCGACTCGGCGGATCGAGACCAACATCGAACTCGGCCTCGGTCAGAGCTTCGTGATCGGGGGCCTGATGGACGATCGGCTCAATGATAGTGCATCCCGTATCCCAGGCCTAAGCGCGATCCCGCTCCTGGGAGCCTTGTTCAAGAGCCGATCGGAGAATAAATCGAGAACCGAACTGATCGTCTTAGTGACACCAGAAATCAGCACGCCCTTCTCGAGCACGGACCAGAAGCCATCGATCGATTTCCCCCGTGAGTTTCTTCCTACGATTAACGAGCCGTCGAAGAAGCTTGATCCGAACGCTAAGACGCCGCCCAAGCAAATTACGACCGATAAGAAACAGGGGCGGGGGCTTCGCAACCTCCTTCTCGGGGGACATGGAAAGACCACCTGATGGCTTTCGCTCCTCCTCCCGGTTGAATCGTCCGCCCGATACGTTCCTAGACAAAGCAAATTGCAATGAGTCTAAAAGACAACACATTAACGGCACTGCTTATTTCGCCTAACCGTGACCTCGCGGAGCGATTCAGC
The DNA here is from genome assembly GCA_026394015.1 of Acidobacteriota bacterium. GTDB lineage: Bacteria > Acidobacteriota > Terriglobia > Bryobacterales > Bryobacteraceae. The sequence continues at coordinate 19,801 of JAPKZA010000250.1, forward strand.
AAATCCTTGCCGTCGGCCAAAACATTCCAAGTCATCGCCGATCTTCGTGCTTATCCGTCCGAGCAGGCGCTTGATTTGCGTCTTCGGCAGATGGCCCCGCAGGTGGTTCTTGTCGATGTGATGACGGATGTCGATGCGGCATGTGCGACTTTGCAATTTCTCTCCGAGTACCGCCCGCAAGTTCATTCAATAGGGCTCCACCTACAACAGGACGGTGAGGCGATCGTCAAAGTTCTCAGGGCCGGAGCGACAGAGTTCCTATTCGCGCCCTTCGATCTCGAATCGCAACGAGAAGCTGCCGGCCGAATTGCGCGTCTAAGTCAGCCAGAAACTACATTCGCCAGGAGCGCTGCCACCGTCGTATCGTTCGCTTGTACGAAGCCAGGGTCAGGAGCCTCCACGATCGCGGCCCAGGTCGCTTTTGCCCTTCGTCGGTTGACAGGGAAACGAGTGCTATTAGCAGATTTCGACCTCATGGGTGGAACGATTGGCTTTTACCTTAAAGTGCAGCATCCCCAATCGCTGTTGGACGCAATCGAGATTCAGCCTCAGATTGACCCGATCTCTTTTGCCTCCATGGTCACCGATGTCGATGGAGTTGATGTTCTGGCGAGCCCTGACGAACCGTTTGTCGCACCAATTGACGTTGCGCGTCTCGAATCCGTCATGGATGTGGTGCGATCCCTCTATGACTTCGTCATTCTCGATCTCCCTACGGTCTTCGACAAATCCAGCCTGATCTCTTTGGCCCAAGCTGACTCAGGGTTTCTCGTTACTACCGCCGAACTTCCGAGCTTGCACCTCACGCGAAAAGCACTACAAATGCTGCAGCAACTCGGTTTTGATCGAGACAGGCTGAGGGTGATCGTGAATCGCCTCAACCGAAAAGACGGACTGGATGGCAATGATTTGGGCAAAATGTTTAGCGCAGGAGTTTATGCCACGTTGCCCAACGATTATTTCTCGCTTCACCGCGTAGTGACCCGAGGAGAGCCGCTTACCGGCGATTGTGAATTGGTGAGGGCACTGGAAGGATTGGCCGGGAAAATCGCGGGTGTAACGACCGCGGAAAAGAAGAAGACGTCGATTCTATTCGGCTCTAGTCCGGCACTCTCGCAGATCTAAGGTACTTCCTAATTATATTTTGAAGCCGTGTTGATGGATATTTAAATGGCCATTTCCAATATCGAACCTAAAACCGCCCAACAGTTGAGTTGGGAGCAACGCCTGATGAAGAATTCGACCCAGAAAAGATCTGGGCCGAAGCCCGAGTATCAGGAACTAAAGTTTACGCTTCATCGAAAGCTGCTCGACAAGATCAATCTTGAAGCTCTCGCGACAATTGACAACCAGCGAGTTCGGGGCGAGGTCCGTCAAGCGCTCATCACCTTGATCGATGGAGAGCCGACCCTGCTCAGCTCGGTCGAAAAGCAGCAAATCTGTGACGAGGTTCTCGACGAAGTCTTTGGCCTAGGACCGCTCGAACCTCTACTGGCGGACCCGACCATCTCCGACATTCTCGTCAACGGCAGCAAACAGGTTTACGTTGAACGCCGCGGTCTACTCGAGCTGACCAACGTGACTTTTCGTGACGATCAGCACTTGTTGCGCATCATCGACAAGATCGTCTCTCAAGTCGGTCGTCGTGTCGATGAGTCCAATCCAATGGTCGACGCGCGACTTGCGGACGGTTCCCGCGTCAACGCGATTATCCCTCCCTTGGCGCTCGACGGACCCTTGATGTCGATTCGCCGATTTTCCCAAGACAAGCTGATGCCAGCCGATCTTGTCTCGAAAAAAGCGCTCACCCAGGGAATGATGGAATTGCTCGAAGCTGCCGTCGAAGCCCACATGAATATCATCATCGCCGGTGGCACCGGCGCTGGTAAGACGACACTTCTCAATGCGCTATCAGCCTTCATCGCTCCCAAGGAACGAATCGTAACAATCGAAGACGCCGCAGAGCTACAGCTGAAACAACCGCACGTTGCTCGACTGGAAACCCGTCCAGCGAACCTGGAAGGGAACGGGGCTATCCGCCAGCGGGAATTGCTAATCAACTCCCTGCGTATGCGACCGGATCGAATCGTCGTCGGCGAGGTGCGCGGTGGCGAAGCACTCGACATGCTGCAGGCTATGAACACGGGCCACGATGGATCGCTCACAACCGTCCACGCCAACACCCCACGGGATGCAGTGGCTCGATTGGAGGTGATGGTCTCACTCGCGAATGCAAATATGCAGCTGATCTCCATTCGACAGCAGATCGCGAGCGCGGTACACATTTTTGTTCAGGCCGCTCGGCTTTCGGATGGGACCCGCCGGGTGACCAGCATCACTGAAGTAACCGGTATGGAAGGTGACATCGTTACTCTTCAGGACATCTTCGTGTTCGAGAAGCGCGGTCTCGGTCCCAACAACGAAGTTCTTGGCCGATTCGCCGCTACGGGCATCCGCCCAAAGTTCTACGAAAAATTACTTGCTGCTGGTATCAAGTTACGGACCGATTTGTTCGATGAAGTACTAGAGGTTCCGTAGCCGCAAGCTTGAGTTCTGAACTTTGCCGTTGACGGATGTCTTTATATGTTCACCTTCATTTCAATTCTCGTTTTGGTTTGGTCCTTGGCGATGGGCGCCTGGTGGCTGGTGAACCGTTATTTCCGGAACATCGATCTCGGGAAAGTGCGAACCAGACTGCAAGGCTCTACGGTCAAAGTTGTAAAGACCCCGGCGAAGAAGCTGGACCTGATTGCTAAGGAAGATGTCAAGACCGGCAAAGTGGCGCTCCAGCTTCTCCAGAAACTCGAGATGCAGGATCGGCTTCAGACTATGCTGGAGCAGGCTGGTCTGAAATGGAGCGTCGCCCGGCTCGTGCACGCTTGCCTAGGTTGCTTCTTGATCGCCTTTGGAGTTGCTTGGGTTTTCCTGCCGCCCCAGCTGTCTCACGTGGCGTTCTTGCCGGCATTGTGTTTCATGTTCTTGCCTATCTTCCACGTATCGCGGAAAAGAACCTCCCGGATAGCCAAGTTTGAAGAACAATTTCCCGAAAGTCTGGAGTTTGTGGCGCGGTCAATGCGAGCCGGCCATGGGTTCTCGGTTTCTATAGAGATGATCCATCGCGAGTTTCAGGAGCCGCTAGCTGGGGAGTTCCGCCGCACCTTTGAAGAGCACAACCTAGGAATGCCTCTCGAACTGGCTCTCGAAAAACTAGGTCATCGTGTTCCGCTACTCGATGTGCAGTTCTTCGTATCGGCGGTGATGCTCCAAAAGAGAACGGGAGGCAATCTGGCCGAAATCCTTGACAAACTGGCTTATATCATTCGCGAAAGGTTCAAACTTCGGGGTCGAATCAAAGCCATTAGCGCCCATGGGCGCATGACCGGTATGGCGTTAAGCAGCATCCCGATTGGCGTGGCAGTCCTCACATTCTGGACGAATCCGGACTACGTTCGGTTCTTTGTAAACGATGAGATGGGCAACATCATGATGGTCGCCGCCGTTGCTTTACAGATGCTCGGGTATTTCTTCATCCAGAAGATCGTGGATATCGAGGTTTAGAGCATGGCATTCCTAATTACATTTGTTGTGTTTTTCGCCGTCGCCATTGCGATGTCGCTGGTAGGAATGAAGATGTGGGTTCGTCCGAAGGAGGCAATTGAGCGTGTTACCAATGCCGGTGTTCACATCCCAGAACGCGTTCCAACTCACCCCAGTCTTGTCTTCCATGACCTCATCAAAAAGCTAGGTACAGTCCTCCCGACTTCTCCGAAGGACGTTACCGTCATGCGCCGCCGCCTCATCCGGGCCGGAATCAAGGGTGAAAACGCACTTCGGATTCTCTATGGCTGTAAGGTGTTTTTCGGCGTTGCTATGCCGGTGGCAATGGGTCTATTGGTCGCAAATTCTGAATCCGACTCGTCGAACAAGATTCTAGCAATCCTCGCTTCGGCTGCCGCGGGATTTTTCGGCCCGAATGAGTATGTCAAGATCAGGTCCCAAAAGCGCCAGAAGGAGATTCAACGTGGTTTGGCAAACGGACTCGACTTGTTGGTCGTTTGCGTCGAGAGCGGCTTGGGGCTCGACCAGGCCATCATGCAAGTGGCCAAGGAGCTTGAACATGCGCATCGTGAGATTGCTGAAGAATTCACGATGGTGAATCTAGAGCTCAAAGCGGGGAAGCGCCGAGTGGAGGCCTTGCGGAACTTAGCGGAACGAACTTCCGTCGAGGACTTGAAAAAGCTTGTCGCCGTTCTTATCCAGGCCGATCGATTCGGTACTGGTATCGCCCAAAGTCTGAGGGCTCATGCTGATTATATGAGAGTGCAAGCTCGCCAGATCGCCGAAGAGAAGGCGGCAAAACTTGGCGTAAAGCTTATCTTCCCGATCTTTTTCTGCATCTTGCCTTCATTGTTCGTCGTAACTGTCGGTCCAATGGCGTTCAAGATTATGCGGGAATTGCTTCCGATGATGAATAGCATCTAGGTTGCGTGAATTTGAAGTGCCCGGCCCGAAAGATTGTCGGAGCCGGTCTTAGGAAAAAGGAGAAACAACATGGATGAATCAATGGTGAGAATTGTGTGCGCTGCGTTAGCGGCGGTCTTTATCGGATTGATTGTACTGCGTCGTCGGAAGACTGAAGAATAGCAATAACCATCCGAGAGCAGCCTGCACGAAACAATTGGCGCCAAGGCCTTCTAGTGGCCTGTCAAGTGCTATCGTTCGTTGCTTTGTACTATGGTCGTTCGGCTGCCTGTACGATGGGCACCTTCGGTCGGGTTGCCCGACCAAGAGTAAAGACTGGACGTCAGAAGAAAACTATCTATTTCGATGGAGCTATTTATGCCTGGAAAATTCGGTCGTCAAGTGAGCTCGGTGGCTTTTTTGCTGCTGACACTA
>JAPKZA010000549.1 GCA_026394015.1 Acidobacteriota bacterium
TCCAACACCGCCCGACTATTCGTCCCCACCTGCATAAACCGCGCCGCCTTCAACCCTCGATTCGTCCACGCCTCAGTCGTCACCACCGGCCACAGCCGATCCAGCATCTCATCCCGGATATACAGCAACCCACATCCCGGAGGCGCAAAAAGCCACTTATGCGGGCTCCCCGCCAAAAAGTCGCACTCTAACTCATCAATCCGAAACGAAATCTGCCCGTGCATATGCGCCCCATCCACCACCGTAATCACCCCCTTCGCCCGCGCCGCCCGGCAAATCTCCCTTACCGGCATCACCAACCCCGTCGTCGTCAAAATCCCACTGAAACTCAACACCTTCGTCCTCGGCCCAATTGCCCCGATCAGCCGTTCCACTAACTGCCCGCTATCCCGCGGCGGCAGCGGAATCTCCACCATCCGCACCCGCAACCCATGCCGAGCCTCCCGCTGCAACCACGCTCCCTTGCCCCCCGTGTGCTCCTGATCGGTCATCAAAATCTCATCGCCGCTCACCAAATCCAGACCCTGCGCCACCATGCTCATCGCCTCGGTAGCATTGTGCGTCAAAGCCAAATTCTCAAACGAACAACCCAAAAACGCCGCCGCTTCCTTCCGATGGGACTCCATTAACTCGTACCCCCAACGCGGATACTCGCTCCCCCCCCCCCCCCCTCCTCCACCGCCGCCACCACCGGCCGCGGAGCCACCCCCAGCGACCCGTTGTTCATATACGCCCGCCAATCCGGGAGCAAAAACTGCTCCTCCCGCAACCGCTTCCAATACGCCTCCGGCGCGGTATCCAGTAACTTCAAATCCGGCATCGGCGCTACGGCCGCCGCCATCGCGCTCAACAAACTTCGGCGTTTCATCCCCCCAGTCTATCGCGCGGGCCCAATCCCGGTCTTCAATTTGAAATTGTAAAACTGCGTCTTAATCTCGCTGATCAATGTCTTAAACACAAGCACCTTCGCCGTAAAGTTCACTTGCGAACTTTCGGTGAAAAAATGGCCCTCGGCCACCCGACCTCGATTCAAGATAAACCGCGTTCCCTTCTCCACCCGACCCAGCAGCCCAAACCCCACGCTGATCGTATCGAAAACCTCCGCGTCCACCCTCACCAAGTCCTTATCCACTTGATCCACCCAAACCTTGCCGCGAACTTTTTCGAAAAATCGCGACCGCATCGACTTCGCCTTATAACCCACCCGCGGCTGGCAAGCCAATACCCAAGCCTTCCGCCCCGCCATCATCTCCTCCCCAATCAGTCGATACTCGAGCGCCTCCGGAAACTCCTGGATCAATTCATCGTTGTCCCGACCCAGAATACTCGGCGGACGCCCTCCGGTCGCCTTGCCCTCCAAAATCTTCCGCCGAATCACCTCCTCCTGCCGACGCTGCTCGACCTCGGTCAACCGCGCGCCGTCTTTCTCCATCACCCGTGAGATCCACACCCCCTCCACCCGCTCCGGCCGCATCAGCATGTTCGATTCCGTTTTCAGCCTCCCATCGGCTTCGAACTCTTTCCGAATCACCCGCCGATCAAACGAATAATCGGCCATCTTCGAATCGCTCGCCACCATCCGTTCGAGCGAGGCACGCATCACCGGACGCCAATCGAGCGGTTGCGCCCACAAGCTAAGCGGCTGCGCCCAAAAGCTAAAGAAGAGCGGCCAAAGAAGGAGTATGCGCATATGTTAGTCTTTATCATAGCCGCGCTGCTACCGATCTCTATGCCCACCGGCCTTCTCCTGTCTAGCCAAGAGCCGGGGCTCCACCAAGGAGTTTCCCGCAAATGTCCCCTCCCCTCTGGCGCATAGGCCTCGCCTTCACCGCCATTTACCTCATCTGGGGTTCCACGTTCCTAGCCACCCGCTTCGCCGTTCAGGCGCTGCCGCCCTTCTTTGTCGCCGGTTTTCGGTTCTTTCTCGGCGGGCTAATTCTCTTCCTCCTCGGCCGCGCCCGTTCCTCGGAGCCTCTCACCCGCGCCCATTGGCTCGCCGCCGCCAAGCTCGGCATTCTCTTCTTTGTTATCTGCCACGGCGCCGTCAGTTGGGCCGCCAAGCACGTTCCCTCCGGCGTCGCCGCCCTCTTGATGGCGTCCATCGCCCTCTGGACCGCCGTCGTCGAACGCCTCCTCCAAACCCAAACCCGGCCCGGCGCTCGCGTGCTCTTCAGCCTCGCCGGCGGCTTCGTCGGCCTGGCCATCCTGGTCCTCAAACCGGAAAGCCTCGCCGGCTCGACGCAGGCGCAAACCGCCTCGCTCGCCGTCCTCGGCGGAGCCCTCACGTGGGCCGTCGCTACCGTTCTGTCGCCCCGCACCCTCCGGCCCCAAAGCAACTTCACCAGCGCCGGCATGCAAATGCTTTGCGGCGGCGGCATTCTCTTGCTCGGTAGCGCCCTGTTCACCCCCCCTTCGCTCGACCGCGTCACCTCGGTCACCGTCGGAGCCCTCGCCTACCTCACCATCGTCGGAGCCCTCATCGGCTTCCTCAGCTACACTTATCTCCTCCAACACGTTCCACCCACCAAGGTGGCAACCTACGCCTATGTCAATCCCGTCGTCGCCCTTCTGTTAGGATGGGCTCTGGCGGGCGAAACCATCTCCGCCCAGTCGCTCGTCGCCAGTCTTGTCGTTCTGGCCGCAGTGGCAAACATCGTTCTGTCTCGGTCTTCCGCGGTGCCCCCGCGCTGGCCCAATTCTCGACCCGTCCCCGCTGAGCAAGGAGCCTAACTCTCATGAGCATTTCCCGCCGTCACTTTCTCGAATCTTCCGCCCTCGCCGCCCTCGTGGCCGCCACCGGGCATG
>JAPKZA010000124.1 GCA_026394015.1 Acidobacteriota bacterium
GTCGGACCAGGGACCTCTGTGAGCCGATTCTCATCGTCGAGCTTTACCTTCCTTACCCACACTAAACAGCGAGGAGGCGGCGCAAGGCCCAAACACTGGCCGCTCTCGAAATCGCTCTCCCAGAAAGGCTCAGAATTTCTTCAGATACGGGGCATATGCCCCTCGTTCGGTCAAGACGGGCGCTACAAGACGTGCTCTAGACCGAACCGCCGAACGTTAAAGCACGACTGCGGAAACCTGTTGGCGACGCGGTTGAAGGCGGAAGTGCCGTGAACCGTCATGGCGGCTGCCCCGTGCGCGAGTCAGCCGTTCTTCGCCGCCGCAAATAGTCGACAGCGGCAAGCGTCCACTGTCCCTACGGGTGGCAAAGCTTGCAGGCTATTTCCTTGGGATGGATCAAGTGGGCCTTAACGGTGGACCCGTGAGCGTTGTGGCACATTCCACATTCCTCGAGCAGGCTGGAAGGGTGGGTGTGCACTTTTTGGAAGGACTCTGCTTTGTGGCAATCAAAGCAGCCCCCCTTGAAGCGGAAACGCCCGCGCGCCGTGAGTTCGTGGCATTGGGTGCATGCAACGTCGGCGATGGGCGGGTGTTGCTGGAAGGAGGTGAATTCAGCCGGAGCGTTGGGTCCAGAGAAGAAGCGGACTTCCTTACGGCCGCCTGCCCATTTCAGGACCAGAGAGTGGGTGCCGGGGGAAACCTTCATCTCACCGTGGAACACATTGGGGAATGGCTGTGCGAGTTCGAGCGGCTCGCCGTCGAGTTCCAGGCGGCCAAATGGAGCCGTGGCGACGAGACTAACCGTTCCACTTTTGTGCGACGACTTGTCTGCTGGCCGCATGATCTTTCCTGCCTCGTCATCGGCGGAGAGCAGAGCGGCGAACGCCAGCAGGGGAAATGTCCGATGAATTCTCATTTGCGAGAGCGAACGTAGGAGCGGTCAATGTCGGAGATCTTGCCGACGCCGGCCATGCCCATATCGGCAGCCAGTTCGGCTTTCAGAATATCCATGACACGGGCGACGCCGCGATGGCCGAAGGCCGTCATGCCCCACAGATAGGGACGTCCAACGCCCACCGCCGTCGCCCCCAGGGCGAGGGCCTTGAATATGTCAGTCCCCCGTCGAAAACCACCGTCGATGAGAACCGGGATCTTGCCGCCGGCGGCTTGAACACACTCGGGTAAGGCTTCAATGGTGCCGCCTGTGTGATCGAGCTGCCGGGCGCCGTGATTGGAAACAATCACGCCGGACAGGCCGTACTTGACGGCCTTCGCTGTATCTTCCGAAGTCATCACACCTTTGATGATCACAGGGAGTGAACTGACTTCGCGCAATGTCCCAAGTCGGGGTCGGAAAGGGGCGCGGAGCGGGAACATCGCCGGTGGTCCAGAGAACATCATTGGGTTTGTAGATCAGTTGGCCCTTACCGTCGCGGGGGATTCCGTCGCCTTGGCACCAACTGCGCACGAAGCCATTGTGAATACTGCGTTCGCGATGGGAAACCTGATAGATGTCGACGGTTACGGAGATCGCGGAGCAGCCCTGATCGGCAAGCTTCTCGGCGAAGTTCACCATCTGGTTTTTAGTCCGGAACTCAGTGGCCGTGGTGTACTGCCACCACACCTTCGGGCCCTTCCCCTGAGCGAGGGAGCTGGTAATGCTCCCGCCGGTGATCATCATGGAGTTGGACGCCCCGGCTCCGAGTGCCGCCTCCTCTTCGCCATTGGCCACGAAACAGTTCTTGCCACCAGTGACGGTCATGTAAGTGGGCTGGTCGAGCTTCTTGCCGAAGAGGCTAATCGATGTGTCGATCTTACTAACATCGTGATCCAGAAAATGGGGGCGGATGATGAGGTCATCGAAAGCGCGGCGGCTATCACGAAGGGCGACTTCATCGTCGGAGCCTTCGTCAAGGTAGTCCCACGCAAGGGGATCAATCTTTTTCTTAGCGAAGGCGGCAAAGTCAAACACGTTCGCTAGCCGCAACATTGGGTCGCTGAGCTCGCTGTATTTCTTGTCCGCGCGGAGGAGGGGGGAAGCCGCGAGAAACTGTAGGAATCCGAATATTGCTCGTCGTCGGCGTATCATTGCAGAGAATACGCTATCACGAGGAAGCATGAAGGTCAATGCTAGGCAACTAGTGTAGTGCTTCGGTAATGATAACGAGTATGGCGATTTTGGCGTCTCTACCATTGAGGTGTTGCGTATTTATGCGTGTAGCTTCGCCAGTCGAACTTTCCGCCGAACAACGAACGGCGCTGGAGGCGTGGGCAAACGGTCGTAAGACTGAAGTGCGCATAGCGGAGC
>JAPKZA010000396.1 GCA_026394015.1 Acidobacteriota bacterium
GCATAATCGGCATCAACCCCGGAGCCGCATTCGGAACCGCCAAAAGATGGTTTCCAAATCGGTTTGCTGAACTTTGCAACCGTCTTAAATCCATTCCTGATGTCTGCTTTCTGATTTTTGGCGGCGGGGGGGCGAGGGGGGAGACGGGTATGGCCGGCGGTGGTGGTGCTGTTGGTGGGGGTGTCGGCGTTTGTGTTGTTACCGACGGATGAGTGGATTGCGCGGTTTGCGGGGTTGGCGGTGACGGAGGATATCAGCGCGGATGGGCGGGTGCAGATCTGGCGGGATACGTGGCCGGCGATTGTGCATTATGGGTGGAAGGGGTGTGGGTTGGGGGGGTATGAGAGTTGTTTCTATGCGTTCAAGAACGTGGCGGCTGACTATGCGGTGGAGTATGCGCATAACGACTATTTGCAGGTGATGTTGGAGTGGGGATGGGTGGGGTTTGGGATTGGGATGGTGTTGGTGGGGAGGGTGGTGGGGCGTTTGTGGTGGGTTACTCAGCGGAGCGAGGGGTCGGCTTGGTATATGGGAGTGGGGTGTATGGGGGCTATTGTGGCGTTGTTGTTGCATTCGCTGGTGGATTTCAACCTTTACTTCCCGGCGAATGCGATGGTGGTGGCGTGGGTGATGGGGATGGGAGAGGGATTGCCGGCGGTGGTGAAGTGGGAGATTGGTCGGATGCAGCGGATGGGTGAAAAGGTGTTGGAGGGTTAGGATATACTGCGCTTATGCAGACTGACGTATTCGATGCGGTGGTGGTGGGGAGTGGGGCGACGGGGGGATGGGCAGCGAAGCGGCTGACGGAAGCGGGGCTGCGGGTGGCGATGGTGGAGGCGGGGGCGAAGGTTTCGGCGAAGGAGTTCACCGAGCATAACCGGCCGGCGGATTATCCGTTTTTGGGGATGTCGCCGAAGGTGATGGAAGATCGGCCGATTCAGGGGCAGTGTTACGCGTGCCGGGAGGGGAACCATAAGTGGTTTGTCAGCGACAAAGAGAACCCGTATGTGCAGGATAAGCCGTTTAACTGGATCCGGATGCGGGTGTTGGGCGGACGGAGTTTGAGTTGGGGGCGGCAATCGTATCGGATGTCGCCGTTGGATTTGACGGGGAAGAGTCATGATGGGTATGGGGATGACTGGCCGGTTACTTACGAGGAGCTGGTTCCTTATTACGAGTTAGTGGAAAAGTATGTCGGGATATCGGGGACGGCGGAGGGGTTATCAAATTTGCCGGATGGAATTTTCCAGCCGGGGATGGAGATGACTTGTGGGGAGACGATTCTGAAAGACGCCGTGAAGAAGAACTTCGGGCGGACGGTGACGATTGGTCGGACGGCGATCTTGACGAAGCCGCATAACGGGCGGCAGGCTTGCCACTACTGTGGGCCGTGTGAGCAGGGATGTTCGACGTTTTCGTATTTTTCGAGTCCGTTTACGACGGTGGCGGATGCGCAGAAGACGGGTCGGTTGACGTTGCTGACGGATGCGGTGGCGGCGAAGGTGTTGACGAAGAACGGAAAGGCGGATCGGTTGATGTATATCGACCGGGAGAGTCGGCAGGTGCGGGAGGTGCGGGCGAAGGTGTTTGTGTTGTGCGCCTCGACGCTGGAATCGACGCGGTTGCTGATGAATTCGGGGATTTGTGGGGATAATGACGCGTTGGGGCGGAATTTGATGGACCACATCTATCAGGGTGGGGCGTCGGGGACGATGCCACAGATCGAGGCGAAGCCGTGGGCGGGTCCGCCGCGGCGGCCGAATGGGATTTACATTCCGCGGTTTCGGAATATTAAAGAGCGGGAGACGAAGGGGTTCATACGGGGGTACCGGGGTTTGGGAAGGATTATAAAGACGCGGTGCGGAAGGGGAAATGGGGGATTAGTATTAACTTATGGGGGGAGTGTTTGGCGCGGCCGGAGAACCAGGTGTCGATTGATCCGAACCGGGTGGATGCGTGGGGGATACCGGTGTTGAAGATTAGCGCGGAGTGGGGGGAGAACGAGAAGAAGTTATGGCAGGATGGGCGGGAGCAGGCGGCGGAGATGTTAGAGGCGGCCGGGGCGGTGGGCGTGAAGCAGACCGGGACTTACTCGATACCGGGATTCTGTATTCATGAGACGGGGACGGCGCGGATGGGCACCGATAGGAAGAAGAGTGTGTTGAATAAGTGGTGTCAGGCGCATGAGGTGGATAACGTGTTTGTGACGGATGGGGCGGCGTGGGTGAGTTCGGGATGTCAGAATCCGACGTTGACGATGATGGCGTTGACGGTGCGGGCTTGTGACTATATTGTTCGGGAGATGGGGAAGGCATGAGGGAGATTTCGGCGGACAAGTTTGCGTTTGGATGTCATCGGTTTGGATTTGGCCCGGCGCCGGGGGGCGGGGCGGTGGATGTGGAGCGGCATGTGGTGCCGATGGTGAAGGCGGCGCTTGCATTAGGGATTCGGACGTTTGATTCGGCGGTGTTGTATCGGGCGACGTGGCAGTTGGGACGGGCGCTGGAGATCTTGGGGGTGAGGGCGGAGGAGGTGCGGTTTCAGACGAAGTGTTTGCGGTATTTGGGGATGGCGGGGGAGGGGGTGAAGGAGCATCAGCCGGAGGCGTTGTTGACGGGGATACCGGGGCGTTACCTGGGGTTGACGGATCGGTGGGATACGTCGGAGCGGGGGGTGGAGCAGCAGATTTGTCGGGAGCGAATTGAGTTAGGGGGCGGGAATTTGCATGGGGTGGCGTTGCATGATCCGCCGGATATGGAGAAGCAGGTGGGATTGGATTGGGGGCGGGATATCCGGCCGGCGGTGGATTGTTTGCGACGGGCGAAGGGGTTGGGATTTGTGGAGCGGATTGGGTTGGGGATTAAGGAGCCGGAGTTTGTGCACCGGTTTGTGCGGGAGGAGCCGGGGGTATTGGATTATGCGGGGGTGACGTTTTGCCCGGCGATTTTGGGGCCGATGATGGGGGTGATGGAGGCGGCGCGGGTAGGGAAGTTTACGGTGACGTTGATGGGGATTAATTATGGGCAGGCGTTTACGCTGACGGAGGATCCGGCGGGTGCAGCGCCGTTTTTGTATAACTACGAGGTGGCGACGGGGGCGGAGCGGGAGTTGATGTCGCGGTTTTATCGGGCTTGCGGTTCGACGCCGTTGTTGCATTTGGCGGCGGCGGTGGCGGGGTTGCTGGTCCAGAACTTTCCGGAGGTGGTGACGCAGGTGGTGACGTCGACGATGACGCCGGGGCGGTTAGTGGAGACGGTGCGGCTCGTGCGGGAGGCGGCGGTTCCGGCGATGGTGTGGCGGGAGTTGAAGGAGATGGAGTTGATTCCGCGGGAGTTTCCGACTTAGGCGCAGTGACGGTGGAGTCGCCGGAGGACGAGTCGGCGCAAGAAGATGCGCCGGGGCAACCTGGCGGTGCCAGTCTCGACTAATCCTGCGCCGAGAAGGGGAAGAAGCGAGGGGACCGTTCCGATCCATTCGTTCCTGGAGAGCGTGTTGGTTTGATTGGCCTAAAGTTAGAGAGCCGAAAAATCAATTCTTTGTTTTATCGGGCTCCTAGCGCTCGCAGGCGGCTTTTGGGCATGTTCCAATCCGGCCGCACTGCGACGGCAGCTTCGAAATGCTGACGAGCGGCGTCCCATTGCCCGAGGGCTTCGGCGATCAACCCTCTGCCGTACTCCACTCGCCATTCGGGGGCCCCGAGCTTGGCCGCGAAGGCTAATTGGTCGGATGCTTGTTGGTGGTCGCCGTGTAGGAAGAGTGCGGAGGCGTACACTTCCCGCAATCCAGCGTGGTCTCCCGTGATGCGGATTTGATCGCTCAAAAAGCGAAGTGCAAAAGGCAAGTTGCCTTCCTCAATTGCAACGCGGGCGCGCAAAGCGGCGGCCTCAGCGTTGGGCTGGGACGAGGCCAAGAGCCTGTCCAAAAGCTGTTGCGCTTTGGCCCATTGCCGTTCGTCGTACGCCAAAATTGCATTGGCGAGAAGAGCCTGTTGATCCCCAGGGCAGTTTTGCCCAAGTCGGCTGATTTCGAGGCGAATTTGTTCGCACTGGACCTCGGAATCTCCTTTACAGCCGCCGCCGGTACTCCGTTTGTCTTGGAGTGTGTTCCAGGCTTCCCGCAAGAGAGCGGGGGCCGTGGCGCAGGTATTGGTACTGCGCGGCAAGCGTCGCGTCGCACATGAGGTGAGCAGAATAAAGCATAAGAAAGCGATTTTGTTCTGACTAATCTTCATAAGATATTCCTGTTTAGCGGACGGGCCGCAAGGCGCCATCTACTACTTTGATTAATTGGTGAAGTGCCGGTCCGAGCGTCGAAAAGAAGAGTCCCGGGAGAAAGCAGATAACGAGGGGGAATACTAGCTTCACGGGTAGACTCTGCGCTTGAATCAGTGCCTGCATTTTTCGCCTGTCCCGCAAGTCATTCGCTTGAATCCGCAAAGTTTCCGCGAGACTTGCACCCGCTTGCTCGGCTTGGGCGAGGGCCGAAACGAAGATGGTTACCGTACTGACATCAATGCGTTTCGCAATTTGTCGCAGGGCATGGAGACGAGAGACCCCGGCGAGGACATCCCGCTGATAGATCTCTAGTTCTTCGCTTAACGGGGTAATGGAGGGTGCGGATTCCTGGATCCGGGCCAGTGCGGAATCGAAGCCAAGGCCAGCTTCGGCGGTCGTCGCCAGCAGCTCTAAAGTTATGGTCAACTCCCGCTCAATCGACGCGATGCGCTCTCGCCGCGCCGCCCGCACCACCAACACCGGCGCGGCGGTGGCAACACAAAGTAAAAACCACGGGGCGAGCGAGACGATTCCAATGAAGAGTTCTCCAAACCCTCCCGGCAACCCGCTCAGTGACTGAGCCATCAAAGCCACGGCCTGAGTGAGGTGAAGCAACCAGAACGCCAGCAGACCGATCGCGACTCCTCCGGCGGTGGCGGCGAATAACCAGAATGCCGCGGCGGGATCTCGATATCCGGCGCGGCTGAGCCATCGGGTTAGCCAGCTGGCCTCAACGCGGGCGGTTTTTAGCGAATCCGTAATTGCGTCGTCCAGACGGCGCATGGTTTGTCGGCGCGCAAAACTAATTTTGACGAGAAGACCGGTTAGGGCGACGGCGGCGACAATTAAAAAGAAGATGAGAAGTTGCATCATGGCAAGCGTTAGAACCGGATCTGGCTCATTCTCCAGATCCATAGAATGCCAATTGACTGAAGTATGATGGCGGCAGCAGCGATGTAGGTTCCGGCAGTCCCTTTTATGAGATCGGACAGCGGAACTGGGTTGGTGAAGAATATTAGGGCAAGGAGCCCATATGTAATCGCCAGAACGGCGACGACGGAGACTTGGCTCTCAACTGCTTGGGCCCGCACGCGCCGTGCGACTTCGATCCGGTCGCGAATGGTCCGTCCGATGGTCATCAAGGTGTTGGCTAAGCTGCCTCCCGTCTCGAGGTGAACCAAGAAAGTGTGGCTGAACAGTCTAAAGGCATCGAGGGGCACCCGCTGAGCTAACTGGCGAATCACATTCTGTGGATCTTCGCCTAATCGAAAGCGGCCCGTGACCTCTTCCAACTCATTTCGGATCGGCTGCCGGGACTCTTCCAGGGCTATCTCAAGCGAGGCCTGCAGTGGCATTCCAGCGCGCAGCGTGCTGACCATGAGATCGATCGCCACGGCCAACTGCTCTTCGATGAGCGCGATCCGTGAAGCCGCCCAGTACTCTTCGGCGAGCGTGGCCAGAACGCCAACTAGAATTCCAAACGCTACGGCAAAGGGCAGGGGCACGCTGAAGATCTTGGCTAAAAACAGAAGCACGCAGAGTCCGCATGCGGGTCCAGCCCATCGCCATCGGGCTGGAAACGCCGCGACCGACCCGTCCAATTCGACTGTTTCCCTACCGACGAGTTCCAGGCGGGCCAACGCCTTCTCCCGCCGCCGAGCGGCCCGAAAAGAACCGAGGATCGCCGCGAGCCCCCCGACAACGATGATGGGCAGAATCCAGTTAACGGCCTGCATTCTCCCCCTGCTTGGGCCCGCTTGGCCGTTGGAACATGCTCAGCGCAAGCTCGTGGCCCTGCTCACGAAGATTCTGGACGATCCGCGGGACGATGCCCATTGCCACGAAATCACCGAGCACTTGGCGCCCCTGCCGCCCCGAGCGGCGGAAAGCGAAAATTTCCTGGATCAGCGGAGTATTGCTTTCGAGGCCGGTGAGTTCGCAGATGCTTTCGACGCGTCGGAAGCCGTCTTCGCCGCGCCGGACGTGGACTAGCAGCTGAATTGCTGAGGTAATCTGCTCTCGGATAGCCCGCGAGGGCAGTTCAACGCCTGACATCAGCACCATCGTCTCCAACCGCGCCAGCGCGTCGCGGGTCGAATTGGCGTGTATGGTAGCCATGCTGCCATCGTGGCCGGTGTTCATGGCTTGCAACATGTCGAGTGCTTCCCCGCTGCGAACTTCGCCGACGATGATTCGATCTGGACGCATCCGCAGTGCGTTGATGACGAGTTCCTTTACCCCGATCTGCCCTCGTCCTTCAATATTTGCCGTGCGTGTTTCCATGCGCACGACGTGTTCCTGGTCCAGTTGTAACTCAGCCGTATCTTCGATTGTGATAATTCGTTCGTGCGGTGGAACGGCCTCGGCAAGGGCCCCCAGAAGGGTGCTTTTGCCCGCGCCGGTGCCGCCTGAAATCAGCACGTTGGCGCGCTGCGCAATGGCAAAACCCAAGAACTGCATCATTTCGGGGGACATCATGCCCATCTGCAATAAATCCGCGCGCTTTAAGCGCCGTCGCCCGAAGCGGCGGATTGAAAGGGTTGGCCCATCGATAGTGAGGGGCGGCAGAGTGGCATTCACGCGGCTACCATCGCTGAGTCGTAAGTCGGCCATGGGCGAAGCGTTGTCGATGCGCCGTCCCACGGCGGCGGCAATGCGCTCGATTACGCGGATGATCTGTTCTTGATCGAGGAACCGCACGGTGGTCTTTTCGAGTCGGCCGAATCGCTCGACGTAGATCTTGTCTGGCCCGTTGACGAGGATGTCGGTAATGGCCGGATCCGCCATCAACGGAGCGAGGGGGCCGAGTCCGATGGTCTCTTCGATTAACTCTTCCGCGAGCCGCCTTCGTTCGACTGCATTGAGCATCACGTTTTCTTCGGCCAGCACGCGCGCGGTAAACTCTTCGATGGCGTCCGCCACCTCGGTTTCTTTCAACCCGAAGAGGTTCCGGTCCCCGAGTTCGTCGAGGAGTCTTGCTTGCAGAGCGCCCTTCACGACTAGGTAATCCATCCGGCTGGGCGAGGCGGCAAGCTCAACTTGGGTTACCTCTTCCAACCCCGGCCGGGCTGGCGCTTTGCGAGTGGAGGCGCGCAGGCGTTCCAACGCGTCTGCGCTCAACGACTTTGTAAATAGCGATTTGCGGCTATCGACGTCACTCACGAGTTTCTCCCGCCGCCGCGCCGCGCACCTTTTCGACATCGTCGGCCATTTTTACTATCCTCTGGCCGAAGCCGAACATGCGCATACTGCGCAACACGTGGGGCTTTCCCATGTTGAGGGACACAAGCACGCCCTTCGTGTAGGGGATTTCGTAGTCGATGCGACGGCCCAAACGCCCCTCTATATCGCTAGAGGAGAGCTTTCCGGCGAAATGTTGATGGTTTTGATTGAGCACTAGCCGTTGCCGTTCTTGCGGCACCCCGATGCCATCGAGCACGGGCAGGAATCGAGACGCGCCAACCACGTTCGGGAAGGTGCCCTGCATGAGAACAAATACGAGATCGGAGATATCGAGGGCGCTGATGACGAGACTGTCGACCATCGGAAACGTGTCCACGACGACGTAGTCGAAGACCCGCCGCCCGAGGTTTAGCAGCCGAGCGAAACTGGCGTCATCGACCTCTGCCGCTTGTACGGCGTCAGCGGGTGCGGCCAGTAGATGCAAGCCGCACGGATGGACAAGGCACAGACGCCGCAGCAAGGTTTCGTCTAACCGCTCTCTCGCTCGAACAGCGTCGAGGATGTTGGATTCAGGCTGCAAATTGAGCATCAAGGCGCAAATACCGAGTTGCAGGGAAGCGTCAATGAGCAGCACTTTTCCGGGGTGCCGGGTGGCCAGCTCCACGGCCAGATTGACCGATAACGTCGACTTGCCCACTCCGCCTTTGTTGCTGATCAAGGAGATCACCGTTCCCGCCAAAGTTTGCGGCGGCATGCGCTCCAGGAAGAGCCGGTCGAGCAGTTGGCGGAGTTCGCTACTGGAGAGCGGGCGGCGCAGGAAGTCCTGAACGTTGGCCCGCACCATGTCGATGACCACGGCGCTTTCGGACTGTTGCGGGCTAAGCTCTGTTGGGTCATAGAGGACGGCTAAGGCCGCCCCGGGAAGGCTGGCGCGTATTTCTCGGGCGAAGTGCCGCCATTCCTGGTCTTCGCGATCGGTTTGGAAGCAGACAAGGTTGGGCTGCCGGTCTCTGGCGATTTCTACCGCTTGGGCAAAAGTGCTAGCGAGGTGCGAATAAACCCGCCACGGCCCCAAGGAGCCGAGGGCCGCCTGTACTTCGTCCGGCAGATGCGGATCGGAGCCCACAAAAAGTATTTGTATCGATTTTTCCATCGTGTCCTTATCTGACGAGGGCCGGTGCCCGCAGGGCCCCATCCAATGCGGCATTCGCATCGAGCAAGGGCCTCAGGGAGGGCCCGGCGGTGAAGCCTTCCGCCACGTGAACCGAGGCCCCGTCCGCAGCCATTTTGTTCCGGGTCCGGGTGACCTGCAATTGACCGCCTCCGCTGGAGACGGTGACAAAGCCGAAACCGATCACGCGTTGGCTACCGCTGATCGTGGTGTAGATGGGCACGTAGAACGAGCCCGTTGGCGCGCCGGCGGCACCCGCGGACACAATCGGTTGTCCGATGGTATTGGTGGCTCCGGTCAAGAATAGTCCTACTTGCACCGCACTCGCACTCAGCGTTCCCGTGCCGTCAACCACTAGAGTCTGGGGTGTGAGGTCCGGCATGGCGGCCCAAAAAGATAAGGTCAAACCGAAGGGCGCGGCTTGTGCTCGGGTGATTCGCCGCGCTGGCTCTCCGTTGGATATCGCGGTGGCGCGGACCGTGATTCCGTGGGTCCGAACCGAGTAGCTCGACCCCGGGGCACTCTGCAAGGTGGTTGCCAAGCCAAACAGGAGGGGCAGCGACCGACCGGTGGAGACGGCGGCATCCGGGGTGTCCAACGGGTTTCGCCCATCGGTGCGACGCATCCGGACGAGAAACGCGCTTTTTGCGGCACTCGTCGAGTCAAAATCCGTCCGCGTGTAGGTACTTGATTCGGACGGGTCGCCACCCAGATACGTACCGTCCACCATATCACCGTGGACCAGATTGGCTGGGTTCAGCGCCAGCACGGGACGATAGACGGGATCGGCCGATACGCTTAACAACTGGCTGCCGTTGGCGTCAGTGCGACCGCCGGTCAGCGTCAGCTCCGGTCCGGCGCCCACCAGGCGTTCGCCAGCCGGATCAAAATACGTACTGGTAGCGAAAGTTCGGGCAGTGGCGCGGTCTCTGCGCAAACCTTCCAGGGCTGCTGTATCTACCCCACTTTGCATTTGCACCTGGGATAGACGGACGAACCCCATATCGACTACCACGGTAGCGATGCCCATCAGGGCGAACACAACCATAATCGATTGCAGAAGCATTATTTTTGCCTCGGGGTTGATATTATTTCCTGTTTCGTGCCATTGATGGTTTCCATGGTGGTCATGGGTCCGGCACCAAGTCCAGAGGCGCTCCCGGAGTAGGGGCTGCGCGGTCGCGAAGGGGCAGGGGCCACCGACGGATCGTCGTCTGGCCGACCGGACCTCGGCACACAAGTGATATGGGCATCCACGGCCAGCGCTTCGGTCAAAGGGGCCACCTCACTGGGTGCGATGGCGATCACCACCTCCTGAACCGGCTTACCTTTTGTTACCGATCCTCCAATCAAGGTGCTGCTGGTCGTTGGCACGTTGCGAACACCGATTGGTTCTACTACGACGCCGTTTAGCACTACGACCGTCACGGTTGCCTGTTTTCGCCAGTTGCTCATGCGCGCCTGCAGCTCCATTTGCTGCGCGTAAATTCCGCCCCCCAGCCCGACGCTTGGATCCGCACCTTGGGTATCAAGGGGGAGCGTCGCGATCAGGTCGAACCGGTCGCCGCGTCGCAGCCCCTGCAAGCCAGACACTTTTTCAGAGTCGAACCGGATCGCCCGCTTGCCGGGCGGAATGCCACCCACAAGGCCAGGCCGGGTCCCCTGCGGCAGGAAGTCGGCTTCGGTAAAAACATAGCCGGCGGGTTTGTCACGGCTCATCACGCGACCGACGATTGTCCCCATATCTCGAATCATTCCGGGGGTGACAACCGACGGAGGCATATAGACGACGGCAAAGTCGCCCAGCTTCGCATCCCAGAAATGGTCTCGGGTGAGTTGGGCGTACGCCGGAATCATTTCGCCACTCATCGGGATGGCGACCAAGCCTACCCTGGACGGGGCCTTCTTATCGCCTTTGTCGCCAAAACCAAACGTTTCTGGACGCAGAACACCGGTGCCCCAGAGCCCGGCGAGGAGAGCCATCAGCGCGAGTCCGGTCGTCATACCAGGGCTTGTCGAAAATAGGCCTGTCCGGTCAAAAGCCGTCGAAACGGGCGGACCTTTTTGGCAAAAGCATACTGTGCTCCTAAGCCATTCGTTCCTGAATAGGTTCCAATCGGGGTGCCTGCCGGGGCTTCTACGACATACCCGATATTTGGCTCGGGCGGGCCGCCGGGGGTAGCTGGCGGTTGTGGCACGAAGCCGCTCATCGATGCGGCCTGAAACGGATAGTTCACGACAACCGCCGCAATTCCTCCGTTGGTTACGCTGAAGGGGCCCAGTACTCCGGTGGCTGTCGCCTCGGCGATCACTTCCAAGGCGTCATAGCCGCCACTGGCGTTTAGTTTTGGAATCTTTACGGTGACCCCGAGCGGTGCGGCGCTGTCGACGACCAGCGCGCCGGGATACCGCAGCACAGGCAAATCGACACCACCGGATCCAGGGATTGTATCGGTGATAAACAACGGACGCAGGGCCCGGTTCACGACCGGCATGTTGGCCGCGCTGAAGCCGGCGTCGATTGTGGCATCGGTGGAAGCATCCACCACCAACTTAGATGGGTCCCAAATGGTGGTTCTCGTGGCAATTAACGCATCATTAAACGACAGATCGGCCTGGATCGGCGTCACTGCCAATTCGCGAGCGGTCAGCCGAGCCACATCCTGTAGAACTTGAGCCGCGAACATCATTCGACCCAGTTCAATCGTTCCGACCATGAGAAGGTAAAGAACGAAGGAGATCAGCGCAAACTCGATCAAGGCCCCGCCTCGTTGGCGTGACCTCATCGCCAATACTCTCGCACGATGTAGGCCAGCAGTCCCAGGGCGATGGCGGGCGCATACGGGTACTCGGTTTGCTTGCGCCAGCGTGCAACTAGGGCTAAAAGGCCGCCGAAAAGTGCTACATAAAAGAGGACGGCCAATTCCGACCGCCACCCCAGGACCGCGCCCAGACAAGCGATCAGCTTTACATCTCCGCCCGCCAGTCCCCCGAGTTGGTACAGCCCTAAGCCGAGAGTGAAGCCTAACAGCACTCCCAAGATCATCGCCATCCAAGAAAGCCCGTTCCAGCCAAAAGCCGTCGCCACTAACCCCAAAATAAACACCAGGGCCGTAACGGTATGGGGGATCAAGCGACTGTGCAGGTCGAAGCCCGCCGCTACCGCTAAGAGACCGAAACAAATCCAAAGAATAATCAAAGTTTTAAGTGGGCCGACGATATTGAAGGCGCTGGGCGTTTGCCCAGCGCCGGGACCGTGCTAGTTGGGTGCGGTAACCAAGGCGGTCAACGAAGCGGTCGCGGTTGCGGATGCCGTTGTACCGATGACGTTCTTGCTCAACCGGTCCATCGCCGACTGCGCGATGATAGCGGCGGTGTCGATTTTAATGCCCGTACCCGCGACGCTTCCGGCAGCGCCGGGTGTCGTTTCGAGCAATCCACCACTCAGGATCGCGCCGTTGTCATCGGCATGAATACCGGGCAGAACGGACGCGACCGTGGCCACTAAGTCGCTTGTCTTTGTGCCGAAGGTCGAGATCAACGCCACGCCGGCGATCAGGAGGCCGTATTCGACCAGGGCAGCACCCTTCTTCTCACGCATCAATTTTATCACTGCTGTCCGAAACAACTCGAGAACGGGCGACACGTGTTGTAAACATGGGTCTTAAGCCGTTGGAATTGAGTTCGGAAAGTTGAGGTCTAGTTTTTCGGGTTACTGTCTCCTGTCCAAGAAGATTGCCCGTGGGCA
>JAPKZA010000541.1 GCA_026394015.1 Acidobacteriota bacterium
TCGCCCAATATCCAACCTTGGTCTTAAGTTACTCCACCCGGTTGCCGCTTGATACCGAGACCACGCGAATCCCGCAGTTAGTCAGCGACACCTTGCAGCGGTACGCCCCGGCCTATGGCGAACCGGCCCGCGTCGACAAGCTCTTAGTCGATGCCACCGGCATCGGCCACACCATCGTCGAACTGATCCGCAAGAACCAGCCCAAAGCGCAAGTCAAACCCGTCACCCTGACGAACGGGCACGTGGAAAGGCAACTCAAGGACGGCTACCTCAGCCTGCCCCGGCCCGATCTCATCAATAGCCTCAAGATGGTCTTCGAACTCGGCAACATCCAGTTACTCGACTCCGCCCCCGGCTTCGTCGACATGGAACGCGAGTTAGTCCAGTTCCAGCCCTCGGGCGACCAGCAGGAGCACGACGACCTCGTCATGGCCCTCGCCATGGCCGTCTGGCAAGCCGCCAAGGATTACCCAGCCTTGCTCCGTGCCGCTGTCTGAAAGTGATCCAATAGGCATGTGCTCTCTAGACGCGCCCTTCTCGCCAGCCCCGTCCTTGCCCTACCCGCCCAAGCCGCCGCCCCCGCCGCTCCCGTCGCCATCCAACGCTCTCGAACCTACGGCCCCGGACTCGAAAACGTCATGCGCCGCCTCTTCGATGGCATTGGCGGCCTCGAAAAGCTCGTCAAGAATAAGTCCGTCGTCATGAAGGTCAACCTCACCGGCAGCCCCGGCCAGCGCCTCTTCCACGCCCCCGCCGAACTCGCCCACTGGACCCATCCCCGCGTCATCGGCATGACCTCCTACCTCCTCCACCGCGCCGGAGCCCGCCGCATCACCATCGTCGAATCCCCCTGGTCCACCACCGACCCCCTCGAAGAGTACATGTACGCCGCCAACTGGGACCCCACCGTCCTCCTCAACGCCGGCGGCCCCATCAACTTCCTCAACACCAACTACCTCGCCGGTGCCAAGCAATATACCCGCTTCAAAGTCCCCACCGGCGGCCACCTCTTCCCCGCCTACGACCTCCATCCCATCTTCCGGGATTCCGACGTCTTCGTCTCCCTCGCCAAGCTCAAAGAGCACGCCACCACCGGCATCACCATGTCCATGAAGAACATCTTCGGCATCACCCCCTGCACCATCTATGGCGACGGCGCCGGCGAAAAAGAGCCCTCCCTCGCCCCCCGTGGCGGCCGCGGCTCCGTCTTCCACTCGGGCAAACGCGCCCCCAGCCGCAGCGCCCCCCAGGAGCTCAATCCGAACTCCCCCCGTCAAGATGGCTACCGCATCCCCCGCGTCGTCGCCGACCTCAACGCCGCCCGCCCCATCGATCTCGCCATCATCGACGGCGTTGAATCCATGGCCGGCGGAGAGGGGCCCTGGATCGGAAACGGCCGCCTCCGCCGCTGCTCCCCAGGAGTCATTATCGCGGGTACCAACGCCGTCTGCACCGATGCGGTAGCCGCCGCCGTCATGGGCTTCGACCCCATGGCTGGCCGCGGGACAGCGCCCTTCGAAACTTGCGACAATACATTAGAGCTGGCCGAGCAACACGGCATCGGAACCCGCGATCTGAATCGCATCGAGGTGGCCGGCTTCTCGATCACCGACGCCCTATACTCTTTCCGTAAAGCATGACCGACCTGAAAGCCCTTCCTACCCCCGTCCTCTTACACATCGCGAAACTCCTCGAAGTCTCGCTCCAAAGCCTGGTCTCCACCATCGCCCTCTTCGACGAAGGCGGCACCGTCCCCTTCATCGCCCGCTACCGCAAGGAAGCCACCGGCAACCTCGACGAGGTCCAAATCCTCGCCATCCAGGAGAAGCTCGAGTACTTCCGCGAACTCGAAGACCGCCGGGCCACCGTCCTCGCCTCCATCCAGGAACAAGGCAAGCTCACCCCCGAACTCCAGGCCAAAATCGAGAAGACCTTCGACAAGTCCGAACTCGAAGATCTCTACCTTCCCTATAAGCCCAAGCGCAAAACCAAGGCCAGCGTCGCCCGCGAGAAAGGTTTCGAACCCCTCGCCATCTATATGCTGGAACAGGTCCCCAACGGCCAGTCCCTCGCCGACTTCGCCGCCACCTTCGGCGATCCCACCGAAGCCCGCGAAGCTGCCCGCCATATCGTCTCCGAAATGGTCGCCGAAAACGCCGACTACCGCAAGGCCGTCCGCACCATGATGGGCGAAAAAGGCATCGTCGTCTCCAAAGCCATCGAAGGCGTCCCCGACCCCGAAGACAAGTTCAAGATGTACGGCGACTTCTCCGAACCCGTCTCCAAAATCCCCTCCCATCGCATGTTGGCCATCCGTCGAGGAGCCAAGGAAGGCATCCTTCACTTCGAAATCGAACTCAACCGCGATGAGGTCTGCGCCTCCATCCGCGCCAGAGTCTGCCACACCCCCGGCGAATGGCAGCACCATCTCCACGAGGCCATCGAAGACGGCTACGACCGCCTCCTCAACCCCTCCATCCAAACCGAAATCCGCCTCGAACTCAAAGACCGCTCCGACGAAGAGGCCATCAAAGTCTTCCGCGACAACCTGGAGAATCTCCTCCTCTCCCCGCCCGCCGGCGCCCTCAACGTCATCGGCGTCGACCCCGGCATCCGCTCCGGCTGTAAGATCGCCGTCGTCGATGATACCGGCAAGTTACTCGAACATACCGTCATCTACCCCCTCGAACCGAAGAAGGATGTCGCCGGCTCCGTTAAGACCCTCGCCCGCCTCATCCAACAACACAACGTCCAAGCCTTCGCCATCGGCAACGGCACCGGCTCCCGCGAAGTCGCCGACATCATCAAGGCCGCCAACCTCGGCCCCTTCAGCGTCGTCGTCTCCGAAGCCGGAGCCTCCGTCTATTCCGCCTCCGACGTCGCCCGTCAGGAGTTCCCGGATCTTGACCTCACCGTCCGCGGCGCTATCTCCATCGCCCGCCGCCTCCAGGATCCCCTCGCTGAACTCGTCAAGGTCGATCCCAAATCCATCGGCGTCGGCCAATACCAACACGACGTCGACCAGCGCCGCCTCAAGCAAGGTCTCGAACAGACCGTCGAAAGCTGCGTCAACCGCGTCGGCGTCGACCTCAACACCGCCTCCGCCCCGCTGCTCAAACAGGTCGCCGGCCTCTCCGAACGCGTCGCCCAAAAGATCGTCGAGTTCCGCAATGAACACGGCCGCTTCAAGAGCCGTGTCCAACTCATGGCCGTCTCTGGCTTCGGCCCCAAAACCTTCGAACAGGCCGCCGGTTTCCTCCGCATCCGCAACGGCGACAACCCGCTCGATATGACCGCCGTCCACCCCGAGTCCTACTCGGTCGTCGAAGCCATTGCCGCCTCGCTGGGTCTCTCCGTCCCCGAACTCATCGCCAAACCCGAAGTCGTCGAGAAGGTGAAAATGGAAGGGTTCAAGACCGAGAAGGTCGGCATCTTCACCCTCAACGATATCCGCGAGGAACTCCGCAAGCCCGGCCGCGACCCCCGCGATAAGTTCGTCGTCGCCACCTTCCGCGAAGACGTCAAGGAGATGAAGGATGTCACCGTCGGCATGATCCTCGAAGGGGTCGTCACCAACGTCACCAAGTTCGGTGCCTTCGTCGATATCGGCGTCCATCAGGACGGCCTCGTCCACGTCAGC
>JAPKZA010000089.1 GCA_026394015.1 Acidobacteriota bacterium
ATCCAGCTTGGGTAGCCTGTCTCGGGCGAAAGCCGTTGCTTCTGGGTCTCTAACTCTTTGTCGTCAAACATAGTTATGCTAGAAACTAAGGCTTTTTGCTGGCCCTTGGTGCGAAATCGCCACTAGCTTCCTCATCCGCGCCGCAGGCGCGTAAGCCGCTGAATAGTTTAAGGGGTCGACGTCTTTATTCGCTCTGCCGAGCATCGCGCTACAAGCCCATGCTTGTCGGACACTCGGGGCCGGTTGGTGGTAAAGTCTTGGCGAGCAGGGGTGGTCAATTCTTCGCGAGTGCCGAAGCCAGGGAACGACCTCGTCGTCAGCATTCAGCGTTGCAGGCGGGAATCTCAAGCCGGTGGCGCCCCTTGATGATCTGCGCTATGCAGCGCGGTCGGTTTGGGCTCGCCGAATCCACTTGGCGATGGCGGTTGGGCTGGCCCCGATGCGCAGCAATGATTGGACAAGAAGGTACAAAGAGACCGACCGATCGCCAGCTTCCATTTTGGTGACGCGCGATTGGCTCGAACCCAACCTTGCGGCGACCTCCGTCTGCGTCAACCCGTTTCTTCCTCGTACTTCCGGTATTCCGGCTGCGAGAGCGAGCTTCAATTCGATGAAGCTTGCTTCCTTGGGGCTCAGTTGCAGGAACCCGGTAGCGCTGCCGATAGCCTAGCCGCTTCTATCCAGGCGTTTCTTCTTTTCGATATCCATGCTAACTCCCTTGAGGCCTCCGCTTTCAAGAAGTTGGCCAAACGTTTTCCGCGCCCATCGACCACGTGCGATGGAGTTGCTCGCGTCTTCTTGCTGAAGACCTCCAACCGGAGGACGGGTAGCGATCCGTCGATCATGAGGCGGTAGGCAGTTGCACGGCTGACGTAACGTTCCCGCTGGACCTTAGGAGCCGATCATCCTGCATGAGTGGAACGCCGCTGCCGCCGCTGATAGAGAGGAAGACAGCAAGAATTGCTCAAACAGGAATTGCGCAAGATCGTCGATATTTCCGCGACAGTGATTCACGTCGGGCCGAAGTTCGTCCCCGATTTCCTGTAGATCAGATGAGACGGGAAGGCGGCGGGAAGACGGGGCATCGAGCCCCGCCTTCCCGCTTGGGAATACCCGTCGTCAACAATCGACCGTTCTCCCCCCTTCCATCGACTTTTCCGCACGACAAACATCAGCTTCACAAGGTGAAAAAATAAATGTTCTCTTCCTAAGCACTGGAAAATAAGATGCTTATCGATTTCAATAAAGATTCGTTAATCTGATTTCTCCCCTCCGCCAACCTAAACTCCAACTGAAGTAGCACGTATCCATTCTGCAAGAAAAAGGAGTGAGCATGACCGAAGAACAGAAGGTCCGGCGCGCGGAGGCCGCTCGGGAAAATGGTGCCAAAAGCCGCGGCCCAGTCTCCGAGATCGGGAAATATATCAGTTCCCTCAACAGCATCTCCACCGGGGAACATTCAGAACTGCGCAAAGAAGAGCTACCAGAGTGCATCGCCTTGCTCTCGACCGATTGTCGTTCCGCCTACCTCCGGCTCTATCAGAGACACCTCCGGCAATATCAACCGAAGTCGGAGTGCCAAACTACGATCGTCCGGCATATGTGCGTCGAACTCTTCCAGTTCGAGCGAACGATCTCGCTCGAAACGCAAATCCGGCAACATGGCGTCGATGAGGTCCTGCGCAGCTACGAAGGGCTCTCCGATGCAGAACTGCAAATGTTCAGTTACGAGCGCGGCGTGCAGAAAGAGAAACTCTGGCGTTCCTTAGGGCGAGAGAAAAAAGCCCATCAAACCGCTTACTTCAGCTTCGTCAAGCTACTCAAGCTGATCCAGCGGGACTTCGCCTTGGCGCCGCCAGAGCCGATCAATAGCGAGCCTGATGCCAACCTGCTCAATGACCCGTTGCCACCCGCGGAAGTGGTCGCCGAGATTCTCGGTCACGCCGACCGCGCAAAAAACGAACCCAGCTACAAGTTACCCCACTGGGTCGCGCAAGTGATTCTAAATGAGGAGCTTATGGCCGAAATCGCCCCAGATTACGACGTTGAGGAATTGCTCGAAAAACTGACCGCCGCACCGGTTCCGCTGGCCGCATAGAAAAAACGAACCCAGCGAAAAAATTAAAAAAGCGCGAAGAAGTGATTTCGAATGAATCGTATAGCGACAATCGAAGGAAAAACAGAATTGCAAAAAAGGCGCTGTTGACCGCTGTCGCTCCATACTCTGTCGTCCGCTAAGGAGCTTCTTCATGAAGACGATGACCTGTACCCCGGTGATTAACCGGACCCGCTTCCGCTCGCATGTGGAAGACTATTTTGCGCAGCGCTTCCAGAAGGAAGTGATCCTGCTCCATTTCCCCGCCGCGCTCTCGGCGCGGAGTATCTGTAAACCGTGGGCCAGGCGCCGGTCAGAGCTAACTTACCGAACGAGGTCCCCCTACGTCATCGATCCCAGTGGCTCGATCTACGAAGTGTACCAACCGGAGTTTTGGGCTCCCCATATCGGAATCACATCGGACAATCCAGATGCCGTGCATGACCGACGAACGATCGCGATCGACATCGTCAATGCGGGGCCGCTGCGCGTCGATCCGGTCAATCCGAACCAATTGAACTGGCGGCCGAACGGGTTCGGAGCGGGCTTTTGCGGGATCGAGGAGACGGATAAATATGTCGTAGCCGATTTAGGAAGCCCGCGCTATTCCGCCGCCTTTCCGGAGGTGCAAATTATTGCTCTCCGCTTCTTGGTCGAGCGTCTCCGCAGGGAGTTCAACATCCCGGCGGTGGTGCCTCCGCCTGCAAAACAATGGAGTTGTGACCCGGATTACTTTCTTACTTATCGGGGGATCGCTTCCCGCCAGAACTTTCGGGTCGACCGTTTCGATAGTAACCCGACGTTTGATTGGGGGTGGCTTGGAACTTAGTCAAACCATTGCCGAACTTGCTGCTGCCGCGCTGGCGACCGAGCAGCGCATCGCACCCTCCGGCTGGCGAATTGCCGCTTGGGAAGCAACCGCGGATTTTCAAATGAACCAGCAGGAATCTCGCGATTTCCAGCTGGAACTGCAACCCGTGAATATCGCTTTGCGCTTGCGGCGAGGCCAAAACAGAGGCGAGAACATAACCCTGCGGGTAATGGTGGAGACCCGCGCTTCGGAGTAACTTCCATGGCTGGCACAGAGTTATTACAAGACCTACGACAAATCACTGCTGTCCGAAACAACTCGAGAACGGGCGACACGTGTTGTAAACATGGGTCTTAAGCCGTTGGAAT
>JAPKZA010000024.1 GCA_026394015.1 Acidobacteriota bacterium
TGCCCACGGGCAATCTTCTTGGACAGGAGACAGTAACCCGAAAAACTAGACCTCAACTTTCCGAACTCAATTCCAACGGCTTAAGACCCATGTTTACAACACGTGTCGCCCGTTCTCGAGTTGTTTCGGACAGCAGTGAATGATTTCACAGTCCTTAAACAGGCTCATTGGGGATGTCCCATCGTACCGCTCGTTAAAGCGAGAGCCCGTCCAGAATTCGGCGTCTCACCGCTGGTATTGACAGTCGATTTCACTCGAAGTTCCTTATGATGGTCTAACACGATTAGTCGCGGCGAAATCGACCGGTTGTAATGACTGAGGTCCTTCACCCTCCCCTTCCAGCCCCTTCGTCCACACCGTCCCCGGCAGCCTCGAATACGGGCGCGGCAACCTCGTCGATTTCGCATAAGTCTACAGCGTACAGATGTGCGGCCTTGTGAAGCCGCTTTCGCAGGCAGTCTGTGTGGCAGTAGAACTGCTGCTCACTTTGGCCTTCCGGCTCCCCGTTTATTGCCGTCGTGTAGAGCAAGCCCCCAACATCAGGTCGCCGCCCTTCAATCGCGGTTCCACAAAAACAGCATTGAAACGTCATGGCCATCATCACTTCCACCCATATCGCGTAGCCAGGCGCTCTAGGGATTTCTGGGAAATGTTCTTGATCGCGGTGACCACCCCGTGCTCTCCTTCAACGATGAAGTTGAACTTGCCGCCACCGAGTTCTTTGATGTAAACCTTGGCACCGTCAGTTTGCCTCAAAACATTCCCCGTCTTGGTTAAGGCGATATCTGCCTCTGAGAAGCCACGGACTGCCAGGCGAAAAGCACCATGTCCCGAGCGTAAACCCAGCGTCGTCAGCCCTGAACCAGAAACTGCGCCATGGTAAGCAGTCGCAACTCCTCCAGTGACGCCGACCGCAGCCGACCCCACAGAAAACGCCGCGATTATCTGATTCGACGCAACACGCCGCTCCGACATCGCATTGTAAAGCCCCTGAGCATAAGGCGACAACCGATCCTCATCCATCGGCTTCCCGCCGTCATTGCCCCCAATCGTCCCGTTCCGGCAAGGCCCCTTAAAGATAAGCGCCCCGTCCGTATCCGAATCGACGTAGCTCGAGTCGCCGGTCTTACTACACCGCCCACTCGGATCCACCCACCGCAACGGATTATTCCGCGCATACGCAAACAAATTCCAACTCCCCGGATCCCCCGCGCTCTGATCCGCAAACGGCGCATCCGCTCCCGTAAACCGCCCCTGTGCTCCATTAAAATACCGCGCCTTAAAGTAATCCACCCCGCTCTCAGTCTCCCGCTCCTGCCCCGTAAACCGCTGCCGAGGCCCCGCCTGGCCATACCCCGCCAACGTCCGACCACCCAGCCCCGCCGGTATCTCCTCCCCAAACGGCAAATAGTCCGCCCGCCGCAACACATTCCCCGCCCCATCCGTCGCCATCCGCACCGATCCCAACTGATCCATCGTCAAATATCGCGGCTGCAGCGGCCCCGCCACCCCAGCCTCATACTCCGCCGACAACCGACCCAACGCGTCATACACCATCACTGTCGAGACCCCATCCCGCACCGCCCGCACCCGCTGTCCCAAAGCATCGTACGCAAAACTCGCCACCGTCTGGCTCCCGGATCGAATCAACTTGATCCGACCCTCCCCATCATACTCCGCCGTCAGCGCCCCCAGACTCGTCTGATTCCCCGCCGCATCATACTGCTCCCCCGCAATTCGATTATTCACCACGGTCCCCGACGTTCCGGGCATCTGGTACCACGATGCCTGGTTCGGCCGGGGTCCACCGCCCGGCAGCGCTCCCGATTGCACCGACACCCAATTGTTCCCAAAATCGTCAAACCCAAACGATTGCGACCAAGTGACCGCTCCGCCCCCCGACGGCTGCTCGCTCGCGCTCCCAAGCCGATTCCGAGCGTCGTAGAAATACGATTGCTTCATGTTCACTGGCGCAATCGTCTGGCTCTTCAAATTGCCGTTGTTCGCGTTCGGCTCGTATTCGTTAGTCAGGGTAAGCAAGGGCAAACCACTCTTTTGGACGGTCAATCCCGTCATTTGGCCGAGCGAATTCAAGGTCAAGGATTCCGTCGCCCCATTGCCATAAGTAGAAAATCGCGCGGCACCATTCGGTGCAAAGTTCGAAACTTGGCTATAAACTTGGCTATTGGAGGTTAAGGATTGCTAGGTGATCGAACCACGGTTTATTAATTTGATAATCAGCTTCGTTTAGGGGGGGATATTTTGCCCACGGATTTAATCTTGCGAAAAAAAAAACCGACCCAACGAATCGTAAAAAAACGTTGTCGTCGAAACATTCGCAGCATCCGCCGAGCTCAATCGTCCCCCGGCGTCGTAGTTCAACGTCACACTCGGAGTCCCGTCACTGTAGCTCGTCGTCTTCAACCTTCCATGCACGTCGTAAGTATTAGTCGTTACGACGCCTCTACCGTCGGTCCGCGTCCAAAGGCTTCCGTCGGCGTAATAAGTATAAGTAGTCGGGCGATTCGTCGGCACCCCCGGATTACTTGGATCGGCCGGACTCATAGGAGAAGTCTCAGGCTGCCACGCCTGGAGCAACCGAGAATGGTGATCATAAACAAAGATTCGAGCTTGACTAAAGCCACCGCTGCTCTGGTCAACCCGCGAAAGATTTCCGAGTGCGTCGTAGCCGTAGGTTGTCGTATTGCCGTCCTGGATCACGCTAGTCACCCTGCCCAGCCCGTCGCGAACGCTCTTAAGAACTTTCCCCGCCTTATCAGTGACGGTTTCCTCGTTAGCGGAGTACGAAGTGATAACCGAGCCGCTCGAACCCGTCGTGCGGCCACCGCCGTTGTTAAACGGAAAAGGAAGATCGGGGCCGTCAAAGTCGGTAATCTCAACCGGGCGACCAACCCGATCCATTTTGGTCCGCACCCAACCACTTGTGGTATCGGTCCAGCTACCGATCGGCGTTGATGTGACCTCATAAATCGCGGAACCTGACACTACATACCGGCGCCGGTCCGTCCTGATCCCAGAAGCCGAGTCAGCCGTCGAAACTGTTCCGATGTCCGGAATGCTCTGGCCAAGGCGAACAGCTCCCCCCATCTCGTAGCGATTGATTGCGGCAACGGGAC
Source organism: Acidobacteriota bacterium (assembly GCA_026394015.1). Classification (GTDB taxonomy): domain Bacteria; phylum Acidobacteriota; class Terriglobia; order Bryobacterales; family Bryobacteraceae. The sequence continues at coordinate 3,138 of JAPKZA010000024.1, forward strand.
CTGTAGCCGCGACCACTGAGGGCATTGTAACCGCCTCATACCGAAGAATGTCATCCCGTGTCGTTCGCGTTTTTCGCTCCAAATAGCCTGCTTGGCCCGAAACACCTCCGGTTTCAACAGAAGAAGTCAATCGACCGAAGTTGTCATAGCCTAGAGTAGTCCACATGCCATTCTGGACATCATTCACGGTCTTGAGAAGTCCGGTCCACATGTCGTGCGTATAGTTAAAGGTTCTAACTGCTGCTGACCCGAAACCATCCGTACGGCTGTCCGGATACAGTGTCGGAGCCCCTGGAACGCCGATCGGAGTGTACGCGAAACGGGTCTTCGTGCCAATTTCGTTGACAGTCTCTAAGATTCCGCCCCAAAACCAGCCCCAAGATGTATAGAAAACACTCGTACTCGTACATGACTGGCCCTGAGCGTTGCAACGTCGAATGATGTTCGGCGTCGCACGGCCGCCTGCTTCGTCCTGACCATCCTGAAGGTACTCGTACTGCATCTGCCGTCCGTTGCCCCCACTACCGGTCACAGTTTGGGTCGCTACAGCGGTTAGGGTGCGCCGGGTAGGGTTCGTATTGGGCGAGAAATTCCAATAGGCGTTCGCATTCTCATTCACGGTACCACTCGCTGGAGTAGGTCGGGTGTAGGTTGTCATCGTTTGCCGAAGGAATGGCACGGCAACCTGGGGGCAAGCCCCTGTCAGCGGAAACTGAACCGTTGAAAAGCCTCCCGATGGGTAATTGAAGAAATCCGATTCCTTGAGTTCAATTATGTTGTTGTTCTTGTCTACGTCCATACAGCGAGCAGTGGATTTAACCAAAGTAGAGCCGTTACTCAGGCTGCGATACTCTGCCCAAACGAATGGGTTATCCACTCCGCTGGCCGCGGCGTTGAAACGCGGATACGGCCGATTGGCCTTCCAAATCCGATCAACTCGATCACCGTTCGGAAATTGGGTGCGCCAGACCAATCGCGGATTGCCCCCGAAGCCAAAAGCGATAGCGGAAGGGATAAAGTCCGTCGTCGTAACGCCTCCATCAGGAGCGACTTCCGACGTTTGCGTGCCAGCAAAAGACCAACTCCACGTCTCACTTCGCTGAGCCTGAGCGCCAGCCGTAGGTGGGCCGGGATTCTCCTCGCTGTATCGTACCGTTTTCCAGGCAATAGGCTGAAGGGACACTGGGGGGCCAAAACTCGAATAGGGGTCTAGAAAGGAATACACGTACTCCGCGGAGTACCCCGACGGAAGGGTCTGTTTCTTTAGCTGCCCCCAACCTGCGCCGGCGTAATACTCGAAGGAATGAGTGCGACTCGCGGATTGACCTGTCGCAGGCGGATACACAATGCTTGCTACCGAACCGAAAACAGCCGCAATTTGACATTGCGGCGGATTTGCCCGGCAGTTGTAGGTTTTGGGATCGATGGGAACATTAGCCCAATTCACGACTGTAGTAATAGTTGTCCCAAGAAATCCGGATCCGACGACTTCGTCCTTAGGAAAATCGAAACCAATTCCGGCGAACCGGTAATAATCAAGGTGGACGGTTCTCGCCGCCGCGTCGGTAATCGTAGTTCGGGGACGCGATCCCACTTGTAGCGATTTGACCAAGTTGATTGTATTCTGACTCGGGTCAAAGAAAGCGATATTATACCTTCCCACCCCGGCCACTCGATTCCCGTCGGGAAGAAACAAGGTCCAAACTCGCTCGGTCCAGGGAATGATTTGCTGAGTGGAGAGGTTGCGAATCGGGCTCCACTCAAGGCGAATGCCAGACCCATCCGTCGTGTAGTAGGAGACTGTCGAAACTGAGCCAGGCAAGCTCAGTTGGCACTGGGGGCAACCCGCTAGAATAAAGTCAGGGTCGATCTGATAGTAGCCGTCGCCGCATGCGTCCGTGAAAAAGCTGGTCGGGCTGGCAGTCGACGTTAGATTGGGATGCAAGACCCGGGCACTTCCATCTGGGAATACCATCCGCAGCCGCCACCGCTTGTCTTGGTATCCAGGATCATTGGCGCAGGAACCATCAACCCGCTCTCTGTAATCAAGGACGAGCTGGTATTCGAAATTGTACCGCCAGCCCGCATATGGACTCGGCAGGAGCGCGATCTCCCCTGAAGCTTGTGGATTCGTGTCCCACAACTGGGAATTGTATTGTAACGATAGATCGAAGGTTGTCCCACTGGGGCCGGGCGGCAAGGAACCCAGTGGAATCGTCAAGTTGACGCCACCGCCGCTTACGTCGATCGAATCGACGGCGGACCGGGTGTAGGTTCCGTGCGGATAGATGCCGCGGGTGGGCATATCCACTTGCTGCTGCACCTGCCCGAACAAGCCGGAAGGCGCGAGTAGCGCCGCGGAAAAGAGAAAGGTATGAGTGAGTTCAGAAAGTCTCATTAGCAATCTTCGGTCCGGCGACCGCCTCCGTTACTCGAAAACTCCATGCTTCCAAGTTGTCTTCTCGTCTGACAATCTCGGTCGCCACTTTGAGTCCATTGATCACTCGCCAGTTGTCGAGTAGGATCTCTACCCGCCTCTGCCCCTTCGAAGTTGTCGAAGGGGTGTCATAGACAACGCGCCGCAACAGAAAATCCGCGGAATCGAACATAAACATCTTGTACTTGATCTGCTTGTCTGACCGAAGCACTGAGGAAAGACTCATCGCGTAGATGTCGACCCAAGGTCCTTTATAGTCAGGTGTGCTCCCATCGTCAGTGCGAAACCGACCGCCAAGAAATCGATAGGGGAGCCCATCAGCAAGGGAGTACAAAAACGTCTCCGGAGTATCCAGCCCCAGCGCCTCTCCAAGTTCTTCATCTGGCTGGCCGCCAGTAACACCGCCCGGAAGTTTCGCCGCCACTCCGTCGAAGCTCGCTATGGTCCTTCCGCCCGCCTTCGCCTCCTCCAGCCGAAACGAAGAAGGCAATTGCTTGACCAACCGCAAATCCGTGCTCACGCCTTTCTGCGTTAACACCCCGGTCACAGTAGTGCGTTCCTTACCAGGGCGAACAAGGCGGTCGCCCAGCGCGGTCGCCAGAGCTTGGTGTTGAGAGTCACTCGTGTCCAAATTAGCTCAAGTGCTTGGGGGGTGATGCCCTGTTAGGGTAGAAAGGAGTTCCAGCAAGAACGATCCTACCCAAGCGAGGCTA
>JAPKZA010000111.1 GCA_026394015.1 Acidobacteriota bacterium
ACAGTTTAGCCCCTCGCCTCTGATCTTGGCAGGAAATAATTGAGCGCGTAGAGTTTCGGCATTCGGGAAGGATGCCGATGAGATTCAGTTTTTACCCTCAACATGAACACAACTGTCCGCACGTCAGCCATTGTCCGCATTTGGGTGGTGCCGCGTTGGGGACGTTAGTATTGCTGGCGAATGAGCAGGAGCTGAGTCGTCGGGCGATGCACGCGAGTCTTGATGCCGCACAAGCTCGCGGTGATCGGCTGTTCGAGGAGAACCAGCGTCTGCAGAAGGAACTGGATCAAGTCAAGCTGGAACTGAAGTTGGAGCGTCAGAATAAGTTCGCTACCAACAAGCAAAAGCAGGATTCTCGCGGTACAGCAGATACGCCAAACGCCTCAGCAGCCGCAGTACCGGTAACGGACAAGAAGAAGCGTGGAGCCCCTGTCGGCCATCCGGGTTGGTTTCGAAAAACGCCGACGCAGTACGACTGGGCCGTGGACGTGGCGGCACCGAAAGAATGTCCGCACTGCTCGGGAAGCGTCAGGGTCTTCGAGGAAGCCGCCCCCGCTGAGCATCTTCAGGAAGACATCTCCAAGAAGCTCGGCAGCAGCGATGAGATGACGCCGTCCATGCGGATGAAACGTACTGGACTCTGAACGGGGAGCGAGCGTATTACTGGGTCCACTGCGATGCAAGGTTCTGCCATTTTCAGTTTGATACATCACGCAGCGGCCACGTGTCGCGCGATGTGCTGGGCGAACATTTCACGGGTACGCTGGTGACCGATTGCTATGCGGGCTACGAAGCTCACTCGGCAGGCGCGAAGCAGAAATGCCAGGCTCATCTGGCTCGAACCGCGCGCGACTGGCAGAAGCTGACGACTGCTGGCTCAAAAGACTTCGCCTTCTTCGAGGCTATTCGCGAGTTCGTGCAGAACGGATGTCGCTTTCATCGTCTTCGCCGCACTGGCGAACTCACTGAGGCTCAGCAGATCAAAGAAAAGATCTGGCTGCGCAAACGTCTGCAGAAATTGATGGTCTTTCGTGTAAGTCACGAAAAAGCTCTCACACTGCAGAAGAGAATTTTGAAGCATCAGCACGAGTGGCTCGTGTTTCTGCATGATCCTCGTGTTCCTCCCACGAACAACATGGCCGAGCGTGCGCTGCGGCCTCTGGTGGTTCTTCGCAAGATCACATTCGGTCACCGCAGCGAAGCGGGAGCTGTTCGAATGGCTCGCCTGATGACCGTGGCCGAGACCGCGAAACGTCACGGTCACCGCCCAAGCGATATCTACTATCGCCTCTTCACTCAGCCACCCGATCGAGTTCTGAGGCGACTCTACGATGACAGTTGAACAACGAAAACGGATGAACGAGTGACCGCGCCTGCGGCCATGATCCTGCGGCCTCGTTCGATGTCGGTAGAGCGATTCACCGCGTCCGAGCTTGTTCTGTCACCCACGCTGCTTCTCCGAAGCCCATTCCCTCGCATCATCAGCGAGCACTCGCCATGCTC
>JAPKZA010000216.1 GCA_026394015.1 Acidobacteriota bacterium
GCGGCACCGTCAGCTCGGTCGCCGAAAACCACGGAGAGCCGTAAACGATCCACTTCTCGTGCGTCCCGGCCGGGCGCGGCGCCCGATAGAACCGGCGCTTGAACGCCGGATCCGTATTCGCTTCCCAATCGATCCAGTCCAAAATGTAGTCGATATCGTGCCGATGCTCGGGCGGCAAGTCCTTTACGAGCATCTCCCACGGCAGGCTATATCCGTTGCACTGCGCTTCAAACACGGCCCCGGTGTCCGAAGCCCGCTGCGGCTCATACGTCACCATCGTCCCCGGCGCATGCAGCACCCCGGGGTCCACCTGCCAACCCGTGCCCGGCCGTAATTTATACGCCTTCGACAGGTACAAAATCCCGTTGTCCCCTTCGTCCCACCGGCTCAGGCAGCGGCGGATATCCTCCCGGCCAACTCCCGGCTCGAGCCCCAGAAAACTATACGGAAAGGCCCCCGGCGACGCGTTGTACTGCGGCGGGAAGTAGTACGCTTCCGGCTTGCCGCGCAGCCCGCGGACTCCCACCTGCGCGTCCGAAGGATGCAAATGCAACGGAATCGGGCAGGCGTTGTCGAACAGCTTGCCGAGCACCGGCCAATCGCCGATCACATCCCGCAGCAACGTCTTTTCGCCACGCACATCGGCGTAAGACAAGCCTTCATCCGGCGGCGTAGCCGGCCCGTTATTCGCGTTCGTCGTCGAAGCCAGCCACCGCTCATCGATGCCCCCGCGATGCCCCCCGAGCGCATACAGGTCACCTGGATGCAACCGCAGCCGCCCCCCGGGCACTAGAAAATCTCGCGGTACCCAGGTCGGCCAGAGCGGAAGAATCATTAGCGTGGATTAAATCGGAAGTTACTCAGCCCGAAGACGTCGTTATTGGGAATAAACAGGCCGAACTTCCCTTGACTCAAGTTCCGGCCCGCCGAAGAAAACGTATCCATCTCCACCCAACGGCTGCCGTTATGCAAAGAGGTCCGGACGGCCCCAGGCGATACATCGATCTGGATCGTATAGCTCTCCTGCTTTTCGAGATCATGCGCGAAGCGCAGTTCACTCGATTTCCCGTTTACAACATCCCGCCGGAACAAATTCTTCTTATCCAGTTGGTACAACACATGGTTCTTGGCGTCGGTATAGTCGGCAAACCACTGGAGCCGCCGGCCCTTCAACAGGGCCATATTGAAAGTGAAGGTACCGTTCACCGGGCTAATCCCGTACAAAACGAACCCACCGCCTTTATGGACGATCCAGCCTTCCTGCTGCACCCATTCTCCGGGCTGCTCCCATTCCAGCATCGTGCCGGCTTTCTTCGCCACCACCGCCTTCGGCGCATCTTTCAGTGCAAGTTCGATCGTCTTCGATTCGCCCGCGCCAAGTTGCACCGTCGTCGTCCCGTCCAGGAAGTTCGGTGCCTTGGCCAGAACCACCCAACTGCCTTCTCCCAACGCCAGTTGCGCTCCGGTCGCTTGGCGCAATTGGGTCTCGTCCGATTTCCGGTAAAAGATCTGCGCCGTGGCCGGCTTCACGTTCACGCGCAACGAAGAAGACGCCGCCACCAGCACAACATCGGCACCATTCATCTCCACCGTCTCCCCCGCACGGAACTGCCGCGGATTGCGCTTCGGTCCAAACTTCTCCCGACGCAGTTCAACCGTATGTTCACCCGGCGTCACATTCGCTGTCACAAACGTCCCATCGGCACCCACCACCCCGAGACCTTGCGCATCGAGCAAAACAGCAATGCCCGGCACCGCGCCGCTAATCCGCAGCGTGGCCAGCTTCGGAATCGCCTTCAGCGTAAACTCCACCCGCGACTCCTGCCCCTTGGCGATCACCACCGGTTTAGCCGCTTCGGCGGTGTAGCCTTCTTTCACCACCCGAACCATGTATTGCCCCACTGGCAAGCCCAGCAACCTCATCTGGCCACCCTTCGTCTTGCGCTTCAGTTCGGTTTTGTTCAAAACAATCGTGACATCGTCCAAGGTGCCCGTATTCACGACGATCGTCCCAAAATTCCCATCGGCCAGTTTCAGGTACGCCGTCAACGTCGGCTGCGCACCCACCGAAACAAGCAACTTCCGCTCCACCGTACCGTCGTTCACCGACAGTTCCCGATCCCCCGGCGCGAGGTTGTTCAAATCGAGCCCGGCCGCGCTGGCGTCACCAGCCGGTGCCCCATCCACCTGAACCTTCACGTTGGCCGAAGCATGAACTTTGGCCCCCTTGCCCGCATTCGTCACCAAAATCGCCAACACATTCTTCGCCACCACCGGCCCGCTGATCACCGGAGCCTGCCCCAATTGCGAATCAAATTCAAACGACGCTTCCGTCGTCGGATTGACGACCTTCACCGAATGCTTCCCCGGAGAGACCCGGTCCAGCACCAATTGCCCATCCTGCAAATCGCCCAGCGGATTCCCGTCCAGGGTCACCTTTCCCGCTTGCAAATCGGTAAACAAGCGGACCGAAAGGCCCATCGGCGTCAGCGACAAAGTCACCTGACCAGGCGTTCCGCCCACCACATTCACTGAACTCGAAGCCGATTCGTATCCCGGCAGCACCGCCTGCACTTCGTAGGTGCCGGTCGGCAGTTCGATACTGCAATCCGACGTGCACTTCACTTCGCCGTTGACCCGAACCGAAGCCCCCGAAGGCTGCGTCTTGATCGCCACCGATGCGGACCCGGCAGGAATCTCTTTCTGCTGAGCGGCTTTTTTCTTGGCGTTCATCAGTCCGTAGAAGCCTGCCGCACCAATCAACAAACCGACCACGCCACCCACGGCCACCGCGCGCTTCCAGTTGAAGGGTCCAGGCGCGGGCTTGGGAGCCTGCGGAGGCGGGGCCTGCGGAGGAGGCGGCATCTGCATCGGCGGCGGATAACTCGGAGCCGACGCGCTGGGAAACACCTGCGTCGGCTGCGCCACCGGCGGAGTGAACGCCCCCATCGGCGATTTCTTGGAAGCCTCGCGCTCAGCCGTGTTCTGCAACTCCATCAACCGCTGCCCGCAAGCCACCATTTTGGTCCGCACATCGGCAATCGTCGTCTGCATCGTCGCGTCCGCCGGGTACGCCTGCGCCAACTCTTCGAGTCGATAGTAGACCGGCTTCAGATCCTCGATCGACTTGGCTTCGTGCAGATAGGCGTCAAATCGCCGGAGCTCACTGAGGTGGGCGTCACGTTGGGCTGGATTTTGGCTCACTCAAGGCTCCTTAGGCGCAGAACTACAAGCTGATTATAATCCACCAGTGTATGGCTACCGGTTAATGTTTCGCACTCGGGTCTACGCCTTATGATACAAACGGCAGAGATGCATCGTCGTCAATTCCTCGCTACTCTCGCGGCGGGCTCCACCGCCACCGCCCAAAAGGCCGATCAGCCGAACATTCTCTGGGTCACCTGCGAAGATATGAGCCCGAACCTGGGCTGCTTCGGCGACAAGTACGCCGAATCGCCCCGCCTGGACGCTCTCGCCGCCAAAAGCCTCCGTTACACCTGCTGTTGGTCCAATGCCCCGGTCTGTGCCCCGGCCCGAACCACCATCATCTCCGGCATGTTCCCGCCCTCCCTCGGCGCCGAACACATGCGGTCGTTCACGAAGATGGGAGCCGGCCAGGCCATGTTTCCCCAGCTCCTGCAAGCCGCCGGCTACTACACTTCCAACAATGCAAAGGAAGACTATAACCTCGACCTCACCGGCGCAGTCTGGAATGAATCGAGCGGCAAAGCGCACTGGCGCAAGCGGAAGCCAGGCCAGCCCTTCTTTTCGGTCTTCAATTTCCTCATCACTCACGAGAGCCAAAACTGGCCCCGCGAAGAGGCCGTCAAACACGACCCCGCCGAACTCCGCATACCCGCCTACCACCCCGATACCCCCGAAGTCCGTCGTGACTGGGCCCAACTCTACGACAACATCAAAACCATGGATGGCATGGTCGGCAAGACGCTCGACGAACTCAAAGCCGACGGCCTCGAAGAAGACACCATCGTTTTCTTCTACTCCGACCACGGCGCCGGCATGCCCCGCAGCAAGCGCTGGCCCTACAACTCCGGCCTCCGCGTCCCCCTCATCGTCCACTTCCCCGAAAAGTGGAAACACCTCGCCACCAGCGAATACAAGCCCGGCGCCGCCACGGATCGCCCCGTCAGCTTCGTCGACCTCGCCCCCACCGTCCTCTCGCTCGCCGGCTTGCCGAAACCGGCCTACCACCAGGGCTTCGCCTTCCTCGGCAAAGCCGCCGAGCCCCGCCAGGCTTTCGTCTACGGCTTCCGCGGTCGCATGGACGAACGCTACGACCTCGTCCGCTCCGTCACCGATGGCCGCTACGTCTATCTCCGCCAATACATGCCCCACCGCATCTACGGCCAGAATCTGGAATACATGTTCAAGATGCCGACGACGCAGGTCTGGTACAAGCTGTTCAAGGAAGGCAAGCTCACCCCCGCCCAACAGCACTTCTGGAAAACCAAGCCCTTCGAAGAGCTCTACGATCTCCGCTCCGATCCCGACGAAGTGAACAATCTCATCGGCAAACCCGCTTTCGAGAAAACCGCCAACACCCTCCGCGCCGCTCTCCAAGCGCAGATGGCTCGAGTACGCGACATCGGCTTCTTACCCGAAAACGAGATCCACGAACGCGCCGCCGGCGGCGCTCCTTATGACGCCGCCGCCAAAATGACCAACCTCCCCGCTGTCCACAAAATGGCGGCTCTGGCCTCGTCTCCGGCCTCCGGCGCCGAACTCATCGACGGCCTCAAGGACCCCGACAGCGCCGTCCGCTACTGGGCCGCCGTGGGTTTCCGGATTCGCAAGGATGCCAAAGCCGTTCGCAGCGCCTTGGCCGACCCCGCCCCCGCCGTCCGCATCGTAGCCGCCGAAACCGTCGGCCTCTACGGCGACGCCAAGGATCTGCCGACCGTCCTCGACGTCCTCATCGAACTCGCCAACCAGGAAAAACACGGCGTGTATGTCGCGATGCAGGCGCTGAACGCCATCGACTACCTCGACGCCAAAGCCGCCCCGCTCAAAGCGAAGCTGGCAGCCCTGCCGAAACAGAAGGCGGGAGTGCCGCAAAGGCTCAACGGCTACGTCGCCCGCCTGCTCCAAGCCGTCCCCGAGGATCTCCCGTAACCGATGAAGGTAGCCTTCGACGCGACCCCGCTCACCGTACCAACGGGCGGGGTCACGCGCTATGTCGTCGAACTCCGGCGGGCCCTTGAAACTGCTTTCCCCACCGACGACTATCACTTCCTCAGCGACCAACCCGTCGCCCGCCGCCCCGATTGGCCGGAGCACTGGACCACCCCTCCCCCCGGCCGCTTCGCCGGAAAATGGTGGCTCGCCGGGCTCCCCCTCACCCTCCGCCGCGAACGCTTCGACGTCTTTCACGGAACCGATTTTTCGGTCCCCTACTGGCGCACCCGCCCCAGCGTCCTCTCCCTCCACGATCTCTCCCCCTGGCGCGAAGCCGGCTGGCACATCGGGGCCGATCGCGTGCGTCGACGCACCCCCTGGCTCCTCCGCCTCGGCCGGGCATCCCTTGTTCTCACCCTCAGTGAAGCCGTCCGCCGCGAAGCCATCGAACGCTTCGGCCTCCCACCCGATCGCGTGGTGGCCGTCCCCTTGGCCGCCGGCCCTGCCTTCCGCCTCCGGCCTCGCGATCCCGGTGCCGCCCCCTACTTTCTCTACGTCGGCACCCTCGAACCGCGCAAAAACCTGCCCTTCCTCGTCGAAGCCTGGCGAGAGGTCTGGAAGCGCCACCGTGTCCCTCTGGTCCTCGCCGGCAGGCGAAGGGAGGACGGACCCAACTTCGTCCCTGAGGAAGGCCTCGTCCTGAAAGGCGCGGTCCCCGAAGAGGCCCTCCACGATCTCTACGCAAACGCCCTCGCCGTCGTCTACCCCAGCCTCTACGAAGGCTTCGGCCTGCCCATCCTCGAAGCCATGCAAAGCGGGGCCGCCGTCTTAACCTCCCGCGACCCGGCCGTTACCGAAGTCGCCGGCGGCGCCGCCTGGCAAGGCGATGCGACCGATGTCAGCGCCTGGGTTGAAGGAATGTCCGCCTGCATCACGGAACCAACCCGCGTCGCCCAATGGAGAGAAGCCGGCCTACGCCGAGCCAGCCAGTTCAGTTGGCAACGCACCGCCAAAGAGACCCACGCCGTTTACGAGGAAGCGCTCCGAAGACGGTAGTCTGGAGAGATGTCACTCACTGCCGAAGAACGCCAGCTCGTCCTCCGCGAGTTGCGCGAACAGGAAGCGGCACTCCTCGAAGCGACCCAACTCTGGGACCGACCCACGCCCGCGGGCACCTGGACCGTCGCCGAAATCTGCGAACACCTCGACAAAACCGAACGCCGAATCTTCCGCCTACTCCAGAGCCCCTTACTCTACGGCGACCAACTACCCCCGTCGACCTGGGAAGACCAAACACTGTTTGACCGCGTCTCCACCCGCGGCCGCGCCGCCCAATCGCCGCAACACCTGCTGCCCGAAGGCACTTGGACTTCGGCCGACGAGTTCTGGGCTGCCTACCGCGCTCTTCGCCAGGAGATGTACGCCTGGATCGAGTCGACCGAAGCCCCCCTCCGCCTCGGCCGTTTCGAACACCCCATGCTCGGTGTCTTCGACGGCTTCCAATGGCTCCTCTTCCTCGCCGCCCACGGACGCCGCCACACCGCGCAGATCCTCGAGCGGGGATAATAGAAGGTTGCCCCGGAAGGTTCTATTCCTCACGCCCGAAGCGCCGTTCCCCGTCCTCGGGGGCGGAGCCCAACGCATCGCCTCGCTCATGGAGTACTCGACCCGCCGCGGGGCCGTCGTCGACCTTCTCTCCTTCGCCCCCTGTAAGCCCTCCGGCGATTCGCTCGTGCGAAACCAGTGGCAGATCGCCCTGCCCGCCAACGGCCGCTCCTTCACCGCCCGCGTGGCCCGCAATGCCGGCCGCTTCGTCCGCGGCGTCCCCCCGCTCATCGATCGTCTCGCCGGCTTCGACGCCGAAATCACACGCCTCCTCGCCGGCCAGCGCTACGACGTCATCTTCGTCGAACACTTCTGGCTCGGGCCCTACGTCGACGTGCTCCGACCCTTCAGCCAATCCGTCATCTGCGATCTGCATAACGTCGAAAGCGAATTCTTCCGCAGCCTCAGCCGCGCCGAACGCTGGCCCGAACGCATGGCCCACGGCCGCTTTGCCCGCCTCTCGGAAAAGCTCGAACGCCAATTCCTCCCCCGCTACTCCGGTGCCCTTGTTACCTCCGACCAGGATGCCGCCCGCGTCGCCGCCCTCGCCCCCCGCCTGCCCCTCACCGTCTTCCCCAACACCATCCCCTGGCGAGCCCTCACCACCGAAAAGCGCGAGCGAACGCTCGTCTTCTCCGGCAACATGGAATACCACCCCAATCAACAGGCCGTCGCCTGGTTCACAAAAAACGTTTGGCCCGCTCTCCAACCGGACCCCGCGCTCCGCTGGCGCCTCGTCGGCATGAACCCCCACGCCATCGCCCGCACCATCGCCGGTCTCGATCGAGTCGAAATCACCGGCGCTGTTGCCGACGCCATGGCCGAAATCGAACGCGCCCAAATCGCGGTCGTCCCCCTGCTCTCCGGCAGCGGTACGCGTGTAAAAATTCTCGAAGCCTGGGCCGCCGGAACACCCATTGTTTCCACCCGAATCGGCGCCGAAGGCCTGCCCGGACGCGACGGCGAACACTTCTTACTCGCCGACTCCCCAGCGGACTTTGCCGCCGCCATCCGCCAATTGTTACAGGATGAAGCATTAGCCGCGAGACTTAGCGCCGCAGGCAGGGTATTGTATGAGAAGACCTTCCACCGGGAAGCGGCATGGAAATGCCTCGACGCGGCCGGAATTTTAGGGGATTAGTACGGGATGGATTTATACTGGATGAACCAGCATGCGCTACGGCATTGATGCCCACGCCATAGGTCGCCACCTAACCGGGAACGAAGTCTATGTTCGGAACCTGCTCCAGCAATACGCGGGTCTCGATCGGAAATCTGAATTCCTGGCCTACTTATCGATGCCTGGCGCTGACCAGGTTGTCCCGCCCCGCTTCGCCAAACGCTGGGTGAGCAATAACCCGTTCCTCCGCCTCGGGTTCGATCTATCACGGGGTCTGCGTCAGGATAAGCCCGACTTAGTCCACGTCCAATACACCGCCCCGCTCTTCTGCCCCGTCCCGGTCGTCGTCAGCGTCCACGACGTCAGCTACCTCGAACATCCCGAATTCTTCCCCCGCGCCCGCCGCATGCAGCTTCGGATGACCGTCGAACGAACCGTCCGCAGCGCCGCCAAATTGGTCACCCTCAGCGAATTCTCCCGCAGCGGCATCGCCCGAGCCTACGGGATGGATCCGGAAAAAATCGCCGTCGTCCCCGCCGCCTGCTCCGAAATCTTTCAACCCCAGCCCAAAGCCCCCGCCAAAGCCTTCGTCGATGGACGCTTCGCCATCCGTGGCCCTTACGTTCTCTGCGTCGGCGATCTCCAACCCCGCAAAAATCCCATCGGCCTCATCCGCGCCTTCGAAGAGCTAGTCGCCAATTACCCCCAACTCCCGCACAGCCTGGTCTTCGTCGGCAAGGATACCTGGTTCGCCCCCCGCGTCCATCAAATCGCCGAAGCCTCCCCCTTCAGCAACCGGATTCACTTCACCGGCTACGTCAACGACGAAGAGCTTCTGCAGCTCTACAACGCCAGCGACCTCTTCGTCTTTCCGTCTTTCTACGAAGGCTTCGGCATCCCCATTCTCGAAGCCATGGCCAGCGGACGCGCCGTCGCCTGTTCGAACACCTCCGCCATGAAAGAAGTGGCCGGCGATGCGGCCGTCTTGTTTAATCCCTACTCCACCCGCGAAATGGTCACCGCCATGCGCGACCTCCTCCTCGACCCCGATTTCCGGCTCCGTATGGAACGCCTCGGCCGTCAAAACGCCGCCCGCTACACCTGGAAGCAGACCGCCCGCCAAACCCTCGACATCTACCAAGCCGTCGTCGAGCAACGAAAGCGGAGCGCATCGTCGGTTAGACAACATGCCTAGCGCACAGGCCGCTAGAAGCTGGTGGTTGGTCCTTCTAGCGACCACACTCTGGGCCGCCGGTCCAAAGGAAGAAGCCACCCGCTATCAGGTCAGTTGGCCCAGCGGCCTCAGCCTCGGAGACGGTGAACTCGTCTCGACAAAAGATGGCGACAAATGGAAGTTCACCCTCAAACTCGAAGCCGCCATCCCAGGCTTTAAAGTCCAGGACGTCTTCCGCAGCACCGTCGACCGCAACCTCTGCTCCGTCGAACTCGTTAAGGAATCGACCCACGGAACCCGAAAAGCCAAGGAGACCTCCTCCTACGCCCCCCCCACCGGCACCCGGGTCACCAGCGACGGCGGCGGCAAAAGCGAGTTCCCCGTGCCCGCCTGCGCGCATGACGCCCTCGGCTTCCTCTTCGTCGTCCGCGACCAACTCGCCAATGGCAAGGTCCCCGCGCCCCAGCAGATTTTCTTCGGAGCCCCTTACGACGTCCGCTTCGTCCTCGTCGGTGCCGAAAAGGTCACCGTCGGCGAAATCCTCACCGACACCGAGCATTTTAAAATAACCGTGAAGGGCCCCAGCTCCCGCTTCGAGTTCGACGCCTATTTCGCCAAAGACGAAGCGCGAACCCTGGCGCTGGTCCGGGTACCATTTATGATGGGGAACTTCTCTCTCGAATGGGTTCGTTGAAAATCTCTTTTTTCTCTCCAATGCCGCCCGCCAAAAGCGGCATCGCCGACTATTCGGCCGCGCTCGTCGAAGCTCTGCATCGCCACGCCCAAGTCACCGTTCAGGAACAAGCCGGCCCCGCCGCAGGCCTCGGCCTTTACCAAATCGGCAACAACGGCCATCATGCCTTCGTCTACGAAGAAGCCCTCCGCCACCCCGGCGTCGTCGTCCTCCACGAATCGAACCTCCACCACCTCATCACCGACCTCACCATCTGTCGCCAGGATTGGGACGCCTACGTCGCCGCCTGCGAGTTCGACGGCGGTCCCGCCGCCCTCGCCTTCGCTGAACGCGTCCGCCGCCTCGAAGTCGGCCCCGACTACGAAGGCGTGCCCATGCTCAAACGCATCCTCGCCGCCAGCCGAGGCGTCATCGTCCACAGCGAAGCCGTCGCCCAGGACGTTCGCCGAGCCGGCTACTCCGGACCCCTCGCCAAAATCCCCCACGGCGCCTGGCTCCCCGAACTCGGCGACCGTATGGGCTTCCGTACCCGCCTCGGCCTCGACCAAGCCACCCCGCTCATCGGCATCTTCGGCTTCCTCAAACCCTACAAACGCATCGCCGAATCCCTCCGCGCCTTCAAACGCCTCATCCGCCTCCGCCCCGACGCCCGCATGGTCCTCGTCGGCGAAGCCCATCCCGATTTCCCCCTCGCCTCCCTCATCCGCGGCATGGGCCTCGAAGAACACGTCCGCCTCCTCGGCTTCACCCCCATCGAAGATTTCAACGGTTACATCGCCGCCTGCGACGTAATTCTGAATCTCCGCTTCCCCACCGTCGGCGAAAGCTCCGGCACCCTCCTCCGCTCCCTCGGCATGGGCCGCGCCGTCATCGTCAGCAACATCGGCAGCTTCGCCGAATACCCCGATTCCATCTGCCTCAAAGTGCCCGTCGACGCGACCGAAGAGGATACGATTTTCGAATATCTTAACCTCCTCGTCAGCCGCCCCGAACTCGGCCGCCAGATGGGTGCCCGTGCCCGCGCCTGGGTCGAACAGGAGTGCAGCTGGGACATCTGCGCCCGCCAGTACGTCGACTTCCTAGACGCCGTCGAATCCGGCCGCACTTGGACCCCAGCCATAGTTGCCGCTCCGTTCCCAGCCCCCCCGGAAGAACCCATCGAAGCCCCGGCTCCAGTTGTCGAACCCGCCTACATCCAAACCTGGATGGCCGAAACCGAAGAGTCCAAACAATACGGCGAAATCCACCTCACCCGCTTCGAAAAAACCCTCGCCATCACCCCCCCCGGCTCGGCCCTCGACCGCATCCTCGAAATGGGCGCCTACCTCCAGATAACCCCGGCCCTCAAAAACAAACTCGGCTACGGCGAAGTCCGCGGCTGCTACTACGGCCCCGCCGGCGAAGTCGACCATCGCTCGGTCACCTCCTCGGAAGGCGAAACCTTCACCTGCGACGTCGACCTCTTCGACGCCGAAAAAGACATCTTCCCCTACCCCGACGAGTACTTCTCCACCGTCCTCTGCTGCGAGCTGATCGAGCATCTCCCCAGCGACCCCATGCACATGATGGCCGAGATCAACCGCATCCTCAAGCCCGGCGGACACTTCGTCGTGACGACGCCCAACATCGCCAGCCTCCGCGCCCTCCGCGCCGCCCTCGACGGCTACCACCCCGGCTTCTTCCCCGCCTACATCAAGCCCTCGAAGCCCGGCGAAGAGGTCGAAGCTCGCCACGCCCGCGAGTACACGCCCAAAGAAATCTACCTCCTCCTCCTCGACGCCGGCTTCGAGGTCGCCCTTCTCGAAACGGGCGAATTCCGCGACGTCCCCCGCCCCGAAGACCAGTGGATCCTCCACCTCCTCGAACGCTATCTCCTCCCCACCACCCTCCGCGGCGACGGCATCTACGCCGTCGGCAAAAAGCTCGGGCCCATCCAAAAACGCTACCCCGCCTGGCTCTACGAAGGCGGCTCGTGAACACCGAAGTCCAGTTCGACCCCGGCGCCGGGCGCCATGCGGGCTGGCAGGTATTCGAAGCAGCCAGCGGCCTCTGCGTCGAAGAAGGCCCCTGGGGCCCCGGCGGCACGATGACCGTTGCCCTCCCCGACTCCGACGGCGACTACCGCGTTCTCATCTCCTCCATCGACGTCGAAAAAGGCTGGGGCTACGATCGCGGCGAACGCTTCCTCCTCCTCGAAGCTCGCGTCCGCAACGGCCAATCGAAAGTCCGCCAGCGCGAAACCACCATGCGCCGCCTCCGCTGGCAGATGCTGCCCGGCCAAGCCCTGCAACTGCTCATCGAACCCTGGCAAGTGCTCTATAGCAATCGCAGCCTCATCGCCGCGATGGTCCATCGCGACGTCACCAGCCGCTACCGCGGTTCCTTCGGCAACATGGCCTGGAGCCTGCTCAACCCCCTGCTCCTCATGCTGACGTACTTCTTCGTCTTCGGCATCGTCCTCCAAACCCGCTTCCCCGGCGACGAGGGCCAAGCCGGGTTCGTTCTGTATTTCCTCTGCGGCATGCTCCCTTGGCTCGCCTTCTCGGAAGCGATCGGCCGTGCCCCCGGCGTCATCTGGGAACATCGAAACTTCGTCAAGAAACTCGTCTTCCCCGTCGAAATCCTGCCCATCAACATCACCTTCGCCGGCCTCGCCAGCAGCGGCCTCGCCCTCGTCGTCTACCTCTTTCTGCTCATGGGCACCCGCGAACGCATCCCTCTCGAAGCCCTCTGGCTGCCGATTTACATCGTCCCCCAGGTCCTGCTCACGATGGGCGTCGCTTGGCTCTTCGCCGCCATCGGCGTCTACCTCCGCGACCTCATCCAGGTCAACGGCTTCCTGTTGACCCTCGTCTTCTTCCTCACTCCGATCTGCTATCCCCAGGCTTCCCTTCCCGCCTGGGCCTGGCCCATCCTCCAGCGCAGCCCCATCTACAAGCTCGTCTATGGCTACCGGATGTTATTCCTCGAAAACTCCGGCCCCGCCTGGCAGGAAGTCGCCCGCGTTTGGGTCTATGCGCTCCTCATCTTTTACGTCGGCTACGCCGTCTTCCGAAAGCTGAAAAAAGGCTTCGTCGACGTGATGTGAGGCCCGGCCTCTACTTCGCCTTAATCCGCACCGCGATCGTATCCGGAGCCGCCGACAGATTCTGCTGCGTGCTCCGCGTCTCAATCCGGCCCGCCACCGCAATCGTATAGTTCCCCGGCTCCGCCGCCGGCGTCGCTTCGATGAAGAACGTCCGCTCCGTCTCGTCCTCGTTCAGCAACACCCCGTTCAGCCCAAAATCCGGCAGCTTCACCCGCGGCGGCAAATTCACCACGTCCACCGGCACCCGGCCCGCAAAGCCATTGTGCCGCGTGATCTTCACCTTGATCGCCGCCGTCTCGCCCGGCGCCATCTCCACCACGCGCGTCTCCGAAGTCATCAACACGTCCGGTGCCGCCCCCAACGCCACCAACTTCAAGTGGTCCTCCGGGCTCGCCCACCGCGTCACGCCCAGCGCCGAACCCGTCACCGCAAACGGAAACGCCGCCGCAGCCTGTGCGTCCGCCGCCGCCGTCAGCAACAACACCGCCGCGTTCTGGTTCGGCTGAATCTGCGTCTTCGTCGCAGTAAATCCCTTCGGCAACGCAGCGAACGCTACGTCAATCGGCCCCGCATAACCGTCCAGCCGCATCGCCGTCACCGTCAACGGAATCGTCGCCCCCCGCGGCACGTTCGGATTCCGCGGATTCACCGATAGCCGGAAGTCCGGCCGCGGCTCCCGAATGTTCAACCGATACGAACCGGTCGCCCCCGTCACATCCCGCAGCACCAACTGGTAGTCGCCATCCGCCGGAGCCGTAAACGTCAAATACGAGTCCTTACTAAACCCCGGTCCCCCGTCGTCGTTCTGCGCATACAGCCGAGTCACCGGCAATCCGTTCGGCGCAAACTGCGTCCCCGGCGGATGAATCTGCACTTTATAAATCGCTTTGTCGATCGCATGAGCCTCGGCCGCCGTATTGAAAAACGTCACTCGCTGGCCGCCCAACGCTTCGTACCGAATGTCCTCGTCCGGCCCGCGGGGCAACTCCGAAACCCGCACAATCTCCCGGCCCAGCATCATGTAGTCGCCCGCGTTGATGTTGTTCCAATGCGTAATCCGAATGCCCGGCTGCGCCGAATCATGGTCCCGCAGCGTCGTGTACGTCGAGACCACCGGCCGCACCGCCGCCACTTCAATCGATTTCCCCGCCGCCGTCTGCACCTCAATCGTCGTATCCAGCTCCGATCCCAACCGCCGCGCCATCACCTCAAACACCAGCGCCTGCCCCTTCTTCGCCGCAAACGGAAACCGGTGAACATCGTTCGCCTTGCCCAGCTTGCCATTCAACGTCACCGGCAGCGCCAGCTTCGCCGAAGGCTGCGAAACCATCATCTCCGGGTCCGTGCCCAACGCCAACTTCACCTTGTTGTAAGCCGCCGCCGGTCGCACCGAAACCGCAAACGGATCGTCCAAACCCGGCGTCCCCTTCGCGTCCATCGTTGCCGGCAAATTGAACCCGGTCAACTGAATCTTGGCCATCTGATCCTTCCGCAGTCCCAACGGGAAAACCTGCGAAACGAACCCAAACTCGCCCACCTTAATCCGGTACATGTGCCCCGCCCGGCCCGACCGTTCGTAGTCCGCAATCCGCACGAAATACGTCCCGGCCTTCGCAAACTTGTGCGCGAAGTCCGGCGTCCCCCCGTCTTCCCCATAGGTCTTCACCACCACCCCAGCCCCGTCCAGAATACTGATCACCGGCTGCAAGCTTGACCCAATCTTGTCCGACGAATTCTCAAACACCAGCATCTGGTTCGCCCGCACCGTGATCTTGAACAGATCCACATCGCCCGGCTTCGAAATCGCCCCCGTCAACACCGCCGGCAGGTACGTCTCCACCGCGCTCGCAATCGTATCGTTCGGCTCCTTATCCGTCGCCTCCCCCACGTAGGGTTCAATCAGCAACGTCCCCTCCGGCGAAGTCCCCAGCGGCGTCAACAACCGAAACGAAGCGTCACCAATCTCGGCCTCCGGGTCAATATCCACCTCCACCGTCACCTGGTTCCGCGGCGGCAACGGGCCCACGTCAATCGACGACTGCGTCCCGTTCGCCCCAATCCGGACATCGGCCATATCGGGCAGCTCTTTCACCCGCAAAATCTTCCCCTTGATCCGCGGATCCGAAAAGTAAATCGCCGAAGCCTTCGCCAGGTTGAACCCTTCAATCACGAGCTCCGCCGTCATCCCGCGTGCAATCCCGCGGGGAACAATCGACTGCACCGTGGGCGGCGTCGACCGGGGAGACTGAGCCAAGGCGGCAACGGCAACAAGGGCGAGCAGGTAGCGCATAAAAATCCTATTTGACCGAATAAGTTTGGGTGGTGCCATCAAGCCGGGAGACTTGCAGGCTTTGGCCATCGGGAGTAAAAACCAGTCCCGTGGGCCAGTCCGATTGCGACGCGATCGTTTTCAATTCCGTCAGATCCGCCGTGCGAAACAGTTTCACCGATCGGTCCGCCGACCCCGAAGCCAGCAACGTCCCATCGGGCGAAAACGCGAGCTGCAAAATCACGTCCTCATGAGCAATCAACGAATTCTTCAGCGCCCCGGCCTTCGGCGTCAGGTCCCAAAGCCGAATCGATTTATCAACGCCCGCCGCCGCCGCCAACTTCCCATCCGCCGAAACGATCACCGTCTGCAACGCATCGGTGGACTCGGACAAAGTGAACAGCCGTTCCCCCGTCGCCGGGTCCCACACCTTCACGGACCGATCCGCCGAAGCCGACAAAAGCCGCGTCCCATCCGGTGAAAACGCCAGGCTATACACCGCATCAATGTGATCCTTCAACGGCCGAATCTGCTTGCCGGTAGTCGTGTCCCACAGGTAGATCATCTTGTCGTAGCTAGCCGTCGCCAGCGTCTTGCCGTCCGGCGAAAAAGCCACCGCATAAATGCAGTCTTTATGCCCGTTGATCGTCAGCTTCTCCGACTTCCCCGCCACATCCCAAATCTTCACTTCCCCGCGCTGCCCCGGCAGCCCACCAGCCGCCGCCAGCATCGTTCCGTCCTTGCTGAAGGCCACCGCCCGCACCGTCGACAGATGCCCCGCCAATACGGCGTCATTCAGCCGAACACTCTTGTACGCCGCATACGCCGTCCGCTTGCCGTCCGCCGTCTGCGCCATCGCAAAAATCTGCGGCTTCGGAGCCACCCGCGGCTGTATATCCGGAATCCGATTCGCGTTCCGCACCACAGTCGCTTTGTCCGGCCCCTTCGCCCCCGCGTTGATCCAATTCCGAATCACGTCCAACTCGGCCGGCGCGAGCGAACGACCGTCCATCGGCATGAACGGCTCCTTCTTCCCCGCCGACATCAGGAACAGCCGAGACTCCTCCGCCTTGCCCGGAACCACGATCTGCCCGTGATTCCCGCCCGTCCGAATCCCGCCAATCGTCTCCAGATCCAGCGACCCCATCTTCACCCCATGGGCATGACAATCCAAACAATACTTGCGAAAAACCGGCTGCAAATCAGCTTCGAAATCCTGCGCGAAGGCGGCAACGGCAATGAAAAAAGGAACCCAGCGCATGTTAGTAGTTAAAGAGGAATTCCTTACTCGTCAGCAGGCTCCAAGCCAGGTCTTCCAGACCCTCCTGCTTGCTCTGCTTGGTCTCCACCATCAGCTTCTGCAACTGCGCAAACTCCTCCGGTCGAGGCAACCGCGAGTACGCCGTCAAGTACAAATGCTCCAGCACCTTCCGGTCCGACAAGCCCAGCTTCAACAGCAGCGCGATATTGCCCTGCGGGTCTGACAACTTCTTGTTCAACGTATCGCCGTTGATCACGTGCAGCGCCTGCGAAATCGACGGGTCCGAACTCCGCTCCGCCGCATCGCAAAGGATCCGCTCCGGCCGCCCAAACGAAGTCAAAAACTGGCTTTGCACCCGCACGTCCGGCAACTGCATCGCCCGCGTCGCCGCCGGGTAGCCGCCGAATGCGGTCGGCACCCCGGTCACCTGCGACATCGCATCCAGCAGCACTTCGGCCGGCAACCGCTTAATCACATACTTCGAATAGAAAACGTTGTCCGCCTGGTTCGTCGCGTTGGCTTCGGACGAAAGCTGATAAACCGCGCTGTTCATAATCGTCCGCATCAAGTGCTTCAGGTCATAACCATGCTTCACGAAGTCCGCTGATACCGCCGCAAACAGCTCTTCGTTCGAAGCCGGGTTCGTCGCCCGCACGTCATCGTACGGGTGCACAATCCCCCGCCCTAGAAAATTCGCCCACACCCGGTTCACAATGTTCCGCGTGAAGTAGTCGTTATCTTTCGTCAGCCAGTTGGCGAAATGAACCCGCCGGTCAGCCGTCGAATCCAGCGACATCGCCTTGCCGTCCAGCGGCGTCGGGTCCAGCGGCCGCAGCAGCCGAGGATGGTTAATGTCCCCCGAAGTCTTCGCAAACACGACGTTGTCCGTCGCCGTATTCCCGTTCTTGATCCCCACCCGCGCAAACAGATTAGCGAACTCATAATACTGCCGCTGCGTCCACTTCTCCATCGGATGGTTATGACAACGGGCACACGTCAACCGTTGCCCCAAAAACGCCTGCGTCACGTTCTCCGCCATCTCGATCGTGTCTTTATGCAACACGAAATAGTTCAGCGCCCCGTTCTGCCGCGTCGACCCCGATCCCGTAAAAATGTCCCGCGCAAACTGGTCCCACGGCTTGTTGGTCGCGACCGAATCCCGGATCCAGTTGTAGAAAGCCCACATCGAAGGAGTCCGCAGCTTCCGCGAACTAACCAGCAAAAGGTCCGAATACTTATAAGCCCAGTAGTCGGCATACTCATCGCGATTCAGTAGCTGGTCCACCAGCTTCGCCCGCTTGTTCGGGTCCTGATCAGCGAGAAAGGTTTCCACCTCATCCGCCGTCGGCAAAATCCCCGCCGCGTCCAAAAACGCCCGCCGCATAAACGTCGAATCGTCCGCCTGTTTCGAAGGCACCAAGTTCAACGAGGTCCACTTAGCAAGTGCTAGGTTGTCAATGAAGTTGCGGGGCTTGAAGTCGCTCACCACCGGGTTCGCGTTCACAAACGGAACCGTCACCCGCGCATACAGCACCTTCGAATCGAACCACAGCGTGATCGCCGATTCCCCGTGCCCGGTCAGCTTCACAAACCCGGTATCATCCACCGTCGCCACGCCCTCGTTGGCCGACGTGTACTTCACCCAGTTGGTAACGTCCTCCGTCCGACCGTCCGAATACTTCGCCCGCACGATCAACTGCTGCGTCGCCCCCGGAGCCAAAATCGACGCCGGCGGATACACCTCCAGCCCGGTAATCGCCGCGTCCTTCTCCACCGGCGGAGGAGCCCCCGCCGCGATCCACTCCGCGATCACCCGATACTCCAGCGAGTCGGTCTTAAACCGCAATCCGCCCATATGCGGCACGGCGAAGGTCGGCTTCAGCAGTAGCAACGATTGCGACGGCTCCGCCAGGTTCACCCGGCGGGCCGCCGACTGCCGCGTCAGCGTGTCGAAATCCACTTCCGGGTCATAACCCCGCAACGTCAGCTTAAATCCGTTCTTCCCCGCCAGCGCCCCATGGCAAGCCCCCTGATTGCATCCCGTCTTCGTCAGCACCGGCATCACATGGTTCTTGAACGACCAAGTAAAGGCGGACTTCGCATTCCGAACCTTCACCGTCAACGACGCCGTCATGTTGTCTTTCGTCGCCGTGATCCGCGTCTCACCATCCGACCGCGGCGTCACCAACCCCGTCGGCGAAACAATCGCCACCGATGGGTTCGACGACGACCAAGCCGCCAGCCGAGTCCAGTCCGCCTGCGCTGTCTCCAACTGAGCCTCCGCCAGCAACTGCTGGCGAGACTCCGGCGTCGACAGCGTCACCTCCTTCGGGAAGATCGAAAGAGACGGGGCGGCCATCAGCAAAGCCGCCGTAAACGGGAACAAAAAATAATGGCGCATGGCTTACACGAAAAGTTCTTTGATCGGTTCGGTGCCCCGGTCAACCACCGGGATCGGTCGGCCCTGGGCACCGGGCAACTCGGTCTCGAGATCAATCCCGAGGCCCTTGTAAATCGTCGCCGCCACCTCCGCCGGAGTCGTCGGCCGATCCTTCGGCATCGCGCCGATCTCATCGGACGCGCCAACGATCGTCCCGCCCTTCAGCGGCCCACCGCCCATCAGAATCGACCAGCATTGCGGCCAATGGTCCCGCCCACCCGCCGGGTTCACCTTCGGCGTCCGGCCAAACTCGCCCACCCCGACGACCATCGTATTCGACAGCAAACCCCGCTGCGACAGGTCTTCGAGCAACGAGCTATACGCCATATCAAACATCGGCCCGACAAGATCCTTGTAGCAAGAGATCGGCGAAAATGGCTTCGAACCGTGAATGTCCCACGTAATCTCATCGAACACGGTCTCAAACATGTTGATCGTCACAAACCGTACGCCCGCCTCGATCATCCGCCGAGCCAGCAGACAGCTCTGCCCAAACCGGTTCAGCCCGTATTTCTCCCGCGTCGCCTCCGGCTCCCGATGCAGCTCAAACGCCGCCCGCGCTTTCGCCGAAGACATCAGCGTGTACGCCTGCTGAAAGCTCGAATCCAGCAACCGAGCATCCTGCGACGTCTCGAACTTGCTCACGGACTTATCAATCGCCTCCCGCCAGTTCTTCCGGCGATCCACTCGATGCGCCGAAAGATAATCCGGCGGCAGCATATCCGGTACCCGAAAGTTCGGGTCGGAAGGGTCCGCATTCAGAATGAACGGATCGTAAGACTTGCCCAAATATCCCGCGCTATGCCCGTGCGGCATGTTCCCGCCGGTGGCCCCAATCGGCCGCGGCAACAGAACGTGCGGCGGCACGTCACCCTTCGGACCGCGCAATTTTCCCAGCACGCAACCATAGTGCGGATGCTCCACCCCGCCCTGAAACAGGCGACCGGTCTGCATCATTTGATGGCCCGTGTCGTGCACGGCGGCAGCCGTATGGTACATCGACCGAACGATCGAAAACTTGTCCGCGTGCTTGGCCATCCGCGGGAAATTCTCGGAGATCTCAATGCCCGGCACGTTCGTCTTAATCGGCTTAAACGGGCCGCGGATTTCGATCGGCGCATTGGGCTTCATGTCCCAGGTATCGATCTGCGAAGGCCCGCCCACCAGCATCAGCAAAATGCAGTTGACGTCTTTCTTCGGGTCGACGGCACCGTGCGCCTTCATCCCCATAAACTGCGTCAGGCCGAGCCCGAGCGTCGACAGCGCTCCAGCATGGAGGAAGTCGCGGCGGCGCGTGCCATCGCAGAACTCAACAGGGCGATCCGCGTCCAAACGAAACATTGGCTCTCCTTAACAATCCGGTTGCTCTGATTCTATCGCAACACGCTTACGGAAAAAGCACCGCGCTAGCTTCGTCCGCCACTAACATGCACCGGCCGTTGTGCCCGCAGTTCGGAACCTTCACCAGCGTGTGCTTGGCCTTGTACTTCCCGTTGATGTATTCCAGGTAATTGACGCCCCGTTGAAAACGGTTCGGCCCCTGGGTCATCGCCGAACACGAAGCGTCGAACGAGAACTGCGGCGTAATGTCGTATTCGCCCAATAGATAAACAACCGGTCGCCGCACGGCGTTCGCCGCGAATCCCTCGGAGTTCGGTTTGCCCACCAAGCCATACTTCCAGTCGTTGTAGCCCTTGCATTCGGCGTTCGGAGCCGGACGACTCGCGTCAAAGTACAGATAGCTCGACGGGTTCGAAACCACAAAGGTAACGGGAAGAGTTGATTCGTAGCGAGCTACGGCGACGTATCGATTCACGAACTGTCCCCCTGCGGAATGACCGAACAGCACGATCTTCTTCATGTTGGGATACAGCTTCTTATTGGCAAAATGGGCCAAAAGCTTATCGATCACATCGAAGGCGTTCACCCCCGGAAGGTCCACCGCTGGGCCCCCGCCGCGCCAATCGTCACCCCGCGGCTGAAACGCGATTTCGCCCGGGGCCAGCTTGTCTTGCGGCACCGGGAAACGCGGCGCAACGACAAGCGTAGTATCTAACTTACCAGCCAAAAAGGAGCCCGCCACGCCGGACGGAAAGTAGTTATCCGCGTTCCGCGAAGCACCGTGAACGACGATCAGCGCGTTCGTCAAGTTCTCGTTGCGCTCGGTTAACGGATGGGAGCGATACAGAAGGTGGAAGCGGCCCTCGGGACCCAGACGAAGGTGTTCGGTACAAGCATCGGTGCCGGTGATGCAGGCGGCGGCGAAAAAGAAAGCGAGGAGCATGAACTATTCTAAACAGGTGGCCAATACAATTCCATGGACGAGAATCGCCGCCTGGGTGGTCGCCACTCGAGCGCTGTTATTTCTGATGGCCGGCCTTTCGCTCAGCGTGCTGCCTTCTGGCCTTGCCATGGGCACTCCCCAGTCCGTATTCGAGGCGCTCTTCCGTTGGGATTCCGGCTGGTATTGGAGCATTCTCTACCACGGCTATAGTTTCGACCCCCAGCATCAATCGAACGCCGGCTTCTTTCCGCTCTTTCCCGCCCTCGTCTGGCTTCTCTCGTTCGGACGCACGATCGACCCGAAAATTGTCGCCTTCGCCTTGAGCAACGTGGCCCTCCTCTTCGCTTGCGGGTACATTTGGAGCCTCACGATGCGGCAGTGGAAGAATCAGGCGACCGCCGATTTAGCCGTCGCCCTGGTGCTGTTCGGTCCCGTCAGTTTCTACTTCTCGATCGCCTATTCAGAAGGTTTGTTTCTACTCGCCGCGGCAGGGTGCCTCGACGCCGCCGAACGGAAGCGCTGGTGGGAAGCGGGGCTCTGGGGCTTCGCCGCGGCCTTGACGCGCAGCGCCGGCTTCGTTTTGGTCATCCCCCTGTTGCTCTATTTCATCCCCCCCTGGAAAAGCAAACGCGACTGGCGGCAACTCGGCTGGGCCTTGCTCCCCGTCGTCGGTGCCGCCCTCTTCGTCGGGTATTTATGGATCACCGTCGGCGAACCCGAAGCCTATTTCAAGGCGCAACGCCACTGGGGCCGCCAGTTAGCATGGCCGTGGTTAGCCTTTGAAACCGGAATGCACAACAACGGTCTGGCACCGTTCTATCGGATCCTCTTCAACGGTGCCGCCATCTTTTCCGCGGTGATGCTGATTCTGGCCCTCGTCATGCGCGCCCCGCTCAGTTGGCTCGCCCTAGTGGTCGTTTGGCCCCTTCTCTTTACGAGCAGCCTACTCCTCGATTCCCTGCCCCGCTATCTCAGCATCGTCGTACCGTACTACCCAATCCTGGCCGCGGCCTGCGGGCGATGGCCGATTCTGACATGGCCCCTGATCCTCTGGCTGAACCTACTCCAGATGCTCTGCCTGGCTCTCTTCGTCAATGGCTATTGGTTCGTCTGACTACCGCTGGGCGGTGGTTTGGACCGGTGCCGAGAACTCGGCGCTTTGATTGTGGCCGTTCGTTAGTTTCACGACGACTTTATCGCGGCCCGGCACCAGCATCACACTCATGAAGATGTCCATCCATTCCCCTTGCGCCCCAACCTCCGCCGGCATCCGGTCGGAATCGCGCGAAAGCGAACTGCCCACAAACGAAGCCGAGTCCAGACTCAACGCCGTATCCCGCGTGAATCCAGAACCATAGAGCCGATACCGTCGGATCCGGTTGGCCTCGATCACCGGTGGCTCGATCCGATCCACCCGAAGCGGCGAACGGGGCGGCGGGGTATTGCAGGCGACCACCAGCCCGGCCATACTGACGCCGCTGAACACCGTCCCTGCACTATCCAGGCATGAAACGCGATCCTTGGCCACGTCCACCGTCCGAAAAGGCTGGTACAACTGCACAACTGCCCGCTGGGATTCACAAGGCACTCGAAGCTCTCGACCGAGGAAACTAGTGGCGGTAACAACCGGCGATGAATCGCAACGAACCTGGATCCGATAGATCGCGCGCGGGCCCACGAGCCAGACCGATGCCAGCAGCAGGATCAGCCATAGGGAGTTCACGTAGAAGCGAGTGCTCCGATAGGAAGCCCAAAGCGAGTACCCCATCACCATACGAAACGGCATCGTATCGCGCGAACCGGTCGTAAAATACACGCCGCAGACGACCAGCGTCAAAACAACTCCCAGAAACGCAAAACAGAACAATATGGCCGCCGTCATTTCCGAACGGAGCAGATAAACACAGCTGGCGAGCAGGGATAAGTTCAGGACGACGAGCAAACCAAGGATGGTTTGGCGCACAGCGATCTTTGTCATTTTGAGCAAACTCCAGGGAGCGGCTAGAGCTGACGTAGGTCCGGCGACGCGGATTAGTTGATAGTTTCCAATTGTAACTTGATTCTACTGATGAGGAAATGAATTTCTCGTCGCAGAGAGTGCGGCGAAGCACCCGCTCTTGTGCACGACGTCCACCGCTCCGAATCCGGCGCGGGTAAGCGTCGCCAATTGAAACGGAAGGCTCCGCGGGGAATCTTCATGCGCGATGTAGGCGTAGACATGGTCACGATAAGCCTCTCCTTTTAGGGATGCGAGAAACGCGCCATAAACGTGCCACATTTCTTCCTGCACCCCTGGGATATCGTGTTCAATTAGGTCCCAGATCCAAAAGCTGCCGCCCGGGCGAAGGCTGCGGAATATATTTGTAAATACGGCGAGCCACTCTGCTTCCGTCCGCAGATGATGAAGAACCGCTGCCGCCACGACGATGTCGTAGTGCTCAACCGGCAATTCCGCCGCGCGCAGGTCGGCCGCTTGCGGCACCAACCGCGCCGTGGTGGCAGCGGAAAGCCGCTCGACGGCGCGGTTCAGCATCGGCGTCGACAGGTCGACCAGACCAATCTCTTCGAAGTCAAATGCCTGGGAAAGCTTGAGCGCGAAGTTGCCGGCGCCGCAGCCCAAGTCCAGAAGACGAGTCGCGTGCGGGGTAGTGCGACGGGCGCAGTTGGCGATATGGTCGAGGACGATGGCAGCGTCCTGAGTCGTCATCTGGCCGGTTTCAAGGCTCGAGAAGCGCTCGACGTCATGGTCGAAGCGATGGCGGATTTCATCGATGGAGGCTTTGTTCATGAGGGGCTCGCCGGAGCACGAGGAGTGGGTTTTCCGCCACGTCTCGACGCTCCAGCACTAGCTTACCGCCCCGGAAGACCGCTCCGTCGGGCAGCTCTTCGACCAGGAGATCCGCCGGAAGCGTAATTTCCACCGTTTCGTGGAAGGCCACCGGCACCGCGAAGTCGGCGAGCAGAAACGGCCTGAGGAGCAGCAGTTCAGGCCCGGCCGCACGCAGACCGGCCGTGAACTCGTAGTAGAGGTGAAGACCGGCTCCGGGGAACTCATCCCTCACCTGCACGCGCTCACCAAGTTCCCGAGCGCGATAAGCGGCGGCGGCATGTCCACGAGAACTTTCGAGCACGCGGCCGCCAACGCTGCCATCCGCCGTCAGCGTTAGATGAACCGACCGTTCCACCGCCGCCACCTCGCCGACCGGAGTATTCGCTAGCCTCGCTCCGGGAGCGAAGAGCAGGGACGGAGAGTTTTGCAGCGCCACGGGAAGGTCACCGAGCGAAACATACGGATCGGAAGGATCGAAGTACCGCAGGCCGTCCGGTGTCGCGATGGCGAGAATCGCATGGTTGAACAAGCGAGGCGAAGGCCATTCGGGTCGAACTCGTTGCCGATCCGTCGAGTTGATGGCGACGAGCCAGGATTCGATTCCCTCCGCCCGCAGCAAAGTCCGCAGCAGGTTGGCTTTGTCTTTACAATCCCCGTAGCCCTGCGCCAGAACGGCATCGGCTTCGCGGGGCACGAACCCGCCACCGCCACTCGAGTTCACGTTGACCGCCACATAGCGAAGACGCTGCACGAACGCCGCCAAGGCGCGGATCGGGTCGGCTTGATTGCGGACGAGCGAGGCCGCCCGGGCAGCGATTACCGGCGTGAGGCGGGCCGCCGGCTCGGCCTGAGCGGCAAGCCACTCAGCAACATCGGACCAGGTAGCAAACGCGGAACCCACCGTTATGGCAAGCCGGGGAGAGGGTCCGGAACTCGCCGGAAGATCATAAGCGGTCCATGTTTGGCCCGCCACGGTCGGTTGAACGTCAAAAAGATGCGCACGGACCGGCCAACCAGCCGGGCTCGACAGCGAGAAGCGGCTGCAAGCAACCGGCAGACCATCGGGCTGGAACTCGTACTCAAACTGGTGGAACACGGATTGGGTCGTGACCACCGCCTCGTAGACGAACACGCTACCAACTGCGGCCGAAACGGCGATCGTCCTCTGCCGGAGCGAGGTGTGCAGCTCCCCCTGGTTCACGGCTCGATCTGTGAACTCGGCGGGTCCGAACTCGCGTAATTCGCCCGATGGAGCCACGAGCCAGGCGCGAAACGAGACCACCCGGCCCCCGGTCGCATCGTAAACAATGCCCCCGCGAGCTGCCGTCGACCCCGCGGCCGTCAAAATGCGGATAACGGAGCGAGTGGTCGTCGTCTGGCGACCAGAGGGCTCGGCGACCACGGATTCCTCCCGCAGCAAAACGTGAGCCGAGGGACCGGTCGGCGATGGAGCCGTCGCGGCCTCTTGAAACCACGTGAGAGGCCTCCGTATGGGCAGGATGTCGCCTTTGTCGGATTCGTAGGTGTGGCCGGGAGGCAGCGTGAAGACAGCCTTGGCCCCGAAGAAATTCGTCGGCAGGAAGAGGCGCCGGGCGGATCGTTCAGCGTAGTTCGGAACGTAGATATCGAACTCGAGCTGAACCGGAACAGCCGGCAGCGCGATGTTCCTGACGGAGATGTTTGTGAGTTGAGCCCCGGGATACTCGCTCCGAATATCGGCCAGCCGTTCCGTGGCGGACGGCCTTTCCGCTTTCCGCTTGCGGGCAGCGGCGGCAAGGCCGTGATAGGTAAGTTCGATGCGGCCGGAGACTGATCCGTCGGCGGCGAGCGCCAAACGGGTCTGCCGTTCGGTTCGACTTAGGTGCGGAGCCGAACGAGGAAGGGTCACAAAAACCGGACCCTCCGGAGTAGCCAGTAGAGCCGGTTGACCCTCTTCGTCGGCGTCGAGGAGTCCGGCGGAAAGATAGGGAACGCCAGGATTGAAGAAAGCATAGCCGGTCGAAAGACGGACAGCGATCACCTCATTCTGCAGTTGGGCGGGGTCGAGGATTTCGCGCCGGAAGTCGGGGGTGCCAACGCGAACATAAAAAACGGTGTGACCGGCGGCGCGAGCCAGGGCCGCGAAGAGCAGGTTGATTTCATGAGAGGTGCCGATCCCACGGCGCAGCGTCTCGGCCGGCGACGCGTTCGGCTCGGCGCGATCGGCGGGCGAGAGGTTGTCCGTGCGATACAGGCTGTTCTTGATCCGGGTGCGGCAGAATTCGGCCAGAGCGTTCAAATCGCTCTCGGGTCGAGGGGAAACGGGCGCAAGCTCCTGCTCAAAGGTCGCTGCGAGTTGGGCGGCGTGAGAGCGCCAGAATTCGTCCGGCGGTTGAGAAGAGCGCGGGGTCAGCAGGAGGTAAGCGGGAGGGGCAGTCGACAGAGGAGCCAGGTCGGCGGTGCAGTTATCGCAGTGGAAGTAGTGCGGTTGCCACGAAGGCGGATAGGAAACCGTCCGGCGGCGGATCGGCAGATCCCGTTGGAGAGGAATGGAAAGGGGAAGAGAAAGCGGTTCGGCGTAGGACTCGGTGTATTGGTATTCGATGATGCTGCCGGGTTCGAGGGCCGGGAACACGATAGAACCATCATCGAGCAACGGCGACGGCGAAACGCTGATCTCTGCGCCGCTGGGCAGCACCGTCCGCGCTTTGACCGCGCAAAGACTATGCCCCTCGTGCGGGATCACGACGTTGCCATGGCGGCTGAGGTCTCTTTGGTCAGAGAGCTGGATTCGAACCGAGTGGGTGATTTCGTGCGGAGGAAGAACGCGGGTATCCCAGAGCAGGATTTCGGCGAAGGCCAGCAGGATGGTCATGAGCAACCCCAGTCAACCACGCCGTCCTGCATCGACCTAGGGAGTTTGGTTCTGGAACTGGCTATTCCCGTTCGGGTTAGGTTTCGACCTGAGCGAGGAGAGCACCCCAATGAAACCCCGCGCCGAAGGCGGCAAAGCAGACGGGTTCGCCGGTGGGCCAGCCCGATTCCGCCCATTCCGCGGCGGCGATGAGCATGCTGGCTGAACTGGTATTGCCGTAGCGGGCGATGTTCGAATAGAAGCGATCAGCCGGGACTTCGAGTGCAAGCGCGACCCGATCAATCAGGTTCTGATTGGCTTGGTGCATCAAAAACGTCCCGACGTCGGCGGCTTTGCGGCCATGCTTTTCGAGCAGTTCACTGATGGCGCGCGGAACTTTGCGCGATGCCTGCAGAATGACCGAGCGGCCATTCATTTCGAGGGGTCGATCAAACGGCAGCCGGAGGTCTTCCGCAAACGCCCCATCCGAGTGAAGGGCGCTGCCGAGCACGCGAGCTTTCCCTTCGGTAGGACTGACGAGACACGCACCCGCGCCATCGCCGAACAGGATTGCGACGCCCCGCTCCATCGGCTGGCGGAGGACGACGCTGGACATTTTCTCCGCGCCGATGACGAGGATTTCGCCCAGGCTGTCGCACAGCCGCGAGGCCAGGGACATCGCGAAAAGGGTTCCCGCGCTAGCCAGCGGAACGTCAATCGCGGGAGTGCTATCGAGACCGAGACGATGGGCAACGGTCGCGGCGGGGCCGGGAAATTGTCGTTCGGCACTGCCGCTGGCGATGAGGATCATGCCGAGTGCGGAAGCCGAGAGTTTGGCCTTGTCGAGACACGATTGCGCGGCGCGGAGAGCGAGATCGGCAACGGACTCGTCATCGGCGGCGAAGCGGCGCTGCTCGATACCGCTGACGTTTTTGATCCACTCCGCGTCGCAGCCGACGTGAGCGCCAATCTCCGCATTGGAGACGATCCGTTCCGGGAGGTAGGATCCGAATTCACGAAGGAAGGGCACGCGGCTTATTTCCCGTGGTCTTCCAAGTAGGCTTCGATCCGTTCGATCGAGTCAAACTTGCGAGGGTTCAGGTCGGCGTCCGGGATCTTGCAATCGAAGGACTTTTCGATCGCCGAAACGAGGTCAGCGAGGGCGAACGAATCGAGCAGACCGGAGTCAAACAGCGATTCGTCGGCGGCGGGAGAGATGGCCTTGCCGGCGATCTCGTTCAGGATTTCATTGATTTTCGTTCGCTTGTCCATTCAGTATCTTTGAAGCAATTGGGGATGTACTTGGGGCCGTAGCGGTGGATTCGTTGCGCACTCTGACGTAGGTAGCGAACTGACCCATCAATTCCTTATACAACGCCGCGCCGAGAAGACGGTATCCTTCGCCGGTAAAATGCACATAATCGCCTTGGGCCATGCCCGCGGCGACCCATTTTCCCATCGCGCCTTTGCCGCCCATCCGTTCGCGGAGGTCCCAGAAGGCGGCGCCGCTGGCGAGCGTCGCTTCGCGCTGGGCGTCGATAATGAGGTCAATTTTTTCGTGGGAGGCGAGTCCGGTGCGATAGCGGAAGAAGTGGTCGGGAGGGCCGATGACGAGAATCGAGGCCGACGGGGCCAACCGGCGGTAGCGGGCGAGAAGCTGGACAAACATGTCGCGATAGGACTCGTGGGTCCAGTCTTTGTTGCGTGCCTCGTTGGTGCCGTAGGCCAGAATAATCAGGCCCGGCGGACGGCGGCGGTAGTATTCGGCCAGGATGGATTCTTCCCACTTGAGCCCGATATTCGCCTGCGCCCCATTCAGGCCGAGCATGTCGTAGGTGAGGCCGCGAGGATTCTCCGTGACCCAGCCGAAGAGCCGGACCTGTCCGCCGCCGCGCGTGCGCGCTGAAAGCTGGTGCAGGCCGGGGCTGACGGGGAGAGTAAAGACGCCGGCACCGGGTTCACCGGCCGTGGAGATGGTATCGATGATGACGCCGTTGTCAGCGACCTCGACGAGGCCGCCGGCGGGTTGGCGGAGGAAGTGGAGTTCGGCGGAGCTGCATTCCGCTTGAAGGGTGACCGCTTCGCCCGCGCGGGCGGTGGACATGGAGACACCGGATAGGCCGTACATGCCATCGCCATCCCGACCGACGAGGCCATCCGAATACCAGGCGCGGGTGGAAGACGACTTGATGTCGAGGCGGCGGTAGCCGAGGTATGGATGTCCCGCGTGCGTGAAGCCCGGGCCGCCATCGCCGAAGCGAGCCTGGAGGAGGTAACGGGCGGTGCCGGACCAGTCATCCGCAGCGGTGTGCGAATCGCCGTATTGGAGAATTCGAAGGACGTCCTTGCCGAGGCCGCTCTCGAGACGGTAGAGCTGTTCAAAGAAGGGAACGAGAGCCGCGGGGTGCTCCATCGTGCCGGGCTGATTGAGCCACTCGGTGACGCTCGTGGAAGCGGCGGCGCGAACCTGGGGAGCGACGGGCGCGGGACGGGCCACGGCGACTCGCTTTTTCGTGGACTTGGCTTTCGACTTGGACTTGGCGACTGGCTTTTTCTTAGCGGGCGCGC
Organism: Acidobacteriota bacterium; assembly: GCA_026394015.1. Lineage (GTDB taxonomy): Bacteria > Acidobacteriota > Terriglobia > Bryobacterales > Bryobacteraceae. Next base: position 29,303 of record JAPKZA010000216.1, read on the forward strand.
CGAGAGACACTGTGCCTAGGAGGATGAAGGCGAGGCAAGCGGCGGCGAGGAGTCGATTCAAAGTTCAAGTTGCCTGGGTCAGTTTGCTGGGGACGATGACAGCACCTTAATTGTCGCAAACTTCTCCTTGGCGATGCGGAGCTTGTGCGCGCGGTAGCCCTGTTGGAGAGACTTGTAAAGGAGGTTGCCAACGATCTTGGCTCCGCCGGGCATGGGATGGATGAAGTCCGCGCCGACGAGGCGGGGTTCGGCGTGATACCAACGGCCCATCGTGCCGGGGCCGCCCATGGCTTCAAACGTATTGAAGAAGGCGCAGCCCTTTTCGGCGGCCACCCTTTGTTCAATGGCGACGAGGCGGGACAATGCCGGGACGGTAGTGATCTCTCCATCCGATCCTTTTTGGCCGCGATCCATGGGCGACATTATGAGGATGGCCGCTTGCGGAACAGCCTTGCGGACGCGGGCGATGGTGCGGAGGAGTTCGCGTTCGAAGGCGGTATCGACGAACTGGGTATAGACGCTCTCGTTGGTGCCGTAGTTAATGATGACCAGGTTCGGGCGATGGTGCTGAAGCTGATCGGCCCAGTGCTGTTCGTCGACCATGCGGGCGAGGATGGAGATATAGGCCCCGTTGACGCCGAGGGAGTTGTACTCCACGCCAGGCACGGCTTTCGAAAAGCGGAAGCCATAGAGGCGAATCTTGCCGGTGACGTTCGAGAGTTGGAGTTCGCGGACGCCGGAGGGGAGATTGAAGGTTTGGAAGGAGGGGGTGACGACCGGGGAGGCGGTATCGACGACGCCGAGTTCGGTGCCGTCGGCGAGGAGGCGGAAGGTGCCGCCGTCGGGCTGCGAGAGGAAGGAGACTTCGACGGCGGAGTGGGTCGTATCTTTCAGGATGATGCGGGACTGCGATGCGGCGGAGCCGCGGAAGGAGACGGCGCCGAGACCGTAGAGACCATCCTTGATTTCCGCGGTGTTGGCGGGCTCAATTTTCCAGCCTGAGGATTTGATCTCCAGCCCACGATGGCCGTACCACGCCCAAGGCTTGCCGACGAGGGCGAAGCCGTGGCCGGCGTCGCCGAAATCCTTCTGGAAGAGGAAGCGGACGTCGGCAGTGATGAGGTCGGCAGTGGTGGGCGAGTCGCCGTAGTGAAGGATGCGAGTGATGGCGCCGGGGTCCTTCCGTTCCGTGGAGTAGAGGGAAGCGAAGAAGGGTTCGAGGGCGTTGGAGGGATCGATGAGCGGCCGGATTTCGGCCTTTTCGACGGAGGTATCGGGCTTGAGGCGCTGCTGCTCTTCCTCGATGGGGTTTTCGGATTTGATGCGGGGCTGAAATTCGACGACCTTGGCGAAGGAGGTCCAATCGATGACGTGGTAGTCCTTAAAGGCGGGAATGAGATCGGGGACGCTCAGCATGACGCCGAGGGTGAGGACGGTGAGAGTGAGCTTAGGAGGAAGGAGCACGCCTAGAAGTTAGTGTAGATAAACGGGGCGGCCCCTGTCGCGGCGATGTACTGAATGGCCACGATTAGGGCCATTATCGCAGCGGCCTGGACGACGAAGGGGGAGCGGACGAAGGTTTCCCGGATTTGTTCGAACCAGGATTTGGGGAGGTAGTGGCCAGCGACGGCGATGCTAAGGACGATCCAGAGGGGTCGGGAGACGTTGTCAACCGAGTAGGTGAACTCGCCGAGCTGCTCGATGATTTTGCTGGCCTGTTCGAGGTTGGTGGCCCGGAAGAAGATCCAGGCGAAGCAGACGAACTGCACGGTGCAGAAGGTGCGGAACCAGGCGGGTGTCCAAGGGGTGGCTTTGTGGCCGCGCCAGGACTGCCAGCCCCGGGCGACGGCCTGGGCGACGCCATGGAGAAGGCCCCAGATGACGAAGTTCCAACTGGCCCCATGCCAGAGCCCGCCGAGCGCCATGGTGATGATGATGTTGCAGTACGGCATGACGGCGTTCCGTTTGCCGGGGAGGGAGAAGAAGAGGTAGTCCCGGAGCCAGTTCGAGAGGGAGATGTGCCAGCGGCGCCAGAAGTCGTTGATGTTGGCGGCGGCATAGGGCATGTTGAAGTTCTGGGGGAGCTTGATGCCGAGGAGCAGGGCGGAGCCGATGGCGACGTCGGTATAGCCGGAGAAGTCGAAATAGAGCTGGAGGGCGTAAGCGTAGACGCCGGTAAGGACTTCGGCGGAGGAGTAGAGGCCGGGGAAGTCGAAGACGCGGTTGACCAGGTTTTCGGCGAGGTAGTCGGCGAGAAGGAGTTTCTTGAGGAGGCCGAGGCTGATGAGGAAGAGGGCGCGGCTTCCATCGGCGGCGTCGAGGGTTTTATTGGGCTTTTCGAACTGTTTCAGGAGATCGGAGACGCGGGTGATGGGTCCGGCGAGGATGGTGGGGAAGAAGGAGGTGGCGGTGAGATGGGCGAGCAGGGAGCGGGTGGGTTTGGCGTCTTTGCGGTAGACGTCGATGGTATAGGTGAGGGATTGGAAGGCGTAGAAGGAGATGCCGAGGGGGAAGGTCCACTGCCAGAGCGGCGCGGGGCGGCCGGAGAGGCGGGTGAAGTTATCGAGGAAGAAGGGCATGTACTTGAAAGCCGCGAGCATGCCGAGATTGAGGAGGAGGCTGAGGGAGACGAGGAGTTTTCTGACGCTGGGGCGTTGGAAGCGACCGAGGCCGAGGCCGATGGCGAAGTCACAAGTGGAGCAGAGAGGGATGAGGAAGAGGTAGAAGAGGTCCCACTTGGCGTAGAAGAAGTAGTTGGCGAAGAGGAGGACGGCTAGGCCGGCGGCGCGCCACCGCGACAGCGGCCAGTACACGAAGAACAGGGCCGAGAGAAAGAGGAAGTAGGTAGAGCTGGAGAGGAGCATTCCGCGGGCGGGCGCAAAAAATCGGGCAACAGACTGCCCAGGTAAGGGTAGACCGCTGCCCGCGTCATCAGGGTTATACGAACGAGCAGTTCAAGCGAACAGACTTGTGAAGGCTACAAGATGCAGGGGCAAAGGGAAAGCGGACTAGGGTTTAGCCGATTCGCTGGTATAGCCCGGCGGGAGAGTGACCCCGGTCCCGAAGAAATATTGCTCCATCTGTTCGATGAGAAAATCTTGGGCTTCTTTGGTGCCCAGGTTGAGTCGGTATTCGTTCATGAGCATTTTCATATGCTCGACCCACATTTTCCAGCCGTCTTGGGAGACGTTGTCGTAGATCCGTTGGCCAAGGGGATGGCCTTCGAAAGGAACTTCTTTTAGGGCGGGAAGCTCTTTTTTGAGCTTGACGCATAGCACAGTACGCTCGACGGCGTCCGAGGTCGACGACATGAATCCTCCCAGAAACTAAAGTTCTATGATAGCTCGCCTAGACGGGGAATGGGAGGAGAATCGGCGAACGGCTACTCGTTGGGCAGTCGCTTGAGTCGATTGGCTTCGAGGTATTCGGAGAGCTTTATGGGCTTGGTGACGCCTTTTTCCATTTGGCGCTGCACCGCGCGTTGGTACCGGCGCATCGTTTCCCGCTTTTGCCCGTCTTTGAGTTGACAGGTTTCAATATCGAGAAGAATGTCGATTTCCCAGGGCCGGAATGTATTCCGCGACATGGTTCCACGCAGGAGTTCCTGGACTAACCGATTGAACTGGTTCAGTAGGGCTTCGGAGTCGATTTCATTTTCTATTTGAAGTTCAGAGTGCAAAGATTTAGGTTCGTGGTCCACAAGGCTACTAGGGCTTTCGGCCGAACGGTACTAGAGCTTTAGCGATTCCGCAAAATATTCTTCCCTTTTGCCGATCAAGCCGCCTTGGGCACCTTGCGTCGTCCGAACCGGGCCAGAAGTTCGTCACATTCGTAGGTTGGGGCGACAATCTCCATAACTTCTTCATTCTCAAGGAGGTTAAGCACGTAAGCGGGCAGCTTGAATTCCGGTTCGTTCTTGGCTTGGTCGGCCAGATCGAGCATTTCGGTCACCGCTTCGGGGCTGGGAACCATCGGTTCGATCATATTGCTGTCGGCGGAGATATCGATGGGCTCCGGCGGCTGCATCGGGAAATTCTTGCGGAGTTGGATCAGATTTCTCTGGAGCGAATTGTAGGCGCTGAGATGCCCTTTCTTTTTGCGCTCGATGAAACGGTGCGTTTTGTCATCGCTGGAGGCGGCCCGGTGATACCCCTGGAGGAGTTGCTCCGCCATGTTGACTTCAGGATGTTCGCGCACGACGCTATCGAGATTTCGCTGGACGGCCAGGGTTTCGACTTCGCTGTCGCGTTGGAATTGGAACATTTCGCAGGTCATTTGTCGAACGAGGACGTGTTCGCAATCCGAGTGTGGTTTGTACTGCTTGATGTGTTTTTGATGTAGCCGAACGAAGGATTCGCGTTCGTCGGAGGAAAGCAAGATGTCGCATTCGGGGAAGATTTCTTTGTGTACTTGGACGTGTTTCCCCGTTGCAATGGCGTTCATGGAGCTGGCGTACTTACCCAAGGGTGAGATGGGACCACGGCTCTTGCGACCATTCTCGCGAGCTAATTCGGCGCGGCGAATTTTCTGTTCTTCTGTCATATTGACTCCTGGTTTAAAAATAAGGGGGAGAAATGGGGAGTTCGGAGACAGCTTTTTTGCAAGTGATTGATTTAGATAGAAATATAAATCTCTACACCCTGTCACCGACGATTCCGGAGACTGCGAAACGGTACTCAGGCGGTCGAAAAAAGATACTGCCTCCGGTGTGGCTAAAACAGTTCTGGATTTGTCTTATCGGTTGGAGATCTCTATCCGAACCCCCACATGGCCTCTCACCTTGGTCAGAACACGTCGGTTCTCGATATGCTCGCCTGGAGCAAAGGAATAGTGTCTGACTTGCACGCCAGCGTCGAACAGCTCTTCTTCGAACGGCGCGAGGAGATCTATATCTACCTGGTTTCGCGGGGGGCACCGCCGGAAGACGCCCAGGACATGACGCAGGAATCCTTCTTGAAGTTCTACGTTGCCTTGCGGGAGGGGCAGCGGATTGAGAATCCCCGGGCGTGGCTCTATACGGTCGCTCACAATCTGGCGACGAATGCGCGGCTCCGCGGCGCGAGGGTGTTCGAGATTTCGGAGGTTGCCGCGGAAAACCCGGAATCGCTCGTGCTCGCGAGCGAGCGCACGGAACAGCTACGGCTCGCCATTGGAAACCTGTCGCCGCAGCAGCGATCCTGCCTGCATCTGCGCGCGGAGGGGTTTCGCTACCGAGAGATCGCCGGAATACTCGAAATCAACCCGTCCACGGTAGGGGAGTTCCTGCAGCGTGCGGTAAAGCGTTTACGAAAGGTGCTTTATGAATAGCCCGACCTCGCAGCACCCGGATGAAATCGAATTGATGCGTTTTCTCGACGGTGAGTTGTCCGATCGGGAGGCGCGAGCGCTTCGGCATCATACCGATTCCTGCTGGCAATGCCGCCGAGACTTAAATGAGATGCAGACCACCATCGATGTGTATTTGCGGGTACGGGAGTCCATTTCTTATCCGCCGGCACCGCGGGCGTGGATGCCTCTGCGATTTCCTGTCCTCGAACAGCCTCGAAGAGTCTGGCCGGTGTGGCGGTTGGCGTTGGCCGCCGGCACCGTATTCGCGGGAGTGATTCTTTTTCGACCCGCGGTCCCCGTTGCGGTGCAGAGGCCGACGGCTTCCGAAGCCGTAACGGCTCCGATCCCTGCCCCGGTTGCTCCTCCCACCTCCCGACCGGCCCGGGAGAAAGCAGTGGCCGTTTCGTTAGTTTCACTGGAAGTCCAAGTGCTGGCGGGCTTGCACCGGGTGGGGGCCGATCTCGGGGAAGCCGTGGAGGTGATCGTCGAGAAGGACGGCGTTCTCGTCCGGGGCACGGCTTTGGATCCGGGACGAGCGGCGATCCTTCGTGAAGCGATAGCCGGGGTTCGACTGGAGTTGGTAGAGCCGAAGGCCATCGTGGCGGATGGCGGTACCGCCACCACCGTCGTGCCACGGCCCACCGTGTTTGGAGTCCGTGATGACGCGGCGAACGCGGTAATCGATGAGAGTGACGCCATCGTCGCCCGGGCGCATGCTCTGGCGCGGCTGGCGGCACGTTTTCAGGGTGTCAGCCTCTCCACGGAGGACGTGCAGACGATTCGCGAGATCGAGAACGACCACCGGACTTCGCTGCGCCAGCATGCCGTACAGTTACGAAAGCGGCTGGCTGCCTTGCGGGCGCCGGAGGCGGCGGGGGAGGATTTGCGGCCGATGGCAGAGTTGGCGCGGGATCTGGACGAACTAGTAAGCGCAGGGTTTGCCGGCGCCCAGAGTCCCTTATCCGATGACGAGATCGTTGGGAGATTGCAGCGTATTCTCCGGGGGCTGACACGGTGAGGACTCTTTTGTTGTTGATCGGATGCTCGACGGCTTTCGCGCAGGAGGCGCAGGTCTCGGGACTGGTGCGCGACGGATCGGAAGCGGTGATGCCGCAGGTGCAGATTGCGATCGTCAATCAGGAGACGGGAATGCGGCGGTCGGCCCAGACTAATTCCTCGGGGCTCTATGCGGTATCGGGGATCAAGCCGGGCGTCTATAAGGTCACGGCCCGGCGAGCCGGATTTCAGACCGTGACGCGCACGAATATCAAGCTGGATGTGGCGCAGGCGGCGCGGGTGGATTTGGTCCTTCCGATTTCGGTTGTCGGCGAGAGCGTCACGGTCTCCGATGGCAGCGCGGTGCTGGCGCGGGTGGATGCCACGGTGAGCACGGTGATCAACCGGCAGTTTGTGGAGAATCTGCCGATGAATGGGCGGAGTTTGCAATCGCTGATCGCGCTGACGCCGGGCGTGGTGATGACTAAAGCGACTTTCGGTGAACAGGGGCAGTTTTCCGTGAATGGGCAACGGGCGAACGCGAACTACTTCACGCTGGATGGTGTGAGCGCCAACATTGGCGTGAGCGCGGGGTTGACGCTGGTGCAGTCGTCATCGGGATCGCTGCCGGGCCTGGGCGCGACCGGTGGCACGAATACGCTGGTCTCGGTGGAAGCGCTGGAAGAGTTTCGCGTGCAAACCTCGAGCTACCCGGCTGAGTATGGCCGCATGCCTGGGGCGCAGGTTACGATGCTGACGCGGAGCGGAACGAATCGCCTCCACGGCGTGCTGTTCGACTACTTCCGCAACGACGTGCTGGATGCCAACGACTGGTTTGCCAATGCGGAGCGGCTGCCCAAACCAGCCTTGCGCCAGAATGACTTTGGCGGCGTGCTGGGCGGGCCTATCCGCAAGGACCGCACGTTCTTCTTCGGCTCCTACGAAGGGCTGCGGCTGCGGCAGCCGCAGGTGCAGTCGACGGATGTGCCGACGCTCGATTCGCGATCGCGCGCGGGCCGGTCCACGAAGAAGTTCCTGGATGCCTTTCCGCTTCCCAACCGGCCCGACGGCCGCTTGGGCTTCGCGCCTTTCGTGGCCAGCTATACGGACAGTTCTTCGCTGGATGCGTCGAGCTTACGGCTCGATCACCTCTTCGGCACGCGCGTCACTCTATTTGGCCGCTATAACCATGCGCCGTCGAACACCGTGGCGCGTCTGCTCTCCCTGAATAACCCGACCACCACGGTAGCCAATACAGACACGTTGACGCTGGGGACCACGTGGATGCTAAGCCCGCGACTGACGAACGAACTGCGCTTTAATCACAGCTACACGACGGGCGAGAGTTTCAGCCGGTTGGACGACTTCGGCGGCGCCAGGCCCTTATCGCCCGAGGAGTTCTTCCCCGCCACTGTGGACATTGCCAATGCCTTCGGCGGCTACACGCTCAGCGGCGGCATCAACAGCGGCTGGTACCTGGGAAGGAACGTGAGTAATTCGCAGCGCCAGTGGAACCTCGTCAATAACGTCTCGTTTGTACAGGGCGCGCATCAGTGGAAGTTCGGCGTGGACAGCCGCGTCCTTTCCACCCGCAACAATCCTCGCGCCTACGATCAATTCTTCACCTTCGTCGGCACGTTCGGAGCCGTCTTTGGGCAGACCGCGCAGACCGCCATCGGGGCGCAGGAAGACATCACCGTCCATGTGCGCAACTGGTCGTTCTTTGGGCAGGACACGTGGAAGTTGCATCCGCGATTTACGCTGAGCTACGGGCTCCGCTGGGAGGTGAACCCGGCACCCACCGGGTCCAGGCCGCTGTACACCTATATCGTTCCAACGGACCGGCGGCAGATCCGGCCGGCCGCGCCCGGCACGCCGCTTTATGAGACGGACCTTCGCGGCTTTGCCCCGCGCGTGGGCGCGGTGTGGCAACTGGATCCTACGGCCGGCCGCGAGACTACCATTCGCGCGGGCTGGGGCCTGTTTCATGATCTGGGCGCCGGGATTATCGGCCAGGCCGCGGCGGGTTACCCCTACTTCCGCCAGCGCATCTATGTGCAAGGGACTTCGTTTCCTTTGCCGTCCGAGCTGGCCAAGCCGCCGGAGTTCTCTCTCGATCCGCCCATCGCCTCCATCTACGGAGCGGAGCGCCAGCTGCGCCTTCCGGTTACCTACCAATGGAACGTGACGGTGGAACGGGCGCTGGGGCGCAGTCGCGTGGCCTCGCTTGGCTACGTGGGGGCGGCCGGCCGGCGGCTGTTGCGGCAGGAGTATTGGGTGAATCCCAATGACAACATCACGTACGCCTACCTGCTGCGGAACCGCGCCTTTTCGGATTTCCATTCCTTGCAGGCGCAAGTGCAACAGCGGTTGACGCGGGGGGTGCAGGGCTTGGTCTCTTATACGTGGGGTAAGTCGCTGGATACGAATTCCAACGACTCGGCTTCCAACCTGATCGCCCTTCAGATCGATCCGCAGCGGGATCGCGGCCCCTCGGACTTTGATATCCGCCATACGCTCTCCGCCGCCTGGAGCTGGGAGTTGCCGGGCTGGTTGAAGGGCTTCGGGCTGGATGGCGTCGTGAGCATGCGTACCGCTACGCCGGTGGATGTCACCTTCTACCGCGACCTGGGCTTTGGCATTTATAACCTGCGGCCGGATGTTGTGGCCGGCCAGCCGCTGATGGTGGCGGATGCGAACGTGGCGGGCGGGCGGCGCTTCAACTACGACGCGTTTGAGATTCCACAGGAGTTTCCGGGGCGGCAGGGAACGCTGGGGCGGAATGTTCTTCGCGGGTTTGGGTTGGCGCAGTTGAACCTGACCGTCCGGCGGGAGTTCCAGATCTGGGAGTCGCTGAAATTGCAGGTGCGCGCGGAGATGTTCAACGCGCTGAACCAGCCGGCCTTTGCGGACCCGGCGGGAACGCTGCTGAGTCCGCAGTTCGGCTATTCGACGCGGATGCTCGGGCGCAGCCTTGGGCGCGGGGGCGTGAATGGCGGGTTGAACCCGCTGTATCAGATCGGCGGGCCAAGGTCGGTGCAGTTGGCGATGCGATTGGTGTTTTAAGAGGTTTATTCAATGCGTTCTTTCTTCCTAATTTTGGCGATGGCGATGCCGCTGCTTGCGGTGCGGTTGGAATCGACTCGCCTCGCGCCCGAGGCGAGCGTGTGGTTCGAGCCGAATCATGGACAAGTCGGTGGCCGGACCGAGTGGACGGCCCGCGCGGCGGGGGCGTGGCTGTTTCTCACTTCGAACGAAGTGGTCTACGCCCTGCCGCCCGAGGGCACCTTCGACCCCAAGAAGACCCCCGGCGTGCCGAATCTGAAGACGACCAACGTCCACATGCGCCTGCTCGGAGCCCGCCGCGAGAAAGCAACCGGCGAAAAACCGCTCGGCGGCTATTCCAATTACTTCCTCGGCAAGCACGAAGACGAGTGGTTCACCGGCGTGCCCCACTTCGGCCAGGTTCGCTACGCCAATGTCTATCCCGGCATCGACGTCGTCTACTACGCCACGGGCCGCAATATCGAATACGACTTCATCATCAAACCCGGCGCGGACCCATCCGCGATTGAACTATCCTTCGACGGCGACCTCCGACTGGACGAAACCGGAAACTTGGTTGTCTCGATGAAGGGAAAGTCCTTCCGCCAGCACCGCCCCCGAGTCTTCCAAGGCGCAACCGAAATCGAAGCCGCCTACCGGATCACCGAAAAAGGAACAGTAAAACTCGACCTCGGAGACTTCGACCCACTGCTCTCCCTGCGAGTCGATCCGGTCCTGGATTTTTCGACCTATCTAGGTGGGCCCGGGGAGGATCACATGAGCGGGTTGACTATTGCGCCGGACGGGAATGTTCTGCTGGCCGGCGGAACACAATCGCCTGCGTCGCCAACGTTGGATCCCTTTCAACAGCCCTCCGTCGTAGGGGCGTCTCCTATCGTTTTAAAGATGTCGCCGGACGGGCGGCGGGTGATCTTCTACACCATTCTTGGGCGGACGGCGTGGGACTTCGCGTATGGCGTGGCCGTAGGACAAGATGGCGCCATTCTGATTGGCGGCTCCACGCGCTCCGCGAATTTCCCGTTGAAGAATGCGTTCCAGACGGAATTCCGGGCGATTTGGGATAACGGATTCGTCGCCAAGTTAACCAGTGACGCCCGCTCGCTGGTGTATTCCAGTTACATCGGCGGCAATAACACAGACTCCATCTTTAGCATGACTGTGGACAGGCGCGGAGATGGTTGGTTTGTAGGCAAAACGCAGAGCAATGATTTTCCTTTGAGGAAGCCGCTAAGCCCGAAATATGGAGGGGGACAGGACGGGGTGATTGTAAAGATTTCGCCGGCCGGCGAAATGCTGTTCTCTTCCTACTACGGCGGTTCCGGCATAGAATGGTTGAACAGAATTCTGGAAATGCCAGACGGCTCCATCCTCATGGGTGGGGTTACGAACAACGCTGAGTTTCCGCTCAAGAACCCGATCCAAACGACACTTTCTCGAAAAGAGGGGTGGTATGTCAGCACGTTGGTGCGGCTTTCTCCGGACGCCTCGGAAGTGCTGTACTCGACACTGCTCGGCGGAACGGCCACCAGCAGCATCGGTGGGTTGGGATTGGATAGGCGCGGCAACATTTGGATCAGTGGACCGGTTGGGGATCGCGGGCTCCCGCTCAAGGACGCGTTTCAGTCGGAGTACCTCGATGGAATCAGATCATCTTACCTGATGAAACTGGATCCCACTGGCCAAATACTGCTTTACTCTTCGTACATCAGCGGCATCGGGGCGAGTGACTTGGTGGTAGACGACGCGGATAACGTCTATGTTGGCGGTCTTGCTTCGGCGGAGTTTCCAGTGAAAGATAGCCTGCAACCCTTTAAGGGGGGAGGGATCGTAAATGGCGATCTCGCGGTGATGAAGTTTGCTCCGGACGGGAGAACACTGATTTATGCCACTATTCTGGGCGGATCCGGGAATGAACTGGGGACCCGTCTCGCATTCGCCGGAAATGGAATCATTTACGGCTTGGGGGATTCGTTGTCGCCTGACTTTCCGACGAAGAATGCGTACCAACCTCTCGCCGGCGGATCCTTTGACGGCGTCTTCTTTCGACTAACAGACAACTCCACCCCACTGACTCCGGCGTTCCTGGTTACCCCGGTCCAACTGACGTTCCGGTTCGTTCAGGGCGAGTCCGCGCCGCCGGCGCAGACCGTCGCACTCAGCACTCCGGTTGCGGGCCTGGCGGCCTCCGCCGGGGAGCCTTGGCTGCGGGTGACGCCGACTCTTTCGGTCAGCGTAAATCCGGCTGGGTTGGTGCCCGGAGTGTATCGAGGGACGGTACGGTTGACACCGCAATCCGGACTGCCAGCGACGGTGGCGGTGACGTTGAATGTGCTGGCGGCCGCGCCGTTGTTGACGGCGGTGGATCCAGAGCGAGTGGCTGTTGGGTCCGATGATACCGAGATTACACTGCGCGGCGCTGGATTCTCCGGCGGGACGACGATTCAGATCGATGGCAATCCATGGGCGCTCTCCGCCATCCGTCTCGTGAATTCGTCTACGCTGCGATTCACGCTGCTGAAGTCGTTTTTTGAAGGCGAGTATAACCACTCCATCACGGTGCGGAATCCGGACTCTGCCGTCTCCAAGCCCGTCTCATTGGCGGTGGGCAGACCGGCGCCATCCATCGCCGCCAAGGGAATCGTCAGCGCCGCGAGCTACGCCGGCGACGTCATCTCCCCCGGCGAAATTCTGACCCTCTTCGGTGAGAATTTCGAGCCGGGAATGCGCGTGAACTTCGATGGCCTGCTCGCCACACCGCTCTACATCACGCCCGGTCAACTCAGCGTCGTCGCGCCACCGGGCTTGACCGGAGCGCGCGAAGTCAACGTCATCGTGGAGATGAACTTCGACTGGCGTTCGATCCCGGTGCGAATCCCCGTCTGGCCAGCGCGCCCCGGCCTCTTTACCGCGAACTCTTCCGGCAAGGGACAAGCCGCCGCCCTGAACCAGGACGGCAGCGTAAACTCGCCCGCCAACCCCGCCGTCAAGGGCTCAATCGCCGTGCTCTACGGCACCGGCGGCGGCGTTGAGAATCTCCCGACGAAGGTCTTCATTGACGGCATCGAGTGCGAAGTCCTCTATGCTGGCCACGCCCCAGGCCTGATCGCCGGAGCCTGGCAACTCAATGTGCGCATTCCCGAGTTCGCGAGCAAGGGCGAAGTCGTCTGGCGCGTCGGCGAGCGCGAAAGCCCGGAGGGGGTGACCATTGCCCTACGGGATTAACGCCAGCAATTGCGCGGTCGAAACAACGGAAAGTCCCGCGATTGCAAAGTCCCGGTCATTCGTCCAGACCGTCAACCCCAGGTGCATCGCCAGGGCGAGAAGATCGACGTCTTCCGGGTCCCGCTGCGCCATGCGTCGCGCCGCTTCATCCCGGCTCGAAGCAAATTCGTCTGCCGGTACGATCCGGATCGGAACTGTCTGCAATGCCCGTTCCATCCGTTCCAGCCGCAGTCCCTTGTGGGCGGCGAGCACAGGAAGATACTCCAACGTCTCGTCAAAGGTGTGGGTTGTCGTGAACAGTTCCAAATCGGGTCGCGCCGCAAGTCTGGCGGCGGCCCCGCCCATGGCAATCCAAAGCGGGAGGTTAGCTTCACTCTCGAGCCGCGCGCCGTTCCTTCTGCCATTCGTTGAAATCGTCCAGGATCTCTACCTCCGAAACGCCCGTTGCCTCCCGTTCCTGCCGAATCTGTTCCGCCAGCACGCCGAACAATTGGCGCTTCAAATCCAGTGGCAACTCCCCGTCGGCAACAGGCATGTAGACGCCAGCCAGCTTCCCGCGACGAGTAATAAAAACGGGCTCCGTCGACCGGAGGATACTCGTAGCCTTATCGCGAAATTCGCGAACCGTATGGAACTCAATGTGGTCACTCCTGTGGTCATTCTAGCGATTCGAAGGACTTCTTTATGAAGTTCATGTCCCAATTCGCGATCGCTTACATCGACGCCATCGAATCCGAAATCCTCTACGCCGCCACCAAAGGCGAAGTCGTCTGGCGCGCCGGCGAGCGCGAAAGCCCGGAGGGGATATTTGTGGCGTTACAATGAGTCGTGAAGCGCCACATCCATGTCGTTTTCGAAAATGGGGTTTTGCGACCGCTGGAGCCGGTGGATTTTGCGGAACGGCAGGAGTTGGTGATGACTGTCAGTGAGGAAGAGGTTCCGTTGCACCCGAAGTTCGACGTCAGTGCGGAACTGCGATGGCTGAAGGAGAACGGTAGTCAGTTTCTGGATCAGTGGGTTGCGTTGGATGGTGATCGATTGGTCAGCCATGGGCGAAACGCTAAGGCCGTCTATGACGAGGCTCGGGCGGCAGGATTGATGTGCCCGTATCTAACGCAAGTGACGGCGCCGGACGAGCACCCCTGGGGTGGTTGGTAGGCCTTGCCGATACAGTTTAACTTCCCGGTCACTCACTCCTACGCGTCAAGCACCGATGGCATGGGAGTTCCGGTCATTTTGCGCCATGGTACACGAACTGCACTTCTAACCGCTTTCGTCGATACGGGAGCCACTTTTTGCATGTTTAGCCGCGGGCTTGGGGATGCACTGGGATTAGACGTCGAGGCTGGAGTTCGCGAAGAATTTAGAACGGCGGCTGGCCATTTCACGGCCTACGGCCACGAATTGACAATATCGACACTGGGACTGGAGACCGATTCGACCGTCTACTTCTTTGCCGATGAAGCGATTCGGAAGAATGTATTGGGGCGACGGGGATGGCTGGACCGGGTTCGACTGGCGATCGTGGACTATGAGCAGGTTCTGTATTTAGGGCCCTACGACAGTCCTTCGCAATAGCCGAATCAGGCCGGAGGAACGTCCCCGAAAGCATTGTTAAAATTGCCCGGCTCGACGAAGATGGGGCAATTCATTACCCGCCCCAAGAAGCGAAATCTTCGTCATCTGGGGAACCGGCGTCGAAAACCTCCCGCAAAAAGTCTTCACCGACGGCATCGAAAGCGAGATCCTCTACGCCGCCGGCAAAGACGGACTCTGGCAACTCAACGTCCGCATCCCCGAGTTCGCCACCAAAGGCGAAGTCGTCTGGCGCGCCGGCGAACGCGAAAGCCCGGAGGGGATATTTGTGGCGTTACAATGAGGCGTGAAGCGCCAGATCCATGTCGTTTTCGAAAATGGGGTTTTGCGGCCGCTGGAGCCGGTGGATTTTGCGGAGCGGCAGGAGTTGGTTGTGACTGTGAATGAGAACGAATCTGTGATGAAAGGCGATTTGATACCGGTTCCATATTCGACGCGGCGTGTCGAATATCAATGGTTGCAGGAACACGGGAGCGACTACCTTGACCAGTGGGTGGTCGTGGAGGGCGATCAGTTGGTGAGCCACGGACCGGACGGGAAAGCCGTCTATGACGCAGCCCGCGCAGCGGGCATAACGACGCCGTTCCTGACTCATGTAACGCCTCCGGACGAACTTCCTTGGGGTGGCTGGTAGAAATTGCTGACTCATTTATCGTTCGGTATCTCGCATACTTATACCGATCGAGACAACGGGATTGCACTTCCCATCGTAATGTCCTCCGGCGAGCAGAGGATCGAACTCACTGCCATGGTCGACACCGGCGCGACTTTCTGCTTGTTTGAACGGTCCTTCGGTGATTCGTTAAAACTAGACGTGGAGTCTGGAATCCGGCAGGAGTTTCGAACCGCTGCCGGTAACTTTCTGGCGTACGGGCACGAAGTGACACTCTCAACTCTGGGCATCGAGGTGGATTCTATCGTTTACTTCTTTGCCGATGAGGCAATTCGTAAGAACGTATTGGGGCGACGGGGATGGCTCGACCGGGTTCGACTGGCGGTCGTGGAATATGAGCAGGTTCTGTATTTAGCGCCCTACGACAGTCCTTCGCAATAGCCGAATCAGGCCGGAGGGACGTCCCCGAGTAGTCTCGACAGCTTGCGTACATCCTACCCAATCGCCCATCTTTGAGCCATTGAGTATACCGGAATCATCACGCTGGAGCCTGGGAAACGCGGCGGCAAGCCTTGCATTCGCGGTCTGCGCATCACGGTCTACGACGTGCTGGAATACCTGGCAAGCGGGATGTCGCACGCCGAGGTGCTGGCTGAATTTCCTTATCTGGTGGAAGAAGATATTCTTGCCTGCCTCGCCTTCGCCGCAGACAGGGAACGACGGGTGGAGTTATTGAGCGTTTGAGACTCCTCTTCGATGAGAACTTGCCACCCCGGCTGGTCACCGAGCTAGAGGACTTGTTTCCAAACTCACTCCACGTATCGGAATGCGATCTGGGCTCAGCGGTGGATCGATCGATCTGGGAGTTTGCCAAGGCGGAGAATCTGGTGATCTTTTCCAAAGACTCGGACTTTCACGAACGCAGTGTTCTCCTGGGAGGACCTCCGAAGGTCATCTGGTTGCGTGTTGGGAACTGTTCTACCCAGTTCATCGTCGCCATGCTCCAGTCGGCGAGTGACTCCATCCTCGCGTTCGGCGCACAGCAGGAAGAAACTTGTCTTATTCATGCGGCGGCTGATTAGAAACTGAACTGTTCGGATGTTGGCGGGCGTGCGGATTCCGAGCGATGTCGATCAGCATTCCGAACTGATGCCGATCACGATTCCGAAATGATGCCGATCAGTGTTCCGAACCCGGCATGCGCGTCCACTTCGACGGCCTCATCGCCACCCCGCTCTACGTCACCCCCAACCAACTCAGAGTCGTCGCGCCACCGGGAATAGCCGGAGCCCGCGAAACCAACGGCATCGTCGAAATGAAGTTCGACTGGGGACATCCCGGCGATCCGCGCCGCTGCAAGGTCCGTTTCTGGTCCTCATGACCCGCTAGGAACTCGCTTTCACCCCCTGCCCGCCTTCCATTCGACGACCTCCTCGCTCGCGATCAGAAACACGCGCCCCCCCGAGCCCGGCGGCAGCGGATATCCGCCAGCAAACGACGTGAAGGCCGGCAAAACCATGACCTGCTCGCGAACGTGAAAACACGGCAACTGCACCCGCGGAAACCCACGCCCCCCCAACATCATCGTCGGATGCACATGCCCCGCTATCGTGAAACGATCCGCGTTTTCCCCCGGCTCATGCTGCAACCGAAACGGCGCGTGGTCCAGGAACAGGCTGTCCGCAAACCCGAAACGACTCCGCACAGACTCGCTCAAACGATCATGATTCCCTCGAATCCAGTCCATCTCGACGTGCCGATGCGATTCGCGCCACGCTTGAACCGTCTCGATCACTTCGTCGGTACAACCCCGCGCGGCGTGAATCCAGTCCCCCAGAATGGCCAGCCTTCGCGCTTGCGTCCTCTCCAACACCCCCGTCAGCCGCGCAAGATCCGCCTCCATGCTCCCATCCGGAATCGGCACGTGCCGGGACCGAAACGTCGCGGCCTTGCCGCAATGCATGTCCGCAATCCACAACATCTCCTGATCCCGCCAGTACGCGGCACGCTCGGCGAGCAGCACCACCCGCTGCCCCCGCAGCTCCAACTCCAACGCGCCGGGCATCATGAGGCCACCTTTTCGACGCGGGCCTGCATCTTGCGAATCCGGTCCAGGAGCATCTCGCTGCTGACCGCCGAGCCGCGCAGCCGGTCCACCATCAAGGGGAACGAGAGCGGCGACCCCCTTTCGAGCGACATATGCACAATCCGGCTCTCCGCAATGCGCGCCAACGTCCCCGCTAACCGCTTGGACTCCAATTGCGTCTCCAGCACCTCGCGCCGGGCCTGTTCAACGAGAAGATTAGCCAGATCGTACTGCACGAGAACGTCGTAGAGCAAGCCGGCGGACGCCTGCAACTGGCGCGAGTTCCGTTCCTGCCGCGGCTTGTTTTGCACCGTCAGCCCCGATACCCGCGCAATTTCCCGAAACTGCCGGCGCGCCAATTCCGCGGCGTTCACGCTGGCACCGATGTCTTCGTCCAAATCGACGGGCGAAAAGAGGCCTTCGGCGCAGGCTTCCTCAATCGCGATCGGATCCCGCGAAAACAGCTCCAACCCATACTCGGACGCCATGGTCGTGATGGACTGCGGCCGCAGCTTCGTCAGCCGATAGGCCAAGAGAGTCGCTAAACCCTCATGGACCAGTAAGCCCTCAAAGGGATACAAAAACACGTGGCAGCCTTCGCGCGTCATCAACGTTTCAATCAGCAGTTCATCGGCGCGGGGGATGACCGAAAGCTGGCTTTGCATGGCGAGGACGGGCCGCACGGCGCGCATTTCCGCACCCCGAAACGTGCCGTCGCTCGCTTCCTCCAACTTCTGCCGCACGGCGGTCGAAAGCAGCGAGCTGATCGCCATTCTGCTTCCCATCCATCGGGGCACAACGCCCTTGGCCGCGGCCGTGGCCCGCACGAACACCGTCATGTCTTTCATCGAAACCACTTCTAGCGTCTTGCCGCCGAACACGAACGCCTGCCCGGGCTTCAGGCCCGCCACGAAGTATTCCTCAATGCTGCCGAGTTGCGTGCCGTTCATGAACTTCACCTGCAACGCGCTGTCGGACGTGATCGTGCCGATGTTCAGCCGGTGCTGCAACACGATCGCCGCGTTGGCGGCGAGCCATCGGCCTGCTTCGTCTTGCACCAATTTTTGGAACCGCGGGTAGGCACCCAACGCTTCTCCGCCGACGGAGACAAACCGCAGGGCCCATTCCCATTCCTTCCAGGTTAAATGGCGGTAGGCATAGGTGCCGCGGACTTCCCGAAACAGGCTTTCGGACAGGAAGCCTTCACCACAGGCGACGGTGACCATGTGCTGGACTAAGACGTCCAATGGCTTTTCGAGCGGGATGCGGGATTCCAGCCAACCGAGCTTGATGTACTCCCGCGCGGCGCACGCTTCGACGAGTTCGAAGGCGTGGGCGGGCACGACGGTGGCGCGGCTGGTGGCACCGGGCTGGTGGCCGCTGCGCCCGGCCCGCTGCAGAAGCCGGGCGATTCCCTTGGGGCTGCCGATTTGCAGGATCCTTTCCACCGCCGTGAAGTCCACACCCAGATCGAGACTCGAGGTGCAGACGACGCACCGCAGTCGGCCTTGGCGGAGCGCGCTTTCCACCCACTCGCGAACCTCTCGGCTGAGCGACCCATGGTGCAGGGCGATGTCCCCGGCAAACTCCGGACAGGCTTCGAGCAGCAACTGGTACCACGATTCGGCTTGCGATCGGGTGTTCGTGAAGACGAGCGCGGACCGCACCGCTTGCAGTTCCCGCACGACTTGCCCCAGCAGGCTGGCGCCCAAGTGGCCGGCCCAGGGGAAGCGGTCCATCGTTTCGGGCAACAGCGAATCGATGACCACTTTCTTCGGCTGGTGACCTTGGACGATGAGGCCGCCGGTGACCTCCGGACCCAGCAACACGGCGAGTGCCTCATCGAGATTGCCGATGGTGGCCGACAAGGCCCAGACGCGGAGACCCGGTGCCCAGCTTCGCAGCCGGGCGAGCGCGAGCTCCGTTTGTACGCCGCGCTTGCTGCCCATTTGTTCGTGCCATTCATCCACCACGACCATGTCGAGATGGCGAAACAGATCCTGCGCCTTCTCGCCGCTCAACATGACGGAGAGGCTTTCCGGGGTGGTGACCAAGGCGTTCGGCACGCGCCGGCGTTGCTTCTGCCGGTCGGCGCTGGAAGTGTCTCCGGTGCGGGCTTCCACTCGCCAGGGCAACCCGAGTTCCTCCACCGGGGCACGCAGGGCGGCCAGGGTGTCGGTGGCCAGCGCTCGGAGCGGGGTGATCCACAGCACCCGCAGGTGGTCGCCGGGAGGGGTTTGCAACGCCGCGAACCACGCCGCGTAGGTTTTGCCGGTGCCGGTGGCGGCGTGAATCAGCCCTTGGCGGCCGGCCGCGTGATGCTTCCAAACGGCGCGTTGAAAGGGGAACGGCTTCCACTGCCGAGCGGTGAACCAGGCACACAAGGCCGCCGTCATGTGCGCAACAGCGCCTTCACTGTTTCGATGGTATCGGCGTCGGCGGCTTTCTTATCGGTGCGCCAGCGGGCCATACGGGGGAACCGCACGGCGATCCCGGACTTGTGCCGCGGCGACCGCTGAATGCCTTCGAAGGCGATTTCGAAGACGAGTTCGGGAGTGACGGCGCACACCGGGCCGAATCGCTCGACCGTGTTGCGCCGGATGAAGCTATCGGCGGCGCGAATTTCGACGTCCGTGAGCCCCGAGTAGGCCTTGGCAAAGGGGACCAGCTTGTCGCCATCCCAAACGCCGAACGTGTAGGCGGTGTAGAGACTGGCGCGGCGCCCGTGGCCGCGTTGGGCGTTGATGAGCACGGCATCGACGGAATACGGTTCGATCTTCGATTTCCACCAGTCGCCCCGCTGGCGGCCGACGCCATAAGGAGACTGCAGCCGTTTGAGCATGACGCCTTCGGTGCCGAGCTCCCGGGAACTGGCGCGCAAGGCGGCCACGTCGTCCCAGGTCAGGGCGGGCAGGCGGGGGGACAGGTTCACGGGGAGGGTTTCCAGAATCGCTCGCCGTTCCGACAAGGGACGCGCGCGGAGATCGACGCCATCCGCTTCCAGGAGGTCAAACGCCATCAGCCGGGCGGGAACCTTGGCGAGAATCGCTTTGCCGGGCTTGCGGCGGGCAATGCGCTGCTGGAGATCGGCGAAGGGCAGCACCCGGCCGTCGTTCCAGCCCAGAATTTCGCCATCGAGCACGGTTCCGTTCGGCAGCCGCCACGCTTCGCTGAGCACCTCTGGAAAGCGGTCGGTGATCTGCTCGCCGCCGCGCGACCAGATGTGGACTTCGCCTTTGCGCCGGATCACCTGGGCCCGGATACCATCCCACTTTCGTTCCACCAACCAGTCGGCGACGTTGCCCAACTGCTCGGCGGCTCCTTCCAACGGATGAGACAGAAAGAACGGATACGGCTGGCTGACGGCGGCGTCTGCGGTCTCCTGCGAGATCAGCGCGGCCCAGGCTTCCGGCGTCGGTTTCCAGGCGCCGCTCAGCCGGTGGGCCAGCACGCTCTCCGGCACCTCCGTCGCGGCCGCCAGGGCGCGCAGCACCAGGCCTTCGGATACGCCCACGCGGAACCCGCCGGTAATGAGCTTGTTCCAGACGAAGCGTTCGGAAGCGTTCAACTTCTGCCAGCTCCGGAGAATCGTCTCCCGCTGCTCGGCCTCGGGCAGTTTCCGCAAGGGGATCAGCCGCTGTTCGACCCATTCGGTCAAGGGGAGGCTACTCGATTCGGTTTCTGCTTCGGGCACGAGCAGGGCAGCCGTCTCGGCCAAGTCGCCCACGGATTCGTAGCACTCTGCGAACAACCACGCCGGAATGCCCGCCGCCTCCGCGGCCCACTGCCGCAGCAGCCGCGAGGGAAACGGTGAACGCAATTTCTCACCGCGCAGGAAATAGGTGGCCCAAGCGGCGTCCGACGCCGGGGCCTGCCGGAAATAGGCTTCCATGGCGGCGACCTTGGCGCTCGTCTTGGTGGTGGAATCGAGCGCCGTGTAGAGTTCCGCGAAGTGTTTCATTCCGCGGCCTCTGCTTCGTCGCTCGTGAATTGCGTCGCCAGGCCTTTCGCATCCCAGCCATTCTCATTCAGCCACCGGACGAGCGGCTCAATGGAGCCATGGGTGACCCAGATGGTCTCGGCCCCGGTTTCGCGAATCGCGCTCAGCAACCCCGGCCAGTCCGCATGGTCCGACAGGGTGAAGCCACGGTCGACCGCGCGGCGTCGGCGCTGTCCCCGAACTTGCATCCAGCCGGAGGCGATGGCGGTGGAGCAATCGCCAAACCGGCGCAGCCAGGTGGACCCTTCGACGCCGGGCGGGGCGACAATCAACGACCCCGCGTAGCTGGCCGCATCGGAATCGAGGGCCTGAGTTGTCTGCGGCAGCAGCACCCCCGCCTGGCGATACACCTCGTTGATCCTCTCCACCGCGGTATGGGTGTAGATCGGGCCGATCTCGGCATCCACCCCGCTCAGCAGCCGCTGGGCTTTGCCGAGCGAGTACGCGTACAAAACGCTGGCGCGTTTCTCGGCGGCGTTGGACCGCCACCAATCGTTCACCTGGGAGAAGACCTCGGCGGAGGGGCGCCACCGGTAGATGGGCAGGGCGAAAGTCGCTTCGGTGACGAAGCTGTGGCAGCGTACCGGCTGAAACGCGGCGCAGGTGGCGTCCGGCTCCACTTTGTAGTCTCCGGAGACGACCCACGAATAGCCGCCGCTTTCGACCTTGACCTGAGCCGCTCCAAAAATATGCCCGGCTGGGAATAAGGTGACGTTCACCCCGCTAAAGTGGACCGTCTCGCCATACGCCACGCCCTGGATGGAAGCCTGTGGCCCGAGGCGCGTTTGCAGGATGGCGACACTGTCACTGCAGCACAGGTACGAGTTGGAACCGCCCCGCGCGTGGTCCGCGTGCCCGTGCGTGATGATCGCGCGATCCACGCCCTTCCAGGGGTCAATATAGAAGTCCCCCGGCGGACAGTACAAGCCGGCGGGGCGTAGTTCAAGCAGTGGCACGTACCTAAGAGATGTCCCCCGGCCACGTTCGGTTCCAGAGAGTGGCTCAGCGATCGGCCAGCAGCAGTTGCATCAGCTCCGGATGCTCCGCCGCCAGCATGGCCGGGCTCGAAGTCAACGTCGAGAACAGGTCGAGCACGTCCGAGCCGGGATGCCGGGCGATGTGCCGGCCGGAGTGCTGATACGGCACCGGGGGCTTATCGCTCTTGACCTCGTCCCAGTTCAGGCATTCCTGGAAGTCCGGTACAAAGGCCCCGAGGTTCTGGCGGCGCATCCAGTCGTCGTCGGGCGTCGCGCGGAAACTCTCCACCGCCCGGCACGTCACGGCGACCCGGATCACCGGCAAGCCGTCTACCACCCGGTGATGGAGAAACGTGGCGTCGATCGGTTCCAGGTGCAGAAACCGCATCCAGTATTCGAGAGTTCGAACGGAGGGCAGCCAGTAGTCGTCCGCCGGATAGAAGCGGCCGCCGACGTTGGCGTGCATGCTGGCGCTGGAGTCCAGGGTGGCGCCGGTTTCGACGACGATCAAACCGCCATCCCGGACCAGGTTCCGCGCGACGGCCAACCCAGCCAGCGGGTCGAACATGTGATACAAAACTCCGGCGAAGACGACGACGTCGTAGGTCCGCAGGCCGATCTCGGCCGACGCCGCCCAGACGTGCTTTAAAGGCATGTCCCACAAAAACTCAACCTTTGACCCGAGCGCTTCCCGCGCAAACCGGAAACGGTCTCCGTTCGAGATCGGATTGAGCGGCCGGCTATTGCGGTCGTAGGCGACGGACCGCGCGGCTCCCCGCCGTTCCAGCAGATACGCGGTCAGCCCGTCCATCGCCCCGATGTCGAGACAGTTCTGTCCGGCGACATCAATTCCGTTGAGCATGGCGCGGGTGACGACCAAATTGTCATACCCCGGGCCATTGGTCACCAGGCCCGGCAAGAGCTCCAGCTTGTGGTACCAGTTGGTGGAAAGGATGGGATGTTCGGCGATTTCGCTCGGGGTCATCCCGTTATTGTACAAGTCCTCTGTGGGCTACTTGTCTTTTAGAATGACCGCGGGGACGGCGGCGTCGCGAATCAGTTTATTGAAGGCGGCAAGGTCGGTGGTCACCAAACTGTCGAGCCGCCGGAGCGGGCCGTTGGCCTTGGTCGCCAGATCCTCAAACACCTGATTGGATTGCGCCGTGGGAGCGGTGTCCGAACTTTGCACGACGCTCAAGAGCGCGGCCAGTTTGTTGTTCAGCTTGATGGGATAGTTCAACGGATCCTGACCGCTTTGGTTCTTGGTCTGGTATAACTCCTGCTCGACGGTCGTGAGTTCGGCGGCGAGCTTCTTGCCGGCGTCGACAACCGACTTCACCGTTGCGGCGCGGGCGATGAGTTCCTCGATCTGCTTGCGGATATCGCGGATTTTGATCACGGCGTCGTTCGCCTGGCTGACCTTATCGCGGAGCTGCAAGGCGAGATCGAACTGCTTTTGGAGATCGGAGACCGAGCCCCCCATGCGGGGATCCTTCTTGATGACGAAGGGTTGCGCAAGGGTTTCGCCGTCCACGGTTAGCTTGACCGTGTAGCTGCCCGGAACCGCCAGCGGGCCGTTCGAAGTGCCGGCCCAATAGATCATGCCGGGGAAGGTGGTGGCGTCCGGATAGCGCATGTTCCAGGTAAAACGGTTCATGCCCGCCGCGGCGGGGACGCGCGCGGGCGGGGCGGGAGCGCGGGGGCCGTCCTCGTCATCATCATCGGCGGCGGGACGAGAGGCGGCGGGCGCCTCGACGGCCTTGCTCGAAAACTTCTTGATGAGCTTGCCGGCGGGGTCGAGGAATTCGAGGGTCACCTCGCCTTTGGGCTTGGCTTGCAGCAGGTAGTTGACGACGACGCCGGTGGGCGGATTCTGGCCGGAGGCGCCGCCGCCACCGCGACGATTCGGGCCGGGGCCGGCGTAGCGGTAGGCGGGTTTGGGTTCGAACAGATGGATGGCCGAGGTGCGGATTTTGTCGGTGAGCTGGTGGAGGATGGGGAGGTCATCGAAGACCCAGAAAGAGCGGCCCTGGGTGGCAATGACGAGATCGTTTTCGCGCTTGTGGAAGGCGAGATCCGTGATGGGGACGACGGGCAGATTGAGCTGGAACTGTTGCCAGTTGTCGCCGTTGTCGAGCGAGAGGAACAGGCCGGTTTCGGTGCCGGCGAAGAGCAGGCCGCGCCGGTTGGGATCTTCCCGGATGACCCGGGTGAAGGCGTTGCCGGTGATGCCGGTGACGATTTTCTTCCAGGTTTTGCCGTAGTCGGTGGTGCGGTAGAGGTAGGGGCGATGATCGTCGCTTTTGTAGGCCGTGGCGGCGACGTAGGCGGTGGCGGGATCGTGGGGGGAGGCGTCGATGGAGTTGATCTGGATCCACTCGGGCATGATGTCCTTGCCGGGGGTGACGTTGGTCCAGGTTTTCCCGCCGTCGCGGGTGACATGGACGAGGCCGTCGTCGCTACCGGCCCAGATGAGGCCTTTCGCGAGGCGGGATTCGTCGATTGTGAAGATGGTGCAGTAGTATTCGACGCTCGTGTTGTCTTGGGTGATTGGGCCGCCGGAGGAGCCTTGTTTGGACTTGTCGTTGCGGGTGAGATCGGGGCTGATCGCCTGCCAGGATTGCCCTTCGTTCGTGGACCGGAAGACCATGTTGCCGCCGGTGTACAGCACGTTTGGATCGTGGGGAGAGAAGAGCAGGGGGAAGTTCCATTGGAAGCGGAACTTCATGGCTTCGGCGCCCGCGCCCATGGGGTTATCCGGCCAGACGTTGACGGTGCGGACTTGGCCGGAGCGGTGGTCGTAGCGGGTGAGGAGACCGCCGTAGGAGCCGGCGTAGACGATGCTCGAATCCTTGGGATCGGGGGCGATCCAGCCGCTTTCACCGCCGCCGACGGCGTGCCAATCGTTCTCGGTAATGGCGCCCGAGTTGCCGCGCGATTTGACCTTTAGGGTGGTGTTGTCCTGCTGGGCGCCGTAGATGCCGTAGGGGAAATCGTCGTCGAGCGCGACGCGGTAATACTGGGCGGTAGGCTGGTTCATGATGGTGGACCAGGAGCGTCCGCCGTTCGAAGAGACGTTGGCACCGCCGTCGTTGCCTTCAATCATGCGGTTGGGATCGTTGGGGGCGATCCAGAGATCGTGGTTGTCGCCATGGGGCGTTTGGATGGCGGTGAACGTTTTGCCGCCGTCGTCGGAGCGATGGAAGCCGACGTTGAGGACGTAGACGGTGTTGGGTTTGACGGGGTCGGCGAAGATGCGGGAGTAATACCAGGCGCGCTGGCGGAGCATGCGTTGGTCGTTGACGCGGGTCCAGGTTTTGCCGGCGTTTTCGGAGCGAAAGACGCCGCCGTCCTCGGCTTCGATGATGGTCCAGAGGCGGTCGGGATTGGCGGGAGAGACGGCGATACCGATTTTGCCTTGGACGCCTTTGGAGGGTCCGCCGGGGTTACGGCCGATTTCGGTCCAGGTTTCGCCGGCGTCGGTGGATTTGAAGAGTCCGCTGCCGGGGCCGCCAGACTCCATGCTGTAGGGGGTGCGGATGACCTGCCAGAAGCCGGCGTAGAGGATGTTGGGGTTGGCAGGGTCAAGGACCATGTCGACGCAGCCGGCTTTATCGCCGCGGGTGAAGGATTGCTTCCAGGTTTTGCCGCCGTTGTCGGATTTGAAGACGCCGCGTTCCGGGTTGGGGCCGGACAGACGTAGACGATTTCGGGGTTCTTCGGATGGATGCGGACGCGGCCGATTTGGCGGGTTTCGGCGAGGCCAACGTGCGCCCAGGAGCGACCGCCGTCGATGGATTTATAGACGCCATCGCCGTGGGAGGCGTTGCCGCGGATGGGCTGTTCGCCCATGCCGGCGTAGAGGATGTTGGGGTTGGCAGGGTCAAGGACCATGTCGACGCAGCCGGCTTTATCGCCGCGGGTGAAGGATTGCTTCCAGGTTTTGCCGCCGTTGTCGGATTTGAAGACGCCGCGTTCCGGGTTGGGGCCGGACGGTAGGGGCCGATGGAGCGGTACTTCAGGTCTTTGAGGAGTTTGGCGTCATCGGCGGCGGCGAGGAAGGCGACGGAGGCGAGGAACAGGAAGGGGCGCATGCTTCTAGGCAGTGTAGCGCTGTGGCGGGTTATGATGGGGCAATGCCTGCCGTAGTAGAAGCTCAATCCGCGCAACTTCCGCCTGGGATGCGGCGGGGGCTAACCCGTGAAGATTGCCGGGTGCTGCAGTCGGCGGGAGTGCTGGAACTGGAGAAGTTTGAGCTGATAGACGGGGAGTTGATTCCGCGTATGGGAAAGTCACCTTTGCACTCGGTGGTGTTGCATCATTTCTTGCAGTGGCTCCGCCAAGTGTTTGGCTCGGACTATGTCCAACAAGAGATTTCGATTGATCTGAATTCACTCTTGAACCGGACCAATGAGCCGGAGCCCGACGCGACGGTGCTGCGCCGCCCCGCTGACTGTTTTCGTGCGGTGAATCCCGGACCGAATGATATTCATCTGGTGGTTGAGATTTCGGTGAGCACCCGGGAGTACGACCTGGGTGCCAAGGCCGCCCTTTACGCCCAAGCCGGGATCACCGAGTATTGGGTGTTGGATTTGCGCGACCGGTGCATCGTGGTGCATCGGGAGCCGACCGGGGAACGGTACGGCTCCATCGTGGCGTATGCCGCGGACGAAGCGGTGGCTCCGCTGGCGGCGGAGACCGCTTCGATCCGGCTGGAAGACTTAGCCTAGTCTTCGCTCTTTTCGCCTTCGAGCAGGCGCATGCCTTCAAACGCTCCGGGCCCGATGAGCCCGGCGCTGGAGTAGATAAAGAGTTTGTCGCGGCTATCGGTGATGTCCAAGTTGCGCATCGTGAGCTGCCCGATGCGGTCGAGCGGGCTGAACTCTCCTTTGCCGCTCTCCATGGTCAGGCGCTCGGGCTTGTAGGTGAGGTTGGGGCTCTTGGTATCGAGAATCGAATAGTCGTTCCCGCGGCGGAGTTCGATGGAGACTTCGCCAGTGGCGGCCTTGGCTACCCAACGCTGCAGGGTTTCGCGCAGCATCATGGCTTGCGGATCGAACCAGCGGCCTTCGTAGAGCAGACGGCCGAGACGGCGACCGAGCGTGTGATACTGCTCGAGCGTGCCTTCGTTGTGGATGCCGGACAGGAGCCGCTCGTAGGCGATGAAGAGCAGCGCCATGGCGGGAGCTTCGTAGATACCGCGGCTTTTGGCTTCAATGATGCGGTTCTCGATCTGGTCGCTCATGCCGAGGCCGTGGCGGCCGCCGATGCGGTTGGCTTCCAGGACGAGGGCGACCTGATCGTCAAAACGCTGGCCGTTGAGCGCAACAGGCAGACCTTCGTGAAACTCGACCGTGACGGTTTCGGCTTTCACGGCGACGTCTTCTTTCCAAAAGGCGACGCCCATGATGGGTTCGACGATCTTGATGCCGGCGTTGAGGAACTCCAGATCCTTGGCTTCGTGGGTGGCTCCCCAGATGTTGGAATCGGTGGAATAGGCCTTTTCCTTCGACATTTTGTAGCCGAGGCCAGCTTTCTCGAGCAGCTCGGACATCTCTTTGCGGCCACCGAGTTCGTCGATGAAGGTTTGGTCGAGCCAGGGTTTATAAATCTTGAGCTTGGGGTTGACCATGAGACCGTAGCGATAGAAGCGCTCGATGTCATTGCCCTTGTAGGTGCTGCCGTCGCCCCAGATATTGACTTCGTCTTCCTTCATCGCCCCGACGAGCATGGTGCCGGTGACGGCTCGGCCGATGGGGGTGGTGTTGAAATACGGGACCCCGGCGGTGGTGATATGGAAGGCGCCACACTGCAAGGCGGCGAGGCCTTCGCGAACCAACTGCGGACGGCAATCAATGAGCCGGGCGAGTTCCGCACCGCACTCCATGGCGCGCTTGGGGATCTCGTCGTAGTCCGGTTCGTCGGGCTGGCCGAGATTGGCGGTGTAGCAGTAAGGCACCGCGCCCTTTTGCCGCATCCAATAGATGGCGGCGCTGGTATCTAAGCCGCCGGAAAATGCGATGCCGACCTTGTCCCCAAGAGGGAGGGACTGGAGAATATTGCCCATTTCTTCAGTGTAAAGGTTCTAGGCCGGTTACCGCATTAAAGAGCAGGCGGAAGTACGCACCGGAAGCCGATATTGGAGCTGGAAAACCGGGCGGGGAGGCTGACCCATTCATAGGCTAACGCTTCGGAGATCCCGCGATCATAGGAGCCGCCTTTGATGTACTCCCAGGGTTCTTGCGCATTGGGCGGTGGCTTCAGGGCAGTGCGCAGGCTTTCGACGGCCGCGGGGCTGGGCGAGTGGGGCCGGTCCACCCATTCCCAAACGTTGCCCGCCATGTGCAGCACGCCGAAGGGGCTTTTGCCGACGGCGAGAGAATCCACCGCCGCCGGGCCGGAGGCGGCGAGGGGATTTTCTTTCGCGATGACCAGATCGGCCTTTAGCTCGCTGCCCCAGGGGTAGGTGCGGCCATCGGTGCCGCGTGCGGCTTTCTCCCACTGGGATTCGGTGGGAAGTTGCTTGCCGGCCCATTTGCAAAAGGCCTGGGCTTGGTTGAAAGAGACGTTAACGACCGGGAGATTCGATGCACCGGTGGGCAGGGGAAGGCCGTTGGCCGCCGCGAACTCGGAATAGGCTTGGTTCGAGACTTCCGTTCGATCGATCGAAAAAGCGGGCAGATCGACCGAGACTTTACTCATCCCGGCCAAGTAAGGACCGGCGGGAACGGGGAGGACGGAGCCGCCTTTGACGGGCAGCGTTTGCTTCGGTTCGGGCTGTTTGGCGTTCGGCTCGGTTTTGGTATTGCTGTAATAGAACCAACCGGAGACAGCGGCGGCGACGAGCACGACAGCGACACCGGCTACGGCCAGGATCGGAACGAGATTCGAATTCGCAGGGGCGGGAGTCGGGATCGGGGTTGGGGTCGGGGAGTAGTTGTACGAGGGCTGGGTGGCAGCCGGCGGCGGATAGTTCCCGGCGAGAATACCCTTTAGCGCATCGGCGATGGCATTGAAGCTTTGAATCCGATGCTCGGGCTTCTTGGCCGTGCAGCGTTGGATGAGATCCATCACGCTGGGCGGAGTGCCCGAGGCGAGCAAAGGGTTCGGATCGGGATGCTCGTTCAGGATGATGTAGAAGAGGCGCTGGAGGGTATCGCCGGTGACGGGTTTGACACCGCTGAAGAGTTCGTACAGCAACATGCCGTAGGAGTAGACGTCGGCCAGCGGGGTGATGGTCGCCCCCATGACCTGCTCGGGCGACATGTAGAACGGCGTGCCCATGGAGTTTCCCGCTTTCGTCAGGTTGAAACCTTCGGCTTTGGCGATGCCGAAATCCATGAGCTTGGAGCGGCCGGACTCTTCGATGTAGATGTTCTCGGGTTTAATGTCGCGATGGATGATGCCGCGCTGATGGACGTAGGCCAGGGCTTGGGCGACTTCCAGGGCGATCCGCGTCTTGTTGGCGACATCGCCGACATGATTTTTACGGATAGCCTCGCGGAGATCTTCGCCGTGAAGAAATTCGAGAACGATGAAGGGATAGCCCTGCTCTTCCCCGTAATCGTGCACGGTGACGATGTAGTCGTGCTGAATCGAGCCCGACATGCGGGCTTCGTGAAGAAACCGCTGCTTGGCTTCTTCGTCCTTGATGCCTTGTTCCGTGAGGATTTTTACGGCGACAGTACGGCCGATCACCGTGTCAACAGCCCGGTAGACGTGAGACATGCCTCCGCCGAGGAACTCCTGCAACTCGTATTTGGCAAAGCGCGCCGGCAGCTGCATACGGGATCGATTACGACACTAACGACAGGAGAGAGTAGAGGATCCCCATGACGAGAAGGACGCCGACGGCGACCAGGATCATGAGCCCGGTTTGGCTTTGGAGCGGGGCCGGGAGGACGCGAAGAAACGCGGGCAGGCCGTCGTCTGGAGGAGGTGCCTGCGCGACCGGGACGGGCGCGGTGTAAGCGGCGGAAGGGGTATACGGCGCAGCCTGCTGGGTCGGCCGGGCGGCGGAGGGCATCGTTGCTGAGGGCTGCGGGGCCGACGGCTGCGCGGACGTCGGAGACGGTGGTTGCTGCAACGAGCCAGGAGGGGGCATCGAGATAGAACCGGTGACTGGCCGCAGGGGCGCGGGGCTGAGGCCGAGAAAACGCTCGATATCGACGGCGGCGTCCCAAAGGCGAGGGTAGCGGTCCTGCGGGCTCTTGGCGGTACAGCGAGTGACAATCTGAATCACCGGATCCGCCACACCAGCTTGGCGGAGAGTGTCGGTATTGAGCGGCTCGTAAAGAATCTGATGGAAGATCCTTTCGATGGTCTCGCCGTTAATCGGCTTGAGGCCGGTGAGCATTTCAGACAGCAGGATACCGAAAGCGTAGACGTCCACCGCGTGCGTCACTTGTTGGCCCAGAACCTGCTCCGGGGCCATGTAGTAGGGCGTCCCAAGGGTGAAGCCGGCGCGGGTCAACTGCATCCCTTCGGACTTCGCGATGCCGAAATCCATCAGTTTGATGCGACCGGTCTGATCGATCTGGAGATTTTCGGGTTTGATATCCCGGTGGATGATTTTCTTCTGATGGATGTAGTCGATCGCCTTGGCGATTTGGACGGCCAGCAGGAGGCGATTGCGCGAGTCCCCGGCCCGACCGCTGCGGAGGGCTTCGCGGAGACTTTCGCCGCGCAAGAACTCCATGACGATAAAGGGCTTGCCTTGTTCCTCGCCGAAATCATGGACGCTGATGATGTTTTCGTGGACGATGCTGGAGGCGAGGCGGGCTTCTTGAAGAAAGCGGGCTTTGGCTTCGGCGTCGACGGCACCTTGCTCAGTCAGGATTTTGACGGCAACGGTGCGGCCTAGGACAGTATCTTGGGCGCGATAGACGTGCGACATACCGCCGCCCAGGAATTCCTGAAGTTCGTACTTGCCGATGCGTGAGGGAAGCTGCATTGGATTGGGGTATTACCTCCACATGGTACTATTTCGCCGGGTTCGATACGCAGCCGAGCTGTTTGAAGAAGTTTTTCGAGAAGACGGCAACGTCTACCTGGAATTTGTAATGGACTTCGCGGCCTTCGACCTTTTGGATTTCGTTGTTACGGCCCTGGCGCGGGATCCATTCGAGAATGTAGTTCGAACCGGATTGGGTTTGGTTGTCCGCATTGGCAAAGAAGTGGAACAAAGCCCAGAGCCCGGTATCGCCGGCGACGGAGAAATCCGCCGTGCCGACTTTAGCCGTGATCTTAGTCTCACCACTGCCGCCGGGCCAGCTAAACTGCTTCCCGTTGCCCGCGGTTAGGTTGGCCTTTTGGCCATCGATACTGACGCTATAGCTTTGCACGACGTCGGTTTTAATAGGGGTGAGGGTGTAGCGAAGGGCCGGCGACTGTACGCCGCCCGGATAGAGCATGTCGCTGAAACGCATCGTTTCGTTGAAGAACCGAACGAAGTTAGCGTTCATCTGAATGGGGCCCGGCTCGCCCGTGGGCTTGTACTCTCCGCCGTCCTTCTTCAAATACTTCTGCAAGTTTTCTTTGTAGAAGGTGGGCAGAAGGCCATCGCTCGGACGGAAGATTTTGTTGACGTCATCGAGAGTGGCGTCGACTTTCGAGGCCGGATTGAACGGGAACTTGCTGAACACGGCATTGTAGCTTTTGCACATACCGCCGCCCTTTGAGTTGAGTTCGTCGGCGCCGACCCCTTTGAGCATCCGTTCCACTTGCAGGATCGGGTCGTCGAGAAGTTTCGCTGAGAGGTCGTCCATTTTGGCGGCGGGGTCCGGGTTGAAACGCCGGGCGATGCTCTTGACGAGCATGTGCGATTCGCCGGCCATCGTAACGGTCTTGGCCGCGATGTTCACGTCGGTTTTCGCCGCAGCCGCTTCGACGACACCGGTCTGGAGCTTGGCCAGGGACTCGATGTAGGGTCCCGTTTTTTCCGCGTAAATATAGCCCGGGTTGGTGGCCGGCGGGGGGACGACTTCGTGGATCGGCTGTAGCGCGACCTTCACCTTATCGTTGTCGACGGAGGTGTGTTGGGTCGCAAGCCAGAACAGCGCGAGCAAAGGCGTGGAGTTGTTCGAGACCGCTTCCAGCTTGACGGCCGCGTCTTCGAGATCCTTGAACTTTACGACCGAAGAGTTCTTGATGTAGGTCTGCCAGGCAAGAATGTAATCGGCGGAGTAAAGCTCCGTAATGTCCTTGCCGAGTTGCACCGGCTCGAAGTTTTGGGAGGTATTGCAGGTGGTGCGGGCGGTGTCTTTACTAACGGCGGTATCGCCGCAAAGCACCCACGTCTCGCCGCCGAAGAAGGCCTTCGGATTCTTGATGAAGCCCGCCATGGAGGCGAAGCCGGGGCGGGTGAAGGCACCGAGTACGTCTTTGTTGTTGAGGACGAAGTCGGCGGAGTTCTTGATATCGCGGTTAAAATTGACCGGCTTGTTGACCTTGTTGGCCGCCGCGATCATGGAGAGGTAGATGGGCTTCACGCCGGAGAATCCCGACAGGTAACGCCGCGCGTTGCTGACGGGTTCGGGTTCGAAGGGCAGCGGGCAGCCTCCGGTCTTCAGGAACTCGCTGTAGAACTCGAACTGCTGGCGAGCAAGCTTCTGGCGGGGTTCGTCGACGTTCTTGCCCTGCGACCAGGCCGCGAGCAGAGCCGGGGTAGTGACCTCGGGCTGCGTCTTGTCCGGGTAAGCCGTGAGAGTGAGATACGTCCGCAGGTTCGAGAAGTTCGCCGAATAATCGTCGTTCGGATTCGGCGTCGCGGGCAGGCGGCTCATCTGGCTCTTCAGGTTCAGAACCGTCGGGCCGAGAAGCTGCTGATTGAACTTCTGGCACCAGATTTTCTTGACTTCCGGATAGGCGGCGTCGCCGGAGTACAGGCCCCAGCGGTAGCTGTAGGGCGAGCCGTTGACGCGATATCCATCCAGGGCTTGGAGGGTCCCGCGGAGGACTTCGAGCTTTTCGAGCGCGGAGACTTCGGGGAGGGCGGCGGGGTCGGCGGCGTTAACACTGGCCATGCCGCGAGCGGCTTCGATGGCGTTGTTTTCGAGCGAACGGTTGTTGAAGTACGAGACGGTAAATCCGATGAGCGCACCCAGGCCCAGAACGGCGGCGGTGGCCAGAAGGATCCGCTGCGCCATACTCGTCTTGGTAGACGAACTAGAGGCCATCAGGGCGTCTTTGTCACCCAGCAGAATGTCGTTGAAGAGGCGGCCAAGGAAGGTCCATTGCGGAACCTTGCGCGTGGCACCGACCGTCGGAGTGCCGCCCGGAGCGCCTTGGGCCATGAGGCCGCCGGGTCCGAGTTTGAACACTTTCGTCGCGCTGGAGCCGGCGTCGAGGGCAGGCTGGTGCTGTTCCCGGGCGCTGCGGAGGCCACCGCTATCGTCGACGATGATGGGGCGGACACCGGAAAAATAGAAGCCGCGCAGGAACGGAGACGTCCGGAGTTGGCTGGGCCGGCAAAGGTCGACCAGGAACTGCACGATCGGCGTCCGCAACTTGCGGAACTCGCGGGCAAACTCGTAAGCGCCAGGGAGTTTCTCCGGGTCGGTTTCGCGCGGGAGATAGAAGAGACGCTTATCGCCGAGGGAGTAGCAGATATTCTGGAACAGGTCGGTGACCTGCTTATTGGCGTCTTCGGCGTAGATGCCCTGCGCCGAAAAGTTCTGCATCGGGACGGTGGCCCCCAGAACCTGGAATGCTTCTTCGTTCGAGAAATTCCGCACGAACTCGTGGAAAAACGGCATGCGGTCCATGCGGGTGAACAGCACGTAGACGGGGAAGTTGATGCCCAAGGTTTGGGCGATATCGCCGAGGCGAGCGTTCAGATTGCGGGCCGAAGCCGTGATGGCCTCGCCACCGCCGGGGGTCATGAAGCGTTCGACATCGAAGCAGACGACGACGGCGCGAGGGGCTTGGGCGGAGCCGCCCATGACCGACTTCATCCCGCCCGGGGCCATGCGGCGAACCAGACGCTGCCAACGTTCGGCGTTACCCATTAGGGCGCCGCCGGCATCGAGAAATAGAGAGTTTTTAGCCAGGAAGACGTTCGCCAGGCGCGTCGAAACGATATTGGTTTCTTGATAGACCTGGCCGCAGACGAGTTCTGGTTCGAGGGCGGATTGGACGACGGTCGTGGTCTTGACGCTGCCGGGTTCGCCCATGACGAAGAAGAGCGGAAGGTTGCCGATCTTGGCCCCGGCGACGGCTTTCGCGGCGGCGAGTTTGGCGTCGACTTCTTTGACCAGCTGGTCGATCTCGGGATCGCCGCTCGGTTTGGCGCCGCTGGCGGCGTCCTGCTTATTTTTCCACCACACAAAGAAGCCGGCACCGATGATGCCCACGATGCTTAGCAGCCCGATGAAGATGTAGAGCGTCGCGTCTTTGAGGCCGAGCAGAAAACCGAGACCGACCGAAAGACCGATCCAAACAACGAGTCCGATAAGTGCGATTACGAGAGGTGACATGGCAAAGTTCCCTTAGCGTCCGAGGGCCAACTGCTTGAGCGTGTCGATACCGCCGTCCAACAGGAAGTAGTAGAGACCATAACCGGCTACGGCGAAGACAACGGCGCCGATAGCCCCGTAGAGAAGGCGTTTGACCCAGGGGTCCTGGGTGGAAGTGGGGGCACCGGTGGAGGGTGGCGGTTGCCAATCTGGCGACAGCAGGGCGGAAGAGCGGCGGATCCGCGCGATCTTTTCCCCCACGGCGTTCACGATCGGGCCGATTTCGGCGCGATTGCCGATCGAGTAGCGACCCGCGAAACCGAGCAACATGCAAAGCTGGAACATCTCGAGCAGATCGGCGAGCGACTGCGAGTCGTTCATGCGGACAAGATTGTTGAGGTGCTGGAAGAAGACTTCTCCGGCGACATGATGGCCGAAATACTCTTCCTGCAGCGGCTGTCGGGGCCAATCGGCGAAGACCGGGCTCCGCAGGTTCAGGATCGATTCGTCCAGAAAAGCAACGGCGGCGAAAATCGCAAGTTGGATCTCCTGCTGGTCGTAGCCCCGCTTGCGCGCTTCGGCGTCCGCCATTTTGAGAGCTTCGCGGACCTGCTGGCGGAAGATGTTGGCGTCCGTAACGGGCTGGCGATTCGAGCGCAACCGTTCGGCGACGGTAAAGACTTCCTGAAAGACGAAGGCGAGATTCTCCGCGCGACGTTCGGTGCCGTACGCGGCGGGTGGGGCTTGAGGGGCAGAAGGGTTCATCGAGTCCTCGTGGGCAAGGGTGTTACGAGTCTAGCAACGCAAACAGCTCGAGCTTGGGGTCCGGCAGGTCGCCGGGGATGTAGAGTCCGACTTGACGGGTGCGGTTGATCTGGCTCCAGTGGGGGTCGGCACAGGTGACGGAAAAATATTGCGCGTCGACGCGACTGCGGATCGCCGACGGGGGGACCGGAAGATGGGTGAGCGACATGCCGCCCATCGCTCTTTCGACGAGTTTGGCGACCCAGTCGGCCGAACTGAGCTTCGCCAGCATGGGGGTTCGGCGGATCACTTCGGCTTCCCCGATATTGCAGCGGATAGCCAGGATCCAGCGGGACTTATTGAGCGCACGCGTATCGCTGACGGCTCCCGAGTAGAAGTAGTCCGCGGTTTTTTCCAGATGGATCTCAACAAAGCGAGTGGGCACGATCGTCTCCAGATGAGTGCGGATATGGAGGTCGAGCGCTTCAAAAGTTTTGTCTAATTTTCGATGGTCGTAGAGCGGGATGTCGCGGGGATGAGATTCGATCGCGAAAGTACAGAGGGCACCACCCAGGCGGGCCATCGTGGTGTAGAGCTCTTCGGGGTGGCCCTTTTTGACGCGCAGGATGTGCCGGAGCTCAGGGACGGCGGCATTGACGCTATGGAGCATCCAGAACGTGGCAATTTCGCTGGTCGAGTATTCGCTCCACAGGCTGGCCCCGGCGGTCTTGCCCCGGCTGAGGGTGGAACTTTTTTCTTCCAGAATGTCGATGAGCCGGGCGAGCATGGAGAGCAGGCGCTCACTGGCCCCGATCTGGATGCACGGCGGAACGAAGTCCCGATCGAAGACGAAACCGCCGGTGCCGTCGCGTTGGACGCGGGCGATGGCGATGGATTGTTGGGGGTCGAACGGCTCGGTATCGAGCACCAGACGGACGTTCTTCCGCCCCAGGCGGACCGGCTTTTCGTCGCGTCCGGTGGTTTCGTCAAAAAGGGAAACCGGCTGGGCGGCGTAGCGCACGGTGGGGTTGGGGGCGTCCTCGGAGGGGAGACAGTTCAGCCCGTTGTGCTTCATCGGCGGCACGGTGAGAAGCACAGTGACGGTGTCTCGCGTAACGGGGAACAGGTCCGCAAAGGCCCGCCGGGCCGGAAGCGAATCGTGGTCTGGCATGTGGAAGGCCAGGCCATCGGGGAAGACTCCCCGGGCGTGTAGCAACGCCAGAGAGCCGTTAAGGAGAGCCTCAGAATCGAGCTCACACCCGATCAGCCCCCATGCTTCAAACCAAAGCGAGGAGGTGGCAAAACGGATGGAGTCTTCGAAGTATCGGCCCTGCACCTGAAAATGGTGAGGCCCGAGATACATCCCCTCTGACCAGACGACACGGGAAAGCTGTTTCATTCCGGAACCTTGCCATTCCTGGCAGCATTCACTCTACCATAGAGCTCGTTCATCATACGCTCCTTACAGATGTTACGCGGAAAGCGTAAGGAAATCCCGCGACACCCAGCAAATATTCAGTGTATTATCTAATGAAAATCGGTGATGGGATCGAGGTTCGGATTCCGCGCTACATGGTAAGCTTGGGACTCTATAAGGGCGAATTGGCCGATGAGCTTCTACGAAAAATACGAATTGCTGGCCCCGCTTCGAGATGACGGCATCAAGACGTTCGTCGCCAGAGAGACTGCGACGGGCCGGGCGCTCGAGGTCCACATCTTTGTGGCCGGAAGAACGCCGGAGAACATTGCGATTCTGGCGAAGCTGGATCGACTCGGTGCCGCGGAAACGCGAATGATTGTGGAACGTGGCGAGCTGGAAGGCAGCCCGTATGTCGTGGCCGAGTTACTGCCAGACCGGAAGACGCTGCGGAGCTGGGTGGATTCCCTGCCCTCGATTGCCGCGAGCGAAATCGCGACGGCCGAGATGCCGAAGCTGATCTTCCCTCCCCCGGCCGCTCCCCCGGCCCCTTCCCCAGCATTGACGAGCGAGCCGTCTTCGTTTACGGCTTCGTTCGCGGCGCCGGTCGCGCCAGCACCGGCCGCTCGTCCGCCTGCGATGGGTGGAGAGACCGTCTCTTTCACGTCCATGTTTGCAACGCCGGAACCGGCCAAGCCGGTTGCGCCGCCGGAGGCACCGAAAGCGCCAATTGCCGACGCGCCGCCTCCCTCTCCGCTGGGGGGAGAGACCGTCTCTTTCACCTCAATGTTCGCGACGGCAGAACTCCCGAAAGCACCGACTCCCCCCGTGGTTGCTCCGACCCCAACGGTGCCCGCGGCCCCTCAGCCAACAGTGGCCGGTGATACGGTCACCTTCACCTCGATGTTCAAAGCACCGACTCCCCCCGTGGTTGCTCCGCAACCAGCGGCACCAGCGGCTCCCACGCCGGAAGTAGCCGGTGATACGGTCACATTCACCTCGATGTTCGCCACCGCCGAGCCCCCAAAACCGACGGCCCCGGTGGCCCCGAAGGCCACTCCGCCCCCGGCCGCCGCGGGATCGTTGGGAGATACGACCGCGTTCACGTCCATGTTCGCGATGGCGGAACCACCGCCGGTCACCGCGGCACCACCACTTCCTCCTCCAGCCAGCGCTCCGCCAGCCCCGGCAGCGTCATCGTTTACAGCGATGTTTCCTTCAGCGGCCCCCTCCCATGGAGCCATTTCACCAGGAGCGATTGAACGGGGAGAGACGCTGCCGCCGTTTCGAGCGCCGATTGCACAAGGTGCTCTCGAACGAGGGGAGACGTTGCCGCCATTCCGCGCCCCCATCCCACCCGGAGCGCTCGAGCGGGGCGAAACGCTGCCGCCATTCCGTGCCCCCATCGCGCCCGGAGCCCTCGAACGGGGCGAAACGTTGCCTCCGTTTAAAGCCATGACCCCGGCGTCCGGCTCCGAAGTAAAACCGGTTGCGCCCGCGCGCAGCGAGTTCACGCAAATGTTCTCCGCCACGCCAGCGCCGGATGGTTCTGCCAAGCAGCCAGCCGGAGCGGGAGCCCGCGACGACGATTTCATGAAGCTGTTCCAGGTACCTTCCCGGGATAAGCCAGGCACTTCCATGTCCAGCGCCCCGGCGGCGGCGCCAGGCGAGTTCACGAGAATGTTTTCCGCTCCGTCGATTTCTCCACCTGCCGTCCCGCCAGCCACCCCGGCGCAGCCAGCCAAGGGAGGCGCGGGGGAGTTTACGATGATGTTCAACGCCCCCTCGGCCCCGCCAGCGGCACCGGCACCGCCCGCCTTCGCAGCGCAGCCGCCAGCCGCTTTGCCCCCGCTTCCGCCACTGCCGCCAGCCCCAGCCAAAGGTCCTGGGGCCGCTTCGCAGGGCCCCGGCGAGTTTACGCGGATGTTCTCAGCCTCGCCCGGAGCGCCACCGCCTGCGCCGCCCACCATGCCCTCTCAGTTCCCCGATAGCGGCGGAATGGGGGGAGGGTTGCCCAACGCCGGGTCGGGATTGCCGCTGCCAAAGGCGGTAGACGCCCCAGGACAATTCACAAGTATGTTCGGGACCGCTGGATCCGCGGGCAGCCCCCCGCCTTCCACCGGGTTCGGCTCTCCGCAGCCGGGTGGTTTTGGGGCTTCTCCGCCCAAGAGCCCGGTGTTTCCGCCGGCCGCCTCCGCCCCGCCTACGCCGAACTTCCCCTCCTCGGCCGGCAACACGCCGCAGTCTGGAGCCACCCAAGCGTTTTCGGCACCCAAATTCGGAGCCCCCGGTGGCCCCGGAGCGGGCCAGCCAGCGCCGGGGCCGAGCGAATACACCCGCATGTTTGCCGCCCCCAAGGGTCCGGGAGCGCCAGACGCCGGGGGAGGTGCCGCCCCTCCAGCGCCGGGCGGTGGGTTCAATCTAGCGGATCTGCAGGTGCCCCAAGTTCCCCAGATGCCGCAAATGCCCCAAGCTCCGCAGATGCCGTACGTGCCCGGCATGCCGCAGATGCAAGCACCGCAAATGCCCCAGATGCCCCAAATGCAAGCTCCGCAAATGCCGCAGCTACCGTCAGTCCAGGTAACCGCGCCAAAATCAAATTTGGTGCCGATCCTGCTCTTCGTCGGTTTGCTCGTCATTGCGATCGCCGTCGTGTTGGTCTTCGCCCTCAAGAAGTAATCTCTGACCGTACAATAATGGGGCATGCCATCCGCTGCCCCGGTTCGGGGTGAAGATCGAATTCTAACGCTGGATGTTCTCCGCGGCTTTGCGCTATTGGGCATTCTGCTGATGAACATCCTGAGCTTCTCGATGCCCGCGGCGGCCGAGGCGAACCCCAACGTCATGGGGGGAACGGCGGGTGCGAACTGGTGGGCCTGGTTCCTGCAGATCGTCATCTTCGACGGAAAGATGCGGGCCATCTTCTCGTTGTTGTTCGGGGCCGGGGCGGTGCTGCTGACCTCGCGAGGGGGTCCCGACACGGCGGATATCTACTACCGGCGGAATCTGTGGCTCATGCTGTTTGGCATGATCCACGCCTACTTTCTTTGGATTGGGGACATCCTCTATTACTACGCCCTATCGTCTTTGATTTTGTATCCACTACGAAAGTTGAGCGCGCGGACCCTGATCGGTGTTGGGTTGTTACTGATTGCAATTATGTCAGGGGTGGGCGTCTACGAGGCCAGTCAACTGCCCGTGCTGCGGGATAAGGCCGTCGCCGCGCAGAAACTCGAAAAAGAGGGCGGGAAGCTAACCGACGAGCAGAAGAAGGACAAAGAGCAGTGGGAGAGCCGGAGTAAAGATTGGGTGCCGGAACCCGAGAAGATCGCCAAAGAGGTGGATGCCTACCGGGGAAACTACGCGGCCAACTTCAAGCGACGAGTGGCGACCGTCGAGGAGTGGCATTCAGGGCCCTACTATTCGCCCGGAAGTTGGGACGTGCTCGCGTTCCTGCTGCTCGGCATGGGCCTATACAAGGCTGGGGTTCTCACGGGCGACCGCAGCGTCAGCTTCTACGCGAAGTTGCTGGCGGTGGGTTATGGACTGGGACTGACTTTGAATGCCACGCTCGCATGGCGGATGGCGGCGGCGAACTGGGATATTTTTGCATCCTGGTACGCGTTCGGATTTTATCAACTCGGCCGGGTGCTGGTCGCGGTCGGGCACGTGGCCTTGCTTGTGTTGGTGGTGAAAGCCGGGCGGATGGTTTGGCTGACGAGTCGGCTGGCCGCGGTGGGGCAAACGGCGTTCAGTAACTACATTCTAGACACGCTGATCGGCACGACGATCTTCTACGGGGGCTACGGATTCGGCTGGTACGGCAAACTGGAGCGCCACCAGCTTTACTACGTCGTGGCGGCGATTTGGACCGTGCAACTGATCGTGAGTCCGATCTGGCTGCGGCACTATCGCTTCGGCCCGCTGGAATGGGCGTGGCGATCGTTGACGTATTGGGAACGGCAGCCGTTTCGGCTTAGCGCGCTGCTCCCTCCGGAAGAAGAATTATTAGTTCCAGTTGGGGACGGGGAAAGTCTGCCGGAACATACGCCGCCAGATTCCGCGAACGAACAATCGCTTCCCACGCCATCCCGCCCGGAGCTTGATCGAGACTGAAGTACTGTGAGTTCAGCTTCGCGGGGACACCGCTGGGCGGCTTGGGAACATGAGTCAGCGGCACACCAGGGAGCGCCTGGCGGACGAGATGTTCAATGTGATTGGCCGAACAGAGTTTGATGAGATGCGGCACCTTGGTGATGAGGTCAGCTTCATTCATCTCGGAGGTGACCGCGAGGTACAAGCGAGTGTTTTTGAGGAAGCGATCCTCGGCCAGCGGGGTGCCCCAAATCGAAGGCTGGAGAAGCTTGAGGGGCAGCGAAATGAAGTTGCTCGGGATGACGGTTTCGAGCAGATTGCGGATCATGTCATCGAGCTCACTGAAGCAACCAGCGAGGTTGTCATGGTCGTACTTGGGCAGGTCGCGGGGATGCAGGGTCGTCGAAAACGTCGTCATGGCCCCACCGAGCGAGAGCATAGTTTCGTAGAGTTTCGAGGGGTGGCCGCGCCGCACTTCGAGCAGATGCTGGAAGATCGGGAAGTGAGAGTTGATCGTGTAGAGGAGCCAGAAGTTGGCGATATCCGCGGTGCCGAAATCGGCGAGGCTGAGATTCTTCTGGCGACGGCCGCCAGCCAGCATGGAACTCTTGGCGGCAAGGATTTCGACGAGGCGACGGGTGATCGCCATGATGTACTCGCTGCCTTCGACATCGAGCAGCGGCGGCACGAAGCGCTGGTCGAGTTCGAGCGTGCCGGTGGCGTGGCGTTTGACGCGAGCGACGCGAACGGTGGAGTAACCTTCGCGGGCTTCGTTGCCGGTGAGTAGGCGGAAATTCTTACGAGCGACCTGGACGGGCTTTTCGATGGTGCCGTTGTTCTCGTCACGGAGGAGAGAGACGTCGGCATAGTAGCGGGTGGCGGCGTCTTTCTTGGTCGCGAGCGAGATATTCATGCCGGGAATGCGGGCTTCCGGAATACAAAGATAGATATCGAGCTCTTTCTGATCCGGGTCGAAGGCTTCGGCCAGCAACTTCGGCGGCGGCGGCGGATCCGTCGCGGGGATTTCGAACATGAGACCGTCGGGCAACATGCCGCGGGCCTCGGCGACCGCGAGATTACCGTTCGACAGTTGCTCGTGGTCGATCCGCACATACTCGAAGCCCCAAGCCGCAAAGGAAAGGGCTTCGGTCTGGAAACGCAGAGTTGATTCGATGAACCGATCCTGTGTCTGGAGATGTTGGGGACTGAGCAGAGTCCCTTTCATCCAGATCACTGGCTGAAGTTGCCTCATATGGCCTCAAAGGTACCACGCGGAAACGAGGGGCCGAAACCCGCACTACAGGGGAAGAATTTCCTCGCGGTCAGGATTGTAGTTTAGGCGACGTTTTTGGACGTAAGCGATATTGCCGAGGTGGGACGCGGCGGCGGAGCGATGGCCGATGTAGACGTCTCCGTTGGGCAGTTTCCGGGTACGGCAGCAGTCGATGAAGTTCTCGACGTGGTCGATGGTTTGGTCGCGGGGGCTTTTGACGGTGACGGGTACGGCACCGCGTTCGGCCGAGGTATAGATAAACTCGCCGCGGGTGATGTAGAGCTTGCCTTCGGTGCCGCAGAACTCGATCGCAGCGCCCTTAATGCCGGGGGCGAGAGTTGCTTCGAAGGTGGCGGTCCAATCGTTGGGATACTCGAGCAGGACGTTGATCGTGTCCGGCGCGGTACGGCCGTCTTTGTAGTGATAGACGCCACCGGCGGCGCTGGCCGCGATGGGGTTGTCCTGATTCATGAACATGTGGACGACGTCGATCCAGTGGGTGAACAGGTCGGTTACCTGGCCGCCGCCGTAGTCGAGGTAGGCACGGAAGTTGAAGTACTGTTGGGGGTCGTAGTCGCGCCATTTGAGGGGGCCGAGGAAGCGGGCCCAATCGAGGTTGGACGGCTGAGAAGCCAGCGACGCCGGCGCTTTGCGCAGGTGGTAGGTATTGCCGTGCCACCAGGTGCGGACGAGGGTGATCTTGCCGAGCTTCTTGGTGTCGAAGTACTCGCGCTTGGCCTGGAGATAGATCTGGCCGGAGCGCTGCTGCATGCCGACCTGGCAGATGCGATTGTTGATGCGAGCGGCTTTGACGACGCGGGGTCCTTCTTCGATCGTGAGCGAGAGGGGCTTTTCGACGTAGACGTCTTTGCCGGCATTGAGGGCGTCGATGGCGGTGGCGGTGTGCCAATGGTCTGGGGTGGCGATGAGGACGGCGTCGACGTTTTTTTGTTCCAGCAGCTTGCGGTGGTCGCTGAAGCCCTTGGCGTTGGCGTTCTTGGATTGGAGCTTGTCGATTTTGGCCCCGTAGATATCGCAGACGGCGGTGAGGTCGATCTGCTTCGTGCCGGTGAAGATGGACGAAACGTTTTCGCCTCGATCCCCGCAGCCGATCAGGCCGAGGTTGATGCGATCGTTGGCACCGAGAATTCGTCCGTAAGAGGCAGCGGTGAACATGGCCGCGCCGCGATAAGCAAGAGTACGCCGAGTCATATAGGACCTGATTGTATCAGGAGAGCTGAGCAGGTGTGGCATGTTAGACTCGGGCGGATGAATTCTCTCCTGAAGGCAGTGCGGGAATCGCTCAACGGCGAGGAGAAGGATTTCACGACGGGTTCGCTGCGCGGGGCGATTGCGCTGCTCGCGATACCGATGATTCTGGAGACGGCGATGGAGTCGCTGTTCTCGGTAGTGGACATCTTCTTCGTGGCTCGATTAGGGGACGACGCGGTGGCGACGGTGGGGCTAACGGAGAGCCTATCGACGTTTGTATTTGCCATCGCAATGGGACTGAGTTTTGCGACCACGGCGTTTGTGGCGCGGCGGATCGGGGAGAAGGATCCGGCGGCGGCGGCGCGGGGCGCGGCACAGTCGATTTTCATCGGTCTGGTGGCGGCGGTGGGGATCGGCCTGGTGGGCATATTCTTTGCTCCGGAGTTGCTCGGGTTGATGGGCGCATCGGAGGCGGTGCAGAAGAATAGCGGCTATACTCGAATCTCGCTGGGCGGGTCAGCGGCGGTGATGTTGCTGTTTCTGCTCAACGCCGTTTTCCGGGGGGCGGGCGACGCGGTGATCGCGATGAAGGTGTTGTGGTTCGGGAATGCGATCAACATGTTGCTGAACCCTTGTTTGATCTTTGGTTGGGGACCGTTTCCAGAGATGGGAATCGAGGGGTCGGCGGTAGGGACGTTGATCGGCCGGAGTTGCGCGGTGGGATATCAGGCGTGGGAGCTGTTCGGCGGATCGGGCCGGATCCGACTGACCTGGGATTCGATGCGATTTGACCGAGAGTTGATGGGGCATATCGTGAAGCCAGCGGCGAGCGGGATGTTCCAAATCTTCGTGGCGACGGCGAGTTGGACGGCGATGGTGCGGATTGCGTCGACGTTTGGATCCGAGGTGCTGGCTGGTTATACGATTGCGATTCGGGTAGTGATCTTTTCGATTCTGCCATCGTGGGGATTGTGCAACGCGGCGGCGACGCTGGTGGGCCAGAATTTGGGAGCGGGAAAGCCAGAGCGGGCCGAGGATTCGGTGTGGGAGGCGGCGCGCTACAACCTATGGTTTATGGGCGGGTTGTCGGTCGTGTTTTTGATTTTCGCCGAGGCGG
Source organism: Acidobacteriota bacterium (assembly GCA_026394015.1). GTDB lineage: Bacteria > Acidobacteriota > Terriglobia > Bryobacterales > Bryobacteraceae. Next base: position 73,500 of record JAPKZA010000216.1, read on the forward strand.
TGATTGGGGTTTTCACGCGCGAGCCCGTGGTGATTGCGGTGGGGGCGGATTGTCTCCGGTTCATCTCGGCGGCGTATGTGTTCCTGTCCTACGGGATGATGATGGAGCAGGCGTTCAACGGGGCGGGCGATACGTACACGCCGACGATGGTGAACCTGGCTTGTTACTGGATTCTGCAGATCCCGCTGGCCTGGACGCTGGCGATCGGGATGGGCTATGGACCGCGCGGCGTCTTCTCGGCGATTACCGTGGCGGAGACGTCGGTAGCGATTGTCGCGGTGCTGCTGTTTCGTCGGGGAGCATGGAAGCAGCAGAAGATTTAACCGCGCCGGTGGCGGCCCATTCGGCACCACGAGCGAGCGTGGCACGGAAGCCCGGGGTGCGGAGATTGGGATTGTCCTCGTCCTTGGCGGTATGGCCGAACATGGTGACATAGACGCGGCCTTTGCCCCAAAGGCGTGTCCACTCCATCGGTTCGTTGCGTTGGGTGACTTTGGACAAGGCGTAGCTGATGATCGTCAGTTTTTCGGCGGGCCCGTGGAGGCCGTGAGTCAGTTGGTCAGAGCGCTGGGTCCATTCGCGTGGCATTCCCTGGGTGAGGGGATGGTTGTTGCGCATGGTGGTGACGGTGAAATCGTGACGAGGGCCGTAGCCGACGCGGGGTCCATCGGGCGGAGGGACGAGTTTGGGCTTGCCTCCCTTCGTGATGAACAGGCCGGGGCCAACGGCGTTATCCCGCCAGCCGAGACCGATGATCTGATTGTATTCAGGCCATTCGGCGAAGGCACCGGTGGCGGCGTGGAAGATGACGACGCCGCCGCCCGAGCGGAGATAGCTGAGGAACTCTTCTTCGACGGCGAGCGGCCAGCGTTTGGAGATGGGGAGGTGGCCGCTGTTGTAGTTCAGGATAACGACGTCGGCGCTGGCAAACGGCGGTCGCCACGTAGTAGGGCCGCTCGTCGAAACGCGGACCTCGAAGCGGCGGGTGGCTTCGAGGATTTCGCGGATGGCTTGAGTGGCGGTAGGCCAGTCGTGGTCGTTCTCGCCGTCGATGTAGTTGATTTCCTGGTTGATGCTGAGTTCGTGGCGGCCAGGATTGCCGGCGGTGTGGAAGTGGCCGAAGTACTTGAAGTTCTGTTCGATGGTGCGGATGATGTCGCCTTCCATGATCTGCATGTGATAGATGTCGTAGAGCAGTTTGAAGCGGGGGGAGTCGACACGCTTGCAGACTTCGACGCCCCACCAGGTGCGGTCGCATTGGTAGTCGGGATGGTTGACCTTGCTATTGAGGAGTTCCATGCAGAGGGTGACGCCTTTGTCCTCGGCATGCTTCTTGACGGCGTTGACGACTTTGACGGTGTTCTCGATGCCTTGTTCGTCGGTGCGGCCGCGACGGTTGCCGGAGAGCATGATGATGTTGGGCGCGCCAGCGGCGGCGGCCTGGTCGATCAGCTTATTGGTGTTGGCGATGATTTCGGGGTGGAGAGCGAGATCGTTGGTGCCGTCGGCGAGTTTGCTGCTGCCGGGAAGCATCGTGGGAACGAGGCCGTATTTTTTGAGGGTTTCGAAGCGCTCTGGTCCTTGGAGGTCGTAGCCGACGAGGCCGAGTTCGGCGGCGAGCTTGCATTGGCCATCGAAGTCGAGATTGGAGCCGCGGAAGACGCCGCCGCAGACGCCTTGCTTGAGACGGCCTTTTTTAGCGGGAAGAACCTGAGCGGGGGAGGCGCTGGCGAAGGCGGCACCGGCGGCGAGGCTGGAAGCAAAGCTACGTCTGTTCATGGGCTCGATAATATCATTCATGGGCTTTGCACTTTGGATCGCGGGTGAGCAAGCGTGGGCGGCGGGGACGCACGAATACCGGCCGATGGGGACGGCGGTGATTGCCGAGAATGGGACGTTTAACGCGCGGGACTTCTCGCGCGAGCGGAGGGCGCCGGGGCGACGGCACCCGAGCTTTATCGGGCTGTTCGGATCGCTCGAAGGGGTGAACCAATACTTGGGTCGGCGACCGAAAGTGGACCGTAGCGGGAGCGAGGCGGTGCGGCAACTTCTCGATGACTAGCGGTGTCTACCGCAACATCATGACCATTCAAACGGATTCGAAAGCGGCGCAAATCAACGTTACGCCTTTGATTGATGTGCTGCTCGTGCTGCTGATTATATTCCTCGTCGTTACCCCGACGAAACCCGTAGGACTCAAAGCGCTGCTGCCGCAGGAATCGACCGGCGCATCGGCACAGTCGGAATCGACGGTGGTTTTGCAAGTGACCGAGAGCGACTCGTATCGATTGAATCAGGAGGTGATCGCCAAGGATGACTTATCCCGGCGACTGCGGGAGGTGTTCGCGATTCGGGCGCAAAAAGTGCTGTTCGTTAAGGCCGAGGCGGGGATGGAGTTCGTTCGGGTGGCGCGGGCGATTGACATTGCGAAGAGCTCCGGAGTGGACCAGATTGGCCTGTTGCTGGGTGACGCCGTTACAATCGAACGATGACTCCTCAACAACGCGCGGAAGACCTCGGCCTGGTTTTTGAAAAGCAGACGCCCGGCTACTTGAATCTTTGTATTCGTTCGGGCAATCAGTTGCTTAGCTCCGGACACGTCAGCACCCTGAAAGGCAAGTTGGGCGCCGGGGTAACGACGGAAGAGGGCTATGGCGCGGCTCGGGATTGCATGGCGAAGATTTTGAATTCGGTGTGGAACACGCACGGAACGCTGGACGGCTTGAAGGTGATCAAGGTATTGGGTTGCGTGAACTCGGCACCGGAGTTTATTGAGCAGCACCTTGTGATCAACGGGGCTTCGGATTTGCTGCACGAGATCTTCGGCAAGACTGGCGACGGGTTCCACGCGCGTTCGGCGCTGGGGTTTGCTTCGTTGCCAACGGGAGTGGCGGTGGAGGTCGAGGCGATCTTCGAAATTCTTTAGTGGTCGGCGATGGCGCCGTCGGCGAAGCGGAGTTGTTGCCGCGTGTGGGGCTGGTACGGCCTCAGCGCGGCGACCTTCTCGTCGAGGTTGACGCCTAATCCGGGACGATCCGGCGGTTGGGCGAAGCCGCCTTTGTAGTCGATGCCGCCGCCGTAGAAGAGGTCTTTCCAGTACTGCTCGTTGCCGCGGTGGGTGATTTCCTGGATGGCGAAGTTTGGCGTGGAGAAATCGACGTGGAGCGAGGCCAGGGTACTGACTTCGCTTTGCGGATTGTGGGGCGCGAGTTCGACGCGGTAGGCTTCGGCGATGGTGGCGATCTTTTTCATTTCGAGGATGCCGCCGCAGTGAACGACGTCGGGTTGGACGTAGTCGACGAGGTGACGCTGGCAGAGCGGAGCGAAGGCGTACTTGGTGAAGAGCCGTTCGCCGGTGGCGAGGGGGATGCGCGTCGAAGAACGGAGATGGGCGAGTTCGTCGAGGTCTTCGATCTGGGTGGCTTCTTCGACAAAGAAGGGCCGGTATTCTTCGGCGCGGCGGCAGAAATCGATGGCCATGGTGGGGGTGGTTTTGCCATGGAGGTCGATGCAGATGCGGAAGTCGTCGCCGACGGCGGCGCGGACGGCTTTGAGATTGGCGATGCCTTCGCTGACTGAGCGCAGGGGATCAATGACGTCGCCCTGCGTCGTGATGAAGGCGGCTTTGCAGCCGGTCCAGCCTTCTTGCTTCGCTTGGAGCCAGGACTGGGCGTAGGCTTGGGGGGAGTTACCGCTGGCGTGGACGTACATCTGCACGCGGTCGCGGGCGCGACCGCCGAGCAGTTTCCAGATGGGTTGACCGAGGGCTTGGCCGAGGATGTCCCAGAGGGCGATTTCGACGGCGCTGATGGCGGAGTTCAGAATGGGCCCGCCGCGCCAGCGGGGCCAGCGGTACATGGCTTGCCAGTGCATTTCGATGTCGGCGGGGTCTTTGCCGACGAGGTAGCGTTTGTGTTCTTCGATGGCGACGGCGACGGTTGCTTCTTTGCTCGTGACGGAGCCTTCGCCGAGACCGGTGAGGCCTTGGTTGGTATAGATCTTCACGAAGACGTAGTTGCTGCCGTTCGAGCCGCCTCGGTTGACGATGAAGGTTTTGAGGTCGGTGATTTTCAGATTGAGGGGCTTGGCTTGGGCGCGGGCCTGGGCGAGCAGGCCATCAGCGGAGGAGAGCGCGGCGAGGCCAGCGGCGGCGCTTTGGAGAAAGTCCCGGCGAGTCATGACGGTATTCTATCTGTTCGTCGGCTTACGAGCGGAAGCCTCGGCGGGTGCTGATGGTTAGGCTCTTGTGGGCCTTGTCGACGAGTTGGAGTTCGAGTTTGTGGAAGCCGGAGCGGTCTCCGGGTTGGAAGCCGAGGATGTAGCGCGAGGCGTAGGCGCTGGTGCCTTCGCTGAGACCGCGACCGAGGTCGGCGGGGCCGGAGACTTCGACGGCGATCCCGCCGGACTGTTGGGCGAGGTGTTTGCCGATGCCGGTGAAGCTGTAGCCGAAGGCTTTGCCGAGGGGGTTGAGGACGGCAGTGGCGGCGGCGTAGGAGCCGAGCATGTCGACGCTGAGGGCGCTGCAACTGATGTCGTCGGCTTCGAGCGCGGCGGCGAGGGCTTTGGCGTGGTCGACGGCGAGGGAGAGGGAGCGTTCGCGGCTGCCGGGCTGGTTGCCGGAATAGTCTTCGCGCTGGTCAAAGATGTTCAGTTTTTCGACGACGTGGTAGGGAGCGACGTGCTGGGATTTGGGTACTTGGGGAAGCTGTTGATGGGCGGGTGGCGGCGGCGACAGCGGGGCGAAGGGCCGGACCAAGTTGGAGCCCGGCGTCGGAGCCCGGCGAAACAGCGAAAAGCGATCCTGATATACTTGCGCGCAACAGGTATCCATAGGAGAAGTAAATGACTATTTCACGCGCGACACTCGCCCTGCTGTTTTCCACCATTCTTTGGGCACAGACAAGCGGGAATATTAGCGGCTACATCAAAGACCCCACGGGGGCGGTTGTCGTGGGAGCAAAGCTCACCGTGGCGAACCAGCAGACGGGATTGACCCGCAGTGTCGCCAGCGACGAGACGGGTTTTTATCAAGTACTGGGGCTCGTATCGGGCAGGTACACAGTGGAGGCCGAGGCTTCGGGATTCAAGCGCTCCAAGGCACCGGAGGTGGCCCTGGGAGTGGATGCGAATGTGAGAGCGGACGTTGCGCTGCAACTCTGCAATGTCGCCGAGTCGGTGGAGGTCTCCTCTGCGGCAACGCTGGTAGATACGCGTTCTTCGCAGACGGTGGCGACGATTGACGACCGGCGGCTGGTGGATTTGCCACTGAACGGGCGCAATGTGGTGAAGTTGGCGGCGATTCTGCCCGGAGTGGTGGGCGTCGTAGCGCCGGACAACTCGGATGTGACCGATGCCCGTGGCGGCCCGCGGATGAACGTTAACGGTGCCCGGGCTAACATGAACTACAACAAGTTTAACGGCACCTATTTCAATAATCCTTCGCGGAACACCGGGCTGAACCTTCCTCCGCCGGATGCGGTGCAGGAGTTTCGGATGCAGACGAGCGCATTTTCGGCTGAGAGCGGACGGAACGCGGGCGCGAATTTAACAGTGGTGAGCCGACAGGGCACGAATGCGTTTCATGGAGCGGCATGGGAGTTTTTGCGTAATGACAACCTGAACGCGCGGAGTTTCTTCCAGACGTCGCGGCCGAATCTGATCCAGAATCAGTATGGTTTGGCGGCGGGCGGCCCGATCAAGCGGAACAAGGCCTTTTTGTTTGGTTCCTGGGAAGCGTCGAAGGACCGGCGGCAGGCGGCTGAGACGTCCGTGTTTCCGCCGACGGCGACGGAGGTGAACGGAGACTTTTCGGGGCTGGTGGGCAAGCAACTGGTGAACCCGATCGACAACACGCCGTATCCGGGCAACCGGATTCCGGCGAGCCAGATCGACCCGACGGCCAAGAACCTGCTGTCGTTTGTGCCGACGGGAACCGGCGGCGCGGTGCAGACGGTGGCCCCGGCGACGCGGGACGCTTCACTGTACTTATTGCGTCACGACTTGAACCTGAGCGCGCGGCAAAATCTATTTGTGCACTACTATTTGAGCCAGAATCAACTCGGCGAAAACGGCCTAGCGTTTGGTTCGAACGTGACGGGATGGACAAGCCGAGAGCGGAAGCCACGAGCGCAGAATGCCGGGATCAACCATGTTTGGACGACTTCGGCGACGACGTTGAATCAGTTGACGATCGGGTTTACCCGGTCGGCGTCGCTTGATAATCCTTTGATCACGCGGACGCCGGCGGAGCTGGGCATTCGATCGATGCCTATTTACACGAACGGGGGCAGCCCGCAGTTTACGGTAGCGGGCCGCTTCAACCTGACGTCGGGGGGGCCGACGAAGTTTGTATCGAACACCTACCAGGTGCAGGACAACTTCAGTTGGATTCTGAAGCGGCACACGCTCAAGGTTGGTTTTGAAATGATGGATCTTTCGTTTTTCCAGTCGTATCTAGGACCTCCGGCGTTCACGTTTAACGGCCAGCGGACGGGCGGTGGTTCGGCGGCGCGGGGCGATTCGCTGGCGGATTTCCTAGTGGGCGGGTATCAACAGCTTGCCGTTACCAACGGGGTTCGTAACAACGATGGGCGCGGCCGATACTACGCCGGGTACGTGCAGGATGACTGGAAGGTGACTTCGCGGTTGACGTTGAATTTGGGATTGCGGTACGAGGTAGCGACGCCTTGGGTAGACAAGTTTGATGCCATTAATACGGTGATTCCGGACGCCTCGGTGCGGTCGCGGAAGTTCCCTAATGCTCCAGTGGGGATGCTGTTCCCGGGCGATCTGCCGCGCGGCCTTTACGCGACGGACAAGAACAATTTTGCTCCACGGGTGGGGTTTGCGTGGGACGTGTTTGGGGATGGAAAGACGGCGGTTCGGGGGGCGTATGGCATGTTCTATGACACGATCAATACGGACTCGATTGCGCAGGAGAATCCGCCGTTCGTGGGCGGCCGGCGGGCCTTTTCCAACGGCAACCTGACGAATCCGTTTTCTAGTTTGGGGGAGACGGCTCCTCCGGCGTACATCGATCCTTCGGCCTTTACGTTTACGTTTCCGATCAATGGTGTGTTTGGCCCGCGGAACCAGAATCTGCGCAGTACGTATGTGAATTCGTGGAACTTCACGATCCAGCGGCAGTTGGGGCAATCGTGGATGGTGTCTGGCGCCTACATCGGGAAGACGACGCAGAAACTGCTGGCGTATCGTCCGTTTAACGCGGCAGTTTATGTTCCCGGTAACGACGCGCAGGGCCGTCCTCTATCGACGGAGGGCAATGGGGATAGCCGGGTTCCATTTGGACGGGGGATCTACGGACCGCAGGGCTACTTTTTGGACAACCCGTTTACGGCTTCCTACCACTCGGCGCAGTTTGAGCTGAACAAGCGCTTCTCGGGCGGCTTGCAGCTTTCGGCCAACTACTCGCTGGCGAAGTCGCTGGACTCGAGTTCGACGTTTTCGCTGGGCGGGTGCGTGGCTAATCCGAACGACATCCGCGCCGCGAAGGGGCGGAGCGATTTCGACCGGAAGCATTCGGTGGTGGCGAGCGGGATCTACACGCCGACGGTATTCAGCAAGCAGAAGGGTTTGCTGGCGAGAGTGCTGGGCGGGTGGAGCGTATCGGGCATTACGATATTGCAGAGCGGCGTGCCGGTGCTGGCGAGTACGGGGCAGAATACGGCGCTAGACGGTACGACGTGCCAGGGGTCGTATCATCCCGACGTGATTGGGGTGATTGAGCGGGAGCATAGTTCGCGCAACGACATGTTGACGCGGTTCTTCAACACGGGGGCGTTTGCGCTGCCGGGTTTGGGCCGTTACGGGACCGGGGCGCGGAACATGTTTTCTGGCCCGGGTACGGCGACGATTGATTCCGCATTGTTGAAGGACTTCACGGTTACGGATAGCATGCGATTCCAGTTGCGGGCCGAGTTTTCCAATCTATTGAATCGGGCGAACTTTGGCAACCCGATAGGACAGTTGGCGAATCCGCGGTTTGGGCAGATTACGGGTGCGGGCGCGGGCCGGGCAGCGCAGCTTGGGCTGAAATTCCTCTGGTAGGAGAGCCGGTTAGAGTGCAACGATGGCCGTCTCAGGAGGGACGGCCATCGTTAGCCGCCGCTGAGTTAAAGAGAGGGCCAAAGCCGAGGGTGGCGGCACCGATCAAGCAGCCTTGTCCACCGAAGGCAGACTGGCGGAGGCTGAGTTTTCCGAATGTTGGCCATTGGGATTTGTCGGGGAACTGAGCGGAGATTTCTTCGAGCAGTATGGGCCAGGCGGCGTTGAGGGTGGCGTTCAAAACGATGACTTGGGGATCGAGCCCGAAGACCATGGAAGCTATGCCGATGCCGAGATAGCGCGCGGCTTCGCGGACGACTTGAGCGGCTGGGCGATCTCCGGTGAGGGCGCGTTGGCAGATGCGCCGGACACGGGCGGCGCTATCGGTCCATTTGCCCGGTGCCTTGCCTTGGATAAGGGCGTAGCGATCGCAGATGGCAGAATTGGCGACGAGTTTTTCGAGGCAGCCGGGTCGGTCCTGGCGAGTGTTGGTGCCATCATCGGCGATGACCATTTGGCCGAATTCGCCAGCGGACATGGAGGGGCCCGCGTACTCCTGGCCATAGAGAACGATGCCGACGCCGACGCCTTCGTTGACGCTGACGTAAAGGAGGCATTGGGGGGCGTGTTCGCCGGCATTTGTGTAATGATACTCGGCGATCGTGGCCGCGCGGACGTCGTTTTCGGCCCAGACGGGAAGCCCGGTGCTGGCTTCGAGAAGCTGCTGGAGGGCGATATGGTCCCAACCGGGATCGTTGCCGATTTCGACGATGCCGGTTTGCCGATTGACGATACCGCGGACAGTAACGCCGATTCCCTGCAGACGTTGGTGGGAGCGTTGGAAGAGCTGTACCTGTTCGGTGATGAGATGAAGGGTGGCTTCGGGGGTGGCCGGGGTTCGAACGACGACGGTATCGACCAGAGCGCCGCGCATGGTGGCTACCGCGAAGCGGGTTTCCCAGTTTTGGATTTCGACACCAATCGAGCGGAGGTTATCGGAGAGTTGGAGGCGGGTGGAGGGCCGGCCGCCGGTGGAATTTTCCTCGCCGACCTCAATGACGAGATCCTGTTCGAGCAGTTCGGCGATGATGCGGGACATGGTTCCATCGGAGAGGCCGCTGGTGCGGGCGAGTTCGGCCCTGGACATGGTGTTGGCGCGGCGGAGAAGTCTTAAGACAGCTGCGGAGTTGTGGCGGCGGACTTCCGCGGGCCGTAGGACGCCGTGTCTGAGGGGAGTTCCAATCATGCACCCCCAGTGTACGTTACCGATAGTGGCGGCCAATACCTGCGGCTCGCATGAAAGAATATTGAAAGAGGAGAGAACATCTGGGCCTTAAGCATTGACTTGTTGCTTGTATTCGAATATTCTGGCAGTTACTTGCGATCTGAGCTCAGAGCCACGGCTGCCTCCCCTTCAGTTGCCTGCGACGCGCAACTATGGAAATCAACCCCGGTGACGGAATAGATGACAGAGGCAGCCATTGCTCCCGTGTTGGCGCGTCGGATGAGCCGCGTCGATTTGGTGATTTACGGTTTGGCTATTCTGACGCCGACGGCGGCATACCCGGTATTGGGCGTGATTCAGCAGGCTTCGAACGGTCATGCGGTGCTGAGCTATGTGGCGGCGATGGTGGCGATGTTGTTTACCGCGGCGAGCTATGGCCGTATGGCGACGGCGTTTCCGTCGGCCGGTTCGACATACGCCTATGCGGGACAGGGTTTGCACCCACTGGCGGGCTTTTTGGCTGGGTGGGGAATTTTGCTGGACTATGTTTTGGTGCCGTTGCTGAGCACGATTTTTGTTTCGTTGACGGCGGAGAGACTGCTGCCGCAGGTGCCGTATGTAGGGTGGGTGTTAGGGTTTTCGTTGTTGGTGACGGTGACGAATGCGAGGGGGATGGCGGCGACGCAGCGATCAAACAGCGTGATGTTGGCGGTGATGGTGTTGGCGGCGGTTTGTTTTGTGGGGGCGGCGGCGCGGTGGGTGGTGCATGGCGCGGGTCTGGCGGGGTTGTGGGCGTCGGAGGCGGTGGTGCGGCCGGCGGAAGTTTCGGTGCCTGCGGTGCTGTTCGGGGCGAGTATTGCGGCTCTCTCGTACCTGGGTTTCGCTGCGGTATCGACGCTGGCCGAAGATGCGCAGGACCCGCGAAGGGACATTGGATTTGTGACGGTCGGTGTGTGTATTTTGCAGACGGGGATCTGCGTTCTGGTTGCTTACGTGGCGGTTTTGGTTTGGCCCGCGGCGCGACCGTTCGAGAACGTGGAGACGGCGATTTTGGACATTAGCCGGTTAGTGGGAGGGGTGCCGCTGTTTGGATTGACGTCCGTGGTGCTCTTGGTGGCTGGGGTGGCGAGTTCGATGGCGAGCCAGGCGGGGGCGTCGCGATTGTTGTACGGGATGGGCCGGGACGGAGTGTTGCCGCGGTCGGTGTTTGGGTATTTGGATCCGAAGCGGGCGACGCCGGTCCGGAGTATTTGGTTGATGGGGATTTTGTCATTTGTTGGAGCGCTGATCGTGAGCTTCCAACAGATCGTGGAACTTGTGAATTTTGGAGCTTTCACGGGGTTTATATTGGTGAATCTGAGTGTGATTGGGCATTACTATGTGAGGCTGGGTGAACGGTCCGCCGGCGGTTGGATGCGGAACCTGGTTTCGCCGTTAGTGGGTAGCGCTGTTTGTGCGGCGCTTTTGTTCAGTTTGAGTTCTTCGGCCCGGGTGACCGGATTTGCGTGGTTGGGGCTGGGGTTGCTGTATTGGGTTTGGCTGCGGCGCGGCTTGGCACCGACGGGCGGGCAGCGATGAGCCGAGTGCGCGAGTTGGCGACCTATGTCGAGAGCCGGCAGGAGCGATTGTTTACGCTGCTGCAGGAACTCGTACAGATTCCTTCGGAGAATCGAGCGCCGGAAGG
>JAPKZA010000096.1 GCA_026394015.1 Acidobacteriota bacterium
GTGCGCCGTGAACTACGATACCCTCACTTCAAGATGTCGTCGAGCATCCCGTCGAAGTCGCTGCTGTTGTTCGACGTCGGGCCGCTGGAGACTACGGGAGACCCGCCGCCCTTGCCCAGCTTCTCGCGAAGCTGGTCGAGAGTGAGGTCTTGGGCGAGGTCACGGGGGATGTCCTTCGCGACCGCCTGGATCGCCTCCATAAGGGACTGAGCGCGCTCGGCGTCCTTCTCCAGAATCTTGCGGAAGAGGGACTCCCGACACGGGCTGATGTCGATCTTCTGGTACTGGGTGTCCGTGCAGGTCAGGGTGACGTCGTGCTGTGACGCGACTCGATCGCGCGGTACTTGTCCACGGACATCACCCAGGAGTTGATCTCGAAGTCGCCCGACGCGAAGCGACCCTTGTCCAGGTTGCCCTTGCTGTCCGTCGGCCACTTGCAGATGACCGTGGCGACGTACATCTTCGAGGGACCGCCGCCCGCGAGACGGGCGTACTCCGGGCCCTTGTCCATGAAGTAGCCGACGCCCGCGACGTACAGGCGCTTACACCCGAGGAACTTCGGGGTGGGGGCGTCGAGGTTGGGCTTCCCCTCCTCAAGCCCCGGCCACCAGACGAAGCTGACGCGGTACGTCTCGCCCTCCTTGGCCTTGAAACGCTTGCCCTTGGCTCCGATGTTGGAGTCGTCCTGGCCGAAACCGAATTCCATGTAGCTGCTGTTAGTCATCTTGATCTTCCTTGTGTGCGAACGGGTCTAGTGGATTGGGACTTTGTTCGCGGGGGTTATTACGCCCGCCGCGACCGGCGGCGGACGATTTTTTAGAGAGAGGAGAGAATGTCGTCGATACCCTCGTCGGTGAAGATACCCTCGTCGGGGTGAAACACAGACGGGACCTCCTCGGGGGCGGGGGGGTTTACGGGGATGTCCTCGTCTCCGACGGGGGACCGTACGGGCTTCGCCGTAACGCTCTGGATCAGGTCGTTCACGCTATCCCCTGCCGGATCGTAGATCCGGGCGGTGGGGATCAGGGACTTACCCCAGCGGCCACCGAGAGAGATTTCCTCTTGGCACACCTTCAACTGGTCCTTGAGGCGTCCCTGGATGTCTTTGAGGTCGGCGCGCTTTGCCCGTACCACGGTGAGGACTGCTTCGAGGTCTTCGACGTTCGCGTTCAAACGGTCGATTTCTTCGGCCTCCGTCCGCATCTTGTTTGCCGCCACCGCCTCGCGGTCGGTGACGTTGCGTCCCATTCGTACCTCCGGGTCGTTCGTGAGGAGGTCACGCATACGGAGCTTGAAGTCGGCGCTCGCCGCGCGGTGTGCCCGCTTGTAGCGGTGGAGGTGCTGGGACACGTCGAGGAAAATCTTCTCGCACCGGGAGAGCATCCCCCGGCATTCCGCAATCTTCCCGTTCAACCTCTTCGGACCGATCTCCAAAGGGTCGGCGTCAAGATCAACCTGCATCGCACCGAGGGACGTGTACAACCCCTCGACGTGAGAGGGGTCGAGCATCGGGTCACTTGTGGGGGGCATCGTTACCCGCTCCGAAGGCGCTCACTAGGAGCTTGCTGTAGTTGTTCTTGATCGCCATGACCGCCGCGTCGGCGTGAGACTGAGAGATGTTCCCGCCCGCCGCCGCGTTACGGTACGCGGCAATGTCGGCTTCGCGGGCGATGAGGATCGACGCGACGACCCCTTCCTGCATGGTCATGCCGTTGAGGTTATCGCCCTCGTCGCTGTCGTCCCCGGCGTTGACCAGACCCTGACCCCCGTCCTCCTGCACGCTGTTCCACGCTGCGGAGAATCCCACGAAGGTATCCCCGCCCCGACCCTTCACGCTGCGGGTGGCGACCACCTTGGTGATCTTGAGACCCGCCTTGACCCGAGATACCAGCGCCCTCAATTCGTCGTTGCTCATGTCTGTGTGTCCCTTCGGGGTTACTTACGCCCGCAGCCGAGCCTCGAAGAGGGTGTTCCGTGCGTCCTCGCGATTGTTGTTCACCGCCCGTTCCATCGCACGGTGCGTACCCACCAGCAGCACCTTCTTCTTGGCCCGGGTGATGGCCGTGTAGAAGAGGTTGCGTTGTAGCTGGTGTGCGAATCCCTCTACCAGCGGCATCACCACCACGTCGTACTCCAGCCCCTGCATCCGATGCACGGTCACGGCGTAGGCGAGGCGCAATAGGTTCCGCGCCTTGGGCAAGGGGATACGGACCATCACCACGGGCGGTCCATGGATCTTGAGTTCGAGCTCCTTGGCGTTCTTGTCGATGAAGTTCACCTTGGCTACGTCGCCGTTGAAGACGCCGAGCTTGTAATCGTTCTTGCAGACGATCACCCGGTCCCCCTCCCGCAGCGTCTCCCCTCCGAGGGTGACCTCATTGAGACCGTGCTGCGAAGGATTGATAAGCTCCCGCAACCGGGTGTTGAGGTTCGTAACCCCCAAGGTGCCCGCGTGCCGGGGGGAAAGAACCTGGAAGTTCGCCCTCTGACCGTACAGCTTCTCGGACAAGGACAGAACCGTCTTCAGTACCTCCCCCTCATCCGACAGAGGGAGGAGGGAGAAATCCGACTTCACCGGGGCTTCCGGCCGTGACGATGGGGCTGGTGTCCGCTTGACGGAAAATCTCCGTCAGGGCCACGGTAGGGAAACGCCCCGAGGCGATGAGGTCGCGCAAGACGTTCCCCGCTCCGACGGACGGTAGCTGCGCGGCGGCTCCCACGAACACCAGACGGGTATCCGGGCGCGTACAAGTGAGGATGCGATACAGTACGGCTTGGTCTACCATGCTGGACTCGTCAATCACCACCACTTCCGCCGGGTGGGGCTTTCCCGGCCCGTAGCCCCACTCCTCGTCCGAACCGTCGGAGAGAGACCCGTCCCCCCGGTCCCCGACCA
>JAPKZA010000076.1 GCA_026394015.1 Acidobacteriota bacterium
ATGTTCTGCGGGCGGCTGAGCGGCGGTTGGCGGCGGCCTATCGCGTGGGGCAGGGCGAGGAGCGGGGGGGATTGCGGGTGGTGGTGCCGGAAAAGGAGAGGGGTTTTACGGTGAGCGGGCGACTGGCTGAATCGGCGGGCGGCCGCCGACCCAAGATGGGGGGGGCTCGACCGGCGGATGTGGCGACGCCCGTGAGGCCGGACGGATCTTTTACGCTGCCATCGGTTCCGCCGGGAAACCATCGGGTGGTGGCTTTTGATGGCGACGAGGGGGCGGCCGAGTGCTTCTTCGGGGCGGTCAGCGTGCGGGATGCTCCGGTGGACGGGGTTCTCTTGCGGCGACGGTCGACCTTTACCTTGAGCGGGCGAATTCGACGTGTGGGAGCGGGTGCGTTGCCTTTGGGAGGGCAGACGATTTCGTTTGTACCCCCGGTTGTGCGGGACTGTGTGTCGAATCTTCCGTTGACGTCTACGACGACCGCTCACGGCCGGTTTTCGATTCCGGATTTTCCTCGGGGCGTGGCGGGGATGAGCGTGACTCCGTTGCCGGGTTCGTATGTTTCGGCGATGCTCGAGAATGGGAAGGAGATCGAGGTTGTTTTCGACGAGCGGTTGGCGCGGGTGACGGGCCGCTATGAAGGTGAATCGACGGGGAGCGGTCCGATGACGGTGACGGTTTGTTTGGTGCCGGTAGACCGGACGGGTGGGCGGGCAACGCAAAGCGTGCGGCTGAGTCCGCCCGGGCGGGAGTACTCTTTTGCCGGGGTGGTTCCGGGCCGGTATAGGATATTCGCCTCGGAGTTGTTTTTGGACGATGCGGAGTTTGTGCAGGCTTTGTTTGGATCGGAGATGCGGACGATAACGCTCGGCCCCGGCGAGGGGCGGGAGATGGTTTTGCCGGTGATTACGGTTGCGGGGGCGAGGGCGGCGGGGGTGGAGGTGGTGCAGTGAGCGTGGTCCGAGGATTTGATGCGGCGATCATCCGCTTGATGGGCTCGCACGCGATAGCGCCGAAGATGTCCACACCCTTGAGAAACGGGTAGTCTTTCAGAATCTGAACCTATGGAAGTAACCCCGATGCGTTTACGATGTGTCGCCCATTGAAATGGTAGACTGAATGCCATGACGACGACCATCGACAATGCCGGGCGGGTTGTCATTCCGAAGGCGCTGCGCGACCAAGCGGGACTCTCCCCTGGCACCGAAATTAGAATCGAGTTGCGCGACGGGCACCTTGAAATCGAACCGGTTGCTGCAATCACGGTCGAAAAGCGTGGCCGTTTCTTTGTCGCCGTTGCTCCGGCTGGCACGCCACCCGTCGAACCCGTCGCCGTGGATGACTTCCTCAACGAACTCCGCGAGGGTCGTTTTCGTTGAAGTTCACCGTCGACTCCAACTATTTAATCTGCGTCCTGCAGAGCTGGAATACCCACCACGGCCCCACGATCGCTGACCTGGAACGCCGTCTCGATGAGGGTCAAAAGTTCCACCTGGTTCCGCATACGCTTCTCGAGAGTTACTCGGTGATGACACGCATGCCGGACCCCTTCCGCAAACCACCTTCCACAGTGCTCGGGCTGCTGCGTCAAAACTTCGGCGAATTCCCTCTTTTGCCGTTGCCTGTCAACCCTTGGCACCTTCTGGATGACCTGGCCGAGCGCGGGCTCGGCGGAGGGCAAACCTATGACCGCTCGATCGCTTTCGCGGCCCACCAAGGCGGGATCAACGAACTCGTCACGTGGAACCTGAAGCACTTCCAGCCCCATGCTTTTCCTGGTGTCGTGATCGTCCGACCCAGAGAGAGATAGTCCGGTTCGAAGCGTGTGAGCTGACCGAAGTCCCTTAAGCCATGACATTTCCCACTATGGGAGGACGACGTCCCAGACTTTGGTTCGGCGGTCCTTGCCCGCGGGGCCTTCGACTTCCAGGGTGACGGCATATTCGCCGGGCTTTTCATAGGCGTGTTGGGGGTGGCGGTCGGTCGATGTCTTGCCGTCGCCGAAGTCCCATTTGTAGGTCGTCACCGGGCCGTACGTCGCGTCTTGGAAGGCTACTAGGCGGCGGTCCGGGTCGATAACCTGGAAGGTCCAATCCGCCTCTATGGGGCGGCGGAGGGTGGCTTCGAGGGGCATGAGTCGGAAGGCGACCAGGTCGGAGGCGTCTCCGTACATCGACGTCTTGTGGGAGAGGTTCCAGAAGGCTCGGTATTTGGGGTTCTGGTCGTCGTCGTAATCGAGAATGTCCCAGGAGAGGCCGATGACCTTGTTCTC
>JAPKZA010000557.1 GCA_026394015.1 Acidobacteriota bacterium
ACCCCTATACTCCTCGCTGAAGGCCAGCCTCATTTGCTGGTTATTCTGCCGCTTGTCGCTCTTGAGTCGCACGGCCTATTTGCCTCTCCCTTCAACCCCGTAGCGGGGGACCGTTCAGGCCTTCCTCACTGCCGTGAGTACTATGCCGTCTGCTGACTTCTGCCGCTTGGTCAGGACCGATTGCTCGATCCCTAGTCTCGATTTCGAGACCGACGACAGATCTCCCGAGGTAATTTCGACCGCCTTCGGTACGCAACCGCCGGATGTACAACCAGTGCCCTTGATGGATGTGGACTTCGCGGTCGCATGCCCGCTCGTCCGGCACCGTATGCCTCAGATCCGGTTCTTGTAGATCGGCTCGTACGTTTGATCCACGCTTCTTTCAGACCCCGCCTCGCGACGACGCCCTTGCGCTTCACTATCACTTCACCTCCATCAGCTTGTGAAAAGGACTTTCACCTTCAAGCTGTCGAACATGCTCGGCACATATCGGAAGAGCCTCCGCCGATTGGCGCGGCGGCTCCTGAGGTAAGGCATGAAAACGATTGGCCTCAAAACGACTACCAGAGTCGGTCCGCTGCTGGCCTTCGCTCCGCTCGCTTCCCGAGCCACCAGCGAAATCCAGCTAACCAAAACCCGCGGACTCGACGTCCTGAACTCTCCCTCGCTCAACATGGGAACCGCCTTCTCCAACTCCGAACGGGTAGCCCTCGGCCTCACCGGCCTCCTGCCCCCGGAAGTCAGTACCCTCGCGCAGCAAGTCCAAGGCGCCTATATGCAATTCGAACGGCTCCCCGATGCGCTCAGCAAAAATATCTATCTCACCGCGTTGCACGACCGCAACGAAGTCCTCTTCTACAACCTCTTTTCCGAGCACCTCCGGGAAATGATTCCCATCGTCAACGACGTCACCGTCGGCCTGGCCATGAAGCAATACCACCACGAGTGCCGACGCCCCCGCGGCGTTTATCTCTCGATTCACCAAATCGATCAGATGGAAGCTGCCCTCCATAACCTCGGCCTCGGACCGAACGACGTCGACCTCGTCCTCGCTACCGACGCCGAAAACATCATGGGCGTCGGCGATTGGGGCATCGGCGGGGTCAACCCGAAGCGCGTCATCCCCGTCACGCTCGACGCCGGCACCAATGAAGCGTCCCTATTGAACGACGCCATGTACATCGGCAATCGCCACAAACGCATCCGCGGCAAACAATACGACGATTTCATCCAAGCCTACGTCCAAACCGTCAGCCATCTCTTCCCCCGGGCGCTCCTGCAATGGGAAGACTTCGAACCCGACAACGCCCGAAAAATTCTCGCCAAGTACCGGGAAACGGCCTGCACGTTTAATGACGACCTTCAGGGCACCGGTGCCATCACCCTGGCCGCCATCATCTCCGCCGTCCGCGTCTGCGGCACGCCCCTCCGCCACCAACGCGTCGTCATCTTCGGCGCCGGCACCGCCGGCATCAGCGTCGCCAATCAACTGCGCGACGCCATGGTCTGCGAAGGTCTCTCCAAGGCCGACGCCTGCCGCCGCATCTGGTGCGTCGACCGCCAGGGGCTCCTCCGCTCGGGCGGCACCACCCCGCTGCGCGGCTATCAAATGCCCTATGCCCGCGCTGAAGAAGAAACCAATCATTGGAAGCGGGATCCCCACGACGACTCCATCAGCCTCGCCGAAGTCATGACCCGCGTCGTGCCCACCATCCTCATCGGCGCCTCCGCCGTCCCCGGCAGCTTCACCAAAGCGATGGTCCGCGAAATGGGCGGCCAAATGGAACGGCCCATCATCTTCGTGCTCTCCTCCCCCGCCTCTCGCGCCGAAGCCATTCCCTCTGACCTCATCAACTGGACCGATGGCCGCGCCCTCATCGCCACCGGCAGCCCCTTCGCACCCGTTACCTTCAAAGGCGTCACCTACGTCATCGCCCAACTCAGCAACGCCATCCTCTATCCCGGCTTGGGCTTGGGAGCCATTGTCTCGAAAGCCAGCCGCATCAGCGACGGCATGTTCCGCGCCGCGGCCAACGCCGTCTCCAGCCTCGTGGCCGTCCGTATGCCCGGCGCCTCCCTCCTGCCCCAAATCGACGATCTCCGCAGCGCCTCCGCCACGGTCGCCGTCGCCGTCGCCGAACAAGCCGAGGCCGAAGGCTTCGCTGGCGTCGCCTTTGACGACATCGTCGAACAGGTCCAGGGGGCCATGTGGCAGCCCGAATACCAGCCCATCGAGGCCATATGAAAAGCACGAGCGAACTCTCCCGCCGGGCGGCTTTCTCCTGGTCTTTAATCGCCTTCGGCCAAGCACCGCCCATGGTCGCCCAGCTCGTCGTCAATGTCGACTTCGTCGTGCTCCACACCACCGTCCGCAACGCCAAAGGACAGTTGGCCCTGGCCCTTTCGCAGGGTGACTTCACCGTCTACGAGGACGGTGCCAGGCAATCGATTCGGCTGTTTAAACAGGAAGACTCCCCCGTCAGCGTCGGCCTCGTCGTCGATCACAGCGGCACCATGCGCCGCAAGATCGTCGACGTCGTGGCCGCGGTCAAAATGTTTGTCGCCTCCAGCAATAAAGAAGACGAACTCTTCGTCGTCAACTTCAACGAAAACGTCACCCTCGGCCTGCCCGCCGCCATGCAGTTCACCAAACGGTTTGACGAACTCACCCGTGCCATCGCCAACACCCCCGCTAGTGGCCAAACAGCCCTCTACGACGCCATCGCGGTAGCCCTCGAACGCCTCCAACCCGACACTCGGGAAAAGAAGGCGCTCATCGTCATCAGCGACGGCGGAGACAACGCGAGCAAACTTACTTTGGCCGAAGTCCTGGTGCTCGCCGAGCGATCCAACGTCGTCCTTTATACTCTCGGCATCTTCGAACCCACCGACCCCGACCGCAACCCCGGAGCCTTGAAACGCCTCGCCGCGGCCACCGGCGGGGATGCCTACTTCCCCGCGACCCCCGAAGCGATCGTCACCACCGCCGAGCGCATCGCCCGGGAGATTCGCAGCCAATACATCATCGGCTACAGCTCCAGCAGCGTCCGCCCCCCCAATGCCTACCGAAAAATTCGCGTCGCCGCCGACTCGGTCGAACGAGGCAAGCTAACCGTACGCGCCCGCGCCGGTTACCGAGCCGCACCGGCGGTAGCGAAGTGAGCACCGACACCGGTCCCGGCTCTTTGAGCCGCATGGTCCGCTGGACCCAGGCCATGCTCTTCGGCGTCGCCCTTTCCATGTTGGGTTACGTCGGCTTTGTGGTCATCGATACCTGGCTTTTTCAG
>JAPKZA010000103.1:0-807 GCA_026394015.1 Acidobacteriota bacterium
CAGTCCTGCAAGGATAGCAGCCGCGTCCCGCATCGGACGCCGTTCGCGGGGGCGTGCCGTCCTATGAAGGTTATGTCTTCCGCATCCTGCGCGCGCAGGGGCCAGCGGCGCCGGGCGGAGCGCATGGCTATGTGATCAACGGCAACATGATCGCCGGCCATGCACTGATCGCTTATCCAGTGAAGTGGGGCGAGACGGGTGTGATGACCTTCATGTGCAGCCATCACGGTGATCTTTACCAGAAGAACGTCGGGCCAAGCGCGACGCCTGCAGCATCGCGGATCAAAAAGCTTCATTGCATTGAAACAGATCGGGATGAACCGCTCCGGGTTTGCCAGTCACTGTATTCAGCTTGGCACCTGAGTGAGAAGGGGCTTGTCGGGGACTGAAGAAAATCAGCATAGTCAACCGGCTAGGGAAGACAACAAACCTGAGCATGTTCACTGATCGCGCCATCGCGCATTAACTTTGCAGCCTTCCGCCTACCGGAGACGATGATGCGTTCGCTCACCTTCGCCCTCATCGCCGCCTTCCTGACAGGCGTGCACTTTGCTGAGGCTGCGCAAACCGACCTCACAGGCTCAACGTGGCTCGCCGAAGACATCATGGGAGCTGGCGTCGTGGATCGCGTGCAATCCACACTCCAGCCTCTGCCTGATGGGCAAGTGGCGGGATCGGGCGGCTGCAACCGGTTCACAGGCACGGGAAACGTCGCCGGTGGCAAGGTTGACATCGGATTACTTGCCGCTACCCGAAGGGCGTGTCCGCCCGCCGTCATGGCGCAGGAAGACAAGTTCTTGAAAGCGC
>JAPKZA010000103.1:859-2178 GCA_026394015.1 Acidobacteriota bacterium
TTGCCGCTCCGAGGTCTGCTAACCTCCTAACGGAGATGCGGCGGGGTCACGCTTCAGCGCCTATCCGGTTTCAAAATGGCGCGACGGTTCATGCGAATACTGGACAAGATCCTTTGCTCATGACTTCTGGGCATTGAGAATGCACGAGAATGCATTGGACCCGATGTTGAAGATCAGGCATCTGGACAATCGAGGTTATCTGTATCATGGGGTGGCAATGAAGACGCATCGTACTTTTCTGCTGGCGCGATCCAGCTGCTTGGTTCTGGTACTCGCCACGGCGATCTCGATCGGCTCGAGTGTGGCCGCGTCAGCGCAGGCCCAGCAGGCTGCCCCCGCCGCGGAGGCTGAGGCTTCCACCCAGCCGGCGGACGCTGTCTATACCTCCGAGGAAATCGAAAAGCTCGTCGCGCCCGTCGCACTCTATCCGGATGCGTTGCTGGCGCAGGCGCTTCCTGCATCTGCCTACCCCGTCGATATTGTGCAGGCACAACGCTGGCTTGACAAGAACAAGGCTGCTGTTGCCAAGCAGGATTACTCCGGCCTCGACGGTCAAACGTGGGATCCGACCGTGAAGGCGCTCGCGCGCTTTCCCGACGTCATCAAGAAGATGAACGATGATCTCGATTGGACGACCGATCTCGGCGATGCGTTCGTCAACCAGCCGAAGGATGTCGCCGACGCCATCCAGCGCATGCGTGCGAGGGCTGAGACGACCGGTTCGCTGCGCACGAACCAGCAGCAGAAAGTGGTCAAGCAAAAGACGAACAACCTCGACGTGATCGTCATCGAGAGCGCCAATCCAGAGGTCATCTACGTTCCCGTGTACGACCCGGTGCAGGTCTATGATCCAGTGCCGGGCATCGTCGCTACCAGCTTGCGGACGTTCGGAACGGCTGTGGGGATCGGCGCGGTATGGAACAACAACTACTGGAACTGGGGCTCGGGCGTTGTTTATCCGCCGCGCTGGCCCGGCTATCCCGGTTATCGCCCCGGCTGGGGCGGTAACAACAACATCAACATCGGCAACGACATCAACATTGGCAATAACAACATCGGCAACAACGTGCGCCCGTGGCGTCCTGACGGCGACCGCTATCGTCCGGGGCAGGGCAGCAAACCGGGCCTGCGGCCGGAGAACCGACTGGGCGCCCGTCCGGGAGAGGGCGGGTTTAACCGTCCAGGAGCGGGCAATCGCCCCGGGCAGGGCGGCGGGCTTGGCCAGGCGGGCATCGGTGCTGGTGTTGGCGCAGGCATCGGTGCTGGTATTGGCGCAGGCATAGGTGCCGGAATTGCCGGGGGTGATCGGCCAGGCGCTG
>JAPKZA010000410.1:0-5645 GCA_026394015.1 Acidobacteriota bacterium
ATGCCCACGGGCAATCTTCTTGGACAGGAGACAGTAACCCGAAAAACTAGACCTCAACTTTCCGAACTCAATTCCAACGGCTTAAGACCCATGTTTACAACACGTGTCGCCCGTTCTCGAGTTGTTTCGGACAGCAGTGGACGAAGAACGAGCCATCGCCCGCACGTTAGACTTCCTTAACCGGAAGCTTAAACCAAACACCCTCGAAACCCGCCGCCTTATGGTCACCGACCACGGCCCCGGCGCCGAAATCCTCGCCGTCTCCTGGCCCTCCGGCCGGGTCCTTTGGCGTCGGCCGAACCACCGCGGCACCGAAGTCTCCGTTCTCCCCAACGGCCACGTTCTCTATATCGAAGACCCCAAAAGTCTCGTCACCGAACTCGACGCCAACCAAAACGTCGTTTGGCAATACAAGGCCCCTCCCGGCTCCAATCTCGTCAGCGCCCAGCGCCTTGCCACCGGTAACACGCTGTTAGTTGACGATATCGCCGCCAAGATATTCGAAGTAACTCCGTCCGGCTCGATCGGCTGGAGCGTCGAAAAGCCAGAGTTTAAAGGGCAAGCCATGCGCCGCGCCCGCCGTACCGCCACCGGCACCACCCTCGTGCCGATTCAGATCCCCGGCCTCATCCTCGAAATCGATGCCACCGGCAAGGTCCTCCAGCGCCTCGAGTTCCCCAAACGAATGCCCGCCCATGCCTTGCCCCTTCCCGACGGCGGCATGATGATCGGCCTCGCCGGCCCCGGAGAGGTTCGCCACGTCGACGCCGCGGGCAAAACGGTCAAGACCTTCGGTGGCCTGAATCCCGCCGCTCGCATGGCCTGGACCAGCGCCTTTGCCCCAACGCCTGAGGGCGGCCTCATCGTCGCCGACTACATGGGTTTCCGCATCGTCGAGTTCGACGCCGCCGGAAAAATCATCCACCAAGTCAAGAACCTCCCCTGGGCCATGACCACGCTCGCTCTACTGCCTTAAGAAGCCGCCACGCGAAACCCGTCCTTGGTTCGTCGCAGTTCGCTCCGCAGTAACTCCCGATGCTGCTCCAGCAGACCTTTACCCGATGGCTCCAAGGCCAGGTTCCGCGATTCGCCCGGATCCGTCAGTAAGTCAAACAACTGCTCCGCCCGCTGCCCCGAGTTAAACGCAATGTATTTATAGCGTTCGGTCCGTAACATCCGTCCCTCCCGCTCGGCGGAATCAAACCGCAAATGCGAAGTAACATAGGGACGCGGCTGCGCCTGTCCGTTGCAACTCGGCCGCAGAGAAGTTCCGCGCGCCTCGGCCGGCGGCGCAATCTCCGCGAAGTCGCAAAACGTCGGCACGATGTCCATCAGCGTTACCAAGTCCCGAGATCGCTGCCCGGCCCGGATTCCCGGCCCACTCAGGAAGAACGGTACGTGCACCGACTCCTCCCAGAACGCGGCCTTCTGCACCCACCGATGCCCACCCATCCCTTCGCCGTGATCCGATGCAAACGCGATCACCGTATTGCCGTCCAACTGGTTTTCCCGCAAGGCCGCCATCACGCGGCCAATTTCTTGGTCCACTGTCTCCACCATCCGGTAGTAGTCGTGCAGGTAATGCCGGAAGTCGTCCCGCATCCATTGCGACGCCGTCCCCACCGCTTGCGACATCAGGTCATATCCCGCCGTGCGGTGAAACTGCATCGCCTCCGGCTCCTTCGGGTCCACGGTCAAGTTAGTCGGGGCGGGCGGATAACTAAACCGTCGCGGATGGTTCCGCGCGCCCGGATGCTGGCGAATCCAGTCGCAGATATCATGCGGGTTCATGAACGAAGCAACGAGTAGGAACGGCTCCGCCGAACCCTTCGCCTGGTGCAGGTACTGGACGCAAGCATCGGCCACTGGGGCGTCCATCTCCTTTCCCAAGGCGCTCCCTCCGGCGATCTTCTCGAACGCCGTCATCCCGTCGAACGACTTCGGCAGGTGCCACTTGCCGGCGTAGGCGGTCTTGTAGCCCCCCGCCCGGAAGATCTCCCCCATCGTCGGAATCGTGGCTGGAATCGACTGCCCGTTGGTCATCACCCCTGTCTCATGCGGTAGCCGGGAGGTGAAGATGCTGCCCCGCGACGGAGAACACACCGGGTAATTGCAGTAGGCCTCCTCGAACACCGTTCCGGACGCTGCCAGCGCGTCCATCACGGGAGTCGATAGCCAAGGGTTCCGCGCTCCCGACCACGCCGTATGCGACTGCTGGTCGGTCAGAATCAACAATAGGTTCGGGCGCTTCACGGTCTGCGCCGACGCGGCGGTCAAGGCCAGGAAATGGCGGCGGTTCATCTCAGAAGTTTACTACCACCATGTTGGATTCGACGCCGTCCACCCGCAGCGCGACGCCTAATCGCCCGTTCAACGTCCGCGGCAGCAGCACATTCACCTGATCCAAACCCGCGAACTCACCCTGCGCCCCCGCGTACAACGGCGCGTATTCCACCCCGCCCACCACCACGCGCACCTGCTCCAAACCGCTCCGCCCCTTGATCCCCGTTCCGTAAAGCGAAAGGACAAAACGGCTCGGCTCAGTTACTAAGGTGGCCGCCGCCAAACCGGTACCGCTCGCATCGGCCGCGAACAATCCGGGTGCTACCGCCGCCACCCGCGCCAAGCCCACAAACGCCCGTCGGCCCCCGGTTTCCACCGCGATCCCCGCCGTTCCCGCCGCCGTCTGCTCGGGCACCACAAAGTTGATCTGCGTTGCGTTCCGCCCGTAAACCTGTGCCGCCCGCTCCACCCCCGCGGCGTCTCGCACGAGCACTCGAGGCTCCTGTCCCGCCGCGAACCCGCCACTGAAGACCGCTCCAATGGACCCCGGCGAAACGACGTTCGCGCTGAAAGTCGCCGCCGAAGCCACCACCATTTCCGCCGGAGCACCCGCTGTCCCCGCCAGCACCGCATCGAAGAACCGAATCACTTGCTGGGAGGTATCCGCAAAGAAATGGTGACGAGCGTAGGCGATCGCCAGCGTATCTTGGATCGAGTTCGCATAAGCCCGGTAGCGCACCGGAAGTAACGCCGACAGGTCCACCGTGGCCGGGTTCTGCTTCAAATAGTCGTTCCCGTCCAGCGCCCCGCCCGCCTGTAGACTCGCGTAGATCGCCCGCGAATCGTCCGCCGTTAATCCTTCGATCCACCAGAACCGCAGCGGGTGAACCGGCGAGGCGGCGTTTACCGTCAACTGCGTCAGAACGCTCTGCCCGAGCAAAGCGTTGTAACTGGCAATTGCCCTGGCATTCCCATCCCCACCCACCATTTCGTTATCATCGTTGGCGGCCATCCCCCATATTGTAGGGGCCGGCCGTTGGGTCAGAATGTTCCCGACCCCCTGCGAAATGAAGTTACTCCCCGCCTTCCAATTCAGGATCGCCGTAATCCGTGTCACGAACGCTCCGCCGTTGGAGATCCCGTTGGCCAGCGTCGGCTCTCCGGCCCGCATCTGCCCCTGCCTCGTAAATTGCTCGATCAAGGCCACCACGTTGCGGACATCCGGGTTCTCCGCAGTCAGCGCGGTGTCCCATTGCCTGTCCATCCGGTTGACGCTATCGAGCGCCACGATCGCGTAGCCGGCATCGGCTAGGTCTCGATTGAACACCACTTGATCCGGCCCCCGGAAGAGCGCCAGCCCCGTCCCGCCGGTGCCATGAAACCGAAATACGACCGCTTTATGCACCATCGGAAAAAACGCGGTGTAGTTACTGCCGTTGATGGTTCCACTGACACCCACCACGTTCGTGTTACTCCGTCGAAACAGCGCCGTCACGGCCCGTGGGCCGGTGAACGCCTTCAGCGTCGTATGCCGATTCAGCGGATCAACCAGCACCGCCGTCTCCCCGCTCCACCGGTCAAAAAGTTGCCCCTCCGGGTCTGGATCGGCGAAAACATGGGTCCCCGACCGGACCCCACCCGTAATCGTCAACGTCTGCGCCTCCAGCGCAGGCACCATCAGCAGCAGAAACAGACACCGCAATCCCATAGCCATCCAAACACGGACGGTGGCGAAAGGTTTTGGCCCGCTCGGGGGGTCGGATTCGATATAGTGTCCCCCATGGATCGCCGAAATTTCTTAGCCGTCTCCGCCGCCAGCGCCGCCGCTGTTTATGGCGCCAATGAACGAGTCCGCGTCGGCCTGATCGGCTGCGGCGGACGCGGCCAATACGTCGGCAACTTCATGCGACAGGCCCCCAATACCGACTTCGTCGCCTTTTGCGATGTCTATAAAACCAACGCTGAAAAGGCGCGGGCTTCGATGGGCCCCTCCGGTCAGGTCTATACCGATTTCCGGAAACTGCTCGAAAACAAAGATATCGACGCCGTTCTCATCGGCACCCCCGATCACTGGCACGCCATCACCTCCATCGAAGCCCTCCGCGCCGGCAAGCACGTCTATTGCGAAAAGCCGCTCGGCCACAACATCCGCGAGCAGCAAGCGATGGTCAAAGCCGTCAGCACCGCCAAAACGCTCTTCCTGACCGGAACCCAACAGCGCTCCGCCACCCACTATCAGGATGTCCAAAAAATGGTCGCCGAAGGTCTCATTGGCGATGTCCGGTATGTCAAAATCTGGAACGCGGTCAACTCCAATCTCCGTCCCATCATCCCGCGCGGCCTCGACAATGCAACCAAACCGGACGATCTGGATTGGGACTTTTATTGCGGCCCCGCCCCGCTCGTCCCTTATGATCGGGCTCGCTTTCTCTGCACCTACCGCTGGTTTTTTGATTACTCCGGCGGCTTCATCACCGATTACGGTACCCACCGCTTCGACACCGTCCATCAGATCATGGGGTCCGATATTCCCAAGACGGTCTCGGCCGTCTCGAACCGCTACGGCCTCCAGGGCGTTGGCGAAATTCCTGACGTGCTTCAGGTCACCTACGAGTATCCAGGTTTTGTTTTAAACTATGAAGCCATCATGATGAACGGCCAGGGCGCCCCCGGCCGCTCGCCGGGCCACCGTTACTACAACATGAGCGGGGAAACGAATCGGCCTCACGGGGAAGCCTACTATGGCAACAAAGGCACGATCTTCTGTGATCGAATCGGCTACGAAGTCTACTTTGAAAGCGGCAAGGAACCGCCGGTGCGCAAGAATACAACCGACGCCACCTCCGTCCATGCGCAGCACTTTGTCGGCTGCATCCGCGGCGTTGAAAAGCAGCGGTCCACCGTCCTCACCGGCCACCGGGCCACCATCGTTTCTCACCTGGGAAACCTTGCCGTCAAGCTCGGCAAGAAGATTCATTGGGACGGGGCAACTGAAAGGATCACCGGAGAAAGTGCCAAAATCCTAGGCCGGGATTGGCGCGCTCCCTGGGGTAAGTGGTTTGTTTAGTTAGACCAGCAGTCGGGCGCTACGGGCCTCGGCGAGTCGGGCCAACTCCGGCTCGACTTCCCGCAGTGTGGACGCGGCCTCGCGAAAAGTTTCCACAATCAAGGGGATTTCCTCGGCCCCAAGCGCGATGGCGTCGATCCACCGACAGGCCTCTCGCAGGGTGTCGGCGGCGTAACTAAGGTCGCCCCGGCGGGCGAAGTACGCCGAGTAGACCCCCAATTCGGCAATCGCCCGAGAACCGTATTCATGCTGAATCGCCCGCGCTTGCAGCAGCGCAGCCAACTCGAGAGCCCAA
>JAPKZA010000410.1:5658-16625 GCA_026394015.1 Acidobacteriota bacterium
GTTCGCCGCAATACCAAGCGACCTGTTGGAGCCCGCGCGCGTACGCCTGGCGGATCTCCTCCCCGGGCGTTTCCACCGCCAGCCTTCGTAAATCGTCCACTTGCTCACGGGCCGGAGGAAGCTGCTGCAATTGCGCATGGGCAATCGCGGCGTTCGCAAGCGCCATCGCGTACAAAGCTGAAAACGCCGGTCGATCGGGCCAACTTCGGCTAAACGTACGCAGGTTGTCGAGGTAAATTGGAATCGATTTTAGATACCCGCGTCGGGCCAGCAGCGTCACCATCTCAAAGTTGGCCTGCGCGTTCCAATACTGGACCCCTTCTGAAAATGGGAACTGGTTCGCAATGGCCGCCCGAGCCTCCTGGCAACGAAACGCTTGCGGTAGCAAATCCCTGGCTCCATACGCCGCCGTCAGGTGGCAAAGCGTCCGCGCCCAGGCCGTCGCAATCGGTTCACTTTCCGGATAGGCGCGGCGAGCCAGTTCACCGGCTTCCCAACAAAGGTCGGTAAGATCGGAACAGAGCATCAATAACGAAGCTGCTCCCTCGGCACAGGCGAGGGCCGTGGGAAGGCTACCCACATGAAGCATGAGGGTGCGCAAGGTGTCCGCGGTAACGGTTGCAGGGTCGGAGAGGTCTGACGACTCGGTCATGCGCTGGGTTAGCCTATCACAGGTTTCAAATGGAAACCTGATCAGGTGTTTGCCTGAGGGACATCGGACGTCGGTTCGGTTAGTCTCCGGGTATGGGTATCTTATCCCTCTATCTCGCGGCTGCTTTACTCTTTGTGGGCAAAGATCAGGCCCCCCTGCGCACAGGTTGCGACGACAGCGATGAACTCGTGGCCAGGGTAACGGCGGGGACGCCCGTCGCGATTCGCTTCGCCGTCAATGGTTGCTATTCGGTCCGCGTCGGCGACCACGTCGGCTATCTGCCCGCCGCCGCGCTGGAGGGCTTGGAGACTTGGGAAGCCGAGAGGCGCCAAGCCCGGTCCGTCGATGCTCCCGCGGGTGCGCCGCCGGTTCCAGCGACTCTCGGACTCAGCCCTCTCTCCAATGCTTCACAACTCCTTAGAACCAATCGGCCTGGCGAGGCGTTGACCCTTCTGGAGCGGGCTTTGGCCCAATCGCCGCGCGACGCTGGCTTGCTCAAGATGGCCGGTTTGGCCGCTTGGCGGGCCGATCGGACGGTACAAGCCATCGGCTATTGGAAGGACGCCCAAGCGATCCGGCCCGACCCTGAAGTCGCCGCGCTACTGGCCAAAGCCGAGCGAGAGGCCGCCGCCGACCGCGGTACCCAGACGTTAGAATCAACGCGGTTTTCGCTTCGCTATGAACCGCAAGTGATGACCACCGAGGTGGCCAGGAGCTTAACGGGGGTTCTCGAACAGGAACTTTCACGAATCTCCCTCGACCTCGGCTGCCAAACCGCCGAGCGCCTGTCGGCCACCGCGCAGAGCCGGTCTGCCTATCTCAGCGCGACCGGGGCGGCCGAGTGGAGTGGCGGCCAGTTCGACGGACGGATCCGCGTCGCCGTCCTTGAGGAAGGTGCCGTGGGCGCCGAAACGCGGAAGCGTTTCTCGCACGAGTTAGTGCACGCGTGTTTGGCCGGCACTGGAAGATGGCCGGCTTGGCTCCATGAAGGGCTGGCGCAGCGCCTCTCCGGAGAAACCCTCACCCCGGAAATTCGCGCCGAAGTAAGGGCCGCGGCCCAAAGCGGCGCTCTACCGCCGTTGGGCCAAATGAACCAGAACTGGTCCCGCCTCAGCGCCGATCACGCCCGTCTGGCCTACGCCTCGGCGCTGTTTGCGGTCGAACTGTTCTACCTCCATCACAAGGAATTCGGCATCCGAACCCTCGTCCGCAATCCGGAGTTTCTCGATCGGATCGAGGCCGACTTGGACCAACGCATGCGCACCTAACGCTGTCGCATCGCTTTGTGGATTCGCTTCCAGCGCTCCTTCTCCAGGCGAGCGGCGTTGGCGTCCTCCTTCCGAATGGCATAGGCCTGCTCCCGGCGTAGCTTTTGGAAACTGGCCAACCGCTCCGGTGAAATCGAATCCCGAACGGCGCATCCAGGTTCGTTTTCATGCCGGCAGTCGCGGTAACGGCAGGCCCCCGCGTGGATCTCGGCAAAGGCATCCTCCACCGCCGTCGCACTCGCGTCCAGAGCCAATTCGCGCAGCCCCGGCATATCCAGCAGCCACCATCCAAAATCAAGCGGGATCAGCCTTCGGGCCGTGGTCACATGCCGACCCGGCACCGTGCCCGTCGCCTGCAACTCCCGACCCAGCAGGCGGTTCACAATCGTCGATTTACCCACCCCGCTCGACCCGAACAACGCCGCCGTCTCTCCCGGGTGGACGTGCGCGCACAGCGCCGTCAAATCGCCGTGCAACGCACTGATCGCCACGACGGGAACGTCAACCGTCAACTTGGGGATCTCCTCCCGCAGGTCGGCCTTGTTCAGCACGACCACCGGTCGCGCCCCGGATTGCCGCGCCTGAACCAGGTACCGGTCCAAGCGGTTCGGATTAAAGTCCGAGTCGAGGCCACAGACGAGAAAGGCCACTTCGATGTTCGCGGCCAACACTTGAGTGCCGCCGCCCGGGTCCGTCCGCGTGAAACAACTCGTGCGAGGTTCAATCGCGGTGATCAAAGGAGGGTCCGTCGCGGTGACGGTGACCCAGTCGCCGACGGCCGGAATCTCCTCTAAATAACGCAGACGTCCCGTCAGTTGGGCGATCTGTTCGCCGACGGTCGTTGCGATCGTAAAAAGCTCATGGGCCTGCGATAAGACGCGGGCGCGCTCCAATTGAGACATGGGGGTTCGTTCCTTCCAAAAGGTTGAAGGCTGCGGGGCAAAAAGCCGCCATTAACGAACGACAATGGGAACGAATGTTACCAACCCGTTATTGTACGATAAAATCATAACGATGCTTACCCGTGCCGTGGCGGCGGAAAGTGGCCTTAGCCTGACTCGAACCGATTTGGTGCACGCGTTGCGGCTGATGCAAACTTCGCGACGAATCGATGACCGCGAAGTGCTCATGAAGCGCCAGAACCGGATTTATTTCCAGATCTCCGGCGCCGGCCATGAGGCGATTCAGATCGCCGCCGGCATGGCGTTGCGGCCGGGCCACGATTGGTTCTATCCCTATTACCACGACCGCGCCTTGGCCCTCTCCCTGGGCATTACGCCGCACATGATGATGCTGCAGGCCGTCGGCTCCGCCGAGGACAGCCAGAGCGGGGGACGCCAAATGCCCTCCCATTGGTCCTCGCCCGATCTCCACATCGTCTCCGGCTCCTCCTGCACCGGTTCTCAGTTCGTCCAGGCCGTCGGCTGCGCCCACGCCGGCCGTCTTCTGGACCCGACTTCGGACGAAGTGACCCTGGTCACCTCCCTTCCTGATCCAGGACAACCACTACGCGATCTCCGTCCCGGTCGAAGCCCAGACCCCGGGCGGCAATCTGTCCAAGCTCCTCGCTGGCTACGCGGATCACCTCAACATAATGGAGATCGATGGCACCGATTTCGGCGCCAGTTTCGCGGCCATGACCGAAGCCGTCTCCCACTGCCGCGGCGGCTTGGGGCCGGTCCTGGTCCATGCCCACTGCATTCGACCCTATTCGCACTCTCTCTCCGACGACGAGCGCTTTTATAAGTCCGAATCCGAGCGCGCCGCCGAAGCCGATCGCGACCCGCTCATCCTCTTTCCCCGGTCCCTGTTGCAGGAAGGGCTCATCACCGAACGAGAGCTCTCTGAACTCATGCAGGAAGTTGACCGCGAGGTGCAGGACGCCGCCGATTACGCTCTGCAAGCTCCGCCGCCCGCCAAGAACACGGCCCTGCAGTTTCTCTATTCGCCCAAAGTTGACCCCACTTCGGCCGTGTTCCACCGCGAACCCGAGTTCACTGGCGAGCCGCGAACGATGGTCGATTCGATCACGTTGACCCTGTACGAGGAACTCCAAGCCAATCCGCGCGTCGTGGTTTTCGGCGAAGATGTAGCTGACTGCTCCCGCCCCGCCTTACTTCCCGAAGTGAAGGGCAAAGGCGGCGTCTTCAAAACCACCCAGGGCCTCCAGCGCCAGTTCGGCTCCGATCGCGTTTTCAATACCCCCATCGCCGAAGCCGGCATCGTCGGCCGGGCCATCGGCATGGCTACCCGCGGCATGAAACCCGTCGCTGAAATTCAATTCTTCGACTACATTTGGCCCGCCATGATGCAGTTGCGGGATGAACTGCCGGTGTTGCGCTGGCGTTCGAATAATGGCTTCGCCTGCCCCGCCGTGATTCGGGTGCCGATCGGCGGCTACCTCACCGGTGGCTCCATCTATCACAGCCAGAGCGGGGAAGTCGCCTTCACGCATATTCCTGGCCTCCGCGTCGTCTTCCCGTCCAACGCCCTGGATGCGGTCGGTCTCCTGCGCACTGCCATCCGCTGCGACGATCCCGTCCTGTTCCTTGAACATAAAAAACTCTACCGGGAGCCCTATAACCGTTCCCCCCATCCCGGGGCGGACTTCATGATCCCCTTCGGTAAAGCCAAAATCGTCCGGCCCGGCGACAAACTTACCGTGGTCACTTACGGAGCCGTGGTCGAAAAGGCCCTCCGGGCCGCTACCGAAATCGCTGCGTCGATCGAAGTGATCGACCTTCGAACGCTTGCCCCGTACGATTGGGAAACGATCGCCACGTCGGTCAAAAAGACGAGCCGCGTGCTCATCGCCCACGAGGACGTATTGAGCTGGGGATACGGAGCCGAGATCGCCGCTCGCGTCGCCGACGAGCTATTCGGCCATCTCGACGCCCCCGTCAAGCGCGTCGGAGCGCTCGATACCTGGGTCGGCTACAGTCCCGAGCTAGAAGACGCTATTCTTCCTCAGGTCGATGATTTAGTGCGCGCGATGCGTAGCCTGCTGGCATATTAATCATTCTTTACTTTTCTTTACTGTGCCGGTAGCAACACACCAGAACCCACCGGGTTCAGTACGCTATGCGCCTATTGCCCCTTGTCGTTTTCTGCGTTGCGAGTCTGCCTGGTCAACTCCTAACGCGCGAGGATCAGAACAAGGTCTCCTCCGGCTATCTGTTCGTCTCCCCGATGGCCTCAACGAACTCGTATTTGCTCGAAAACGATGGTGGGATCGCTCACCAGTGGACCGGTAACACGTCTGGTGCGGTCGCCGTGAAGCTCCTTCCCAATGGCAACCTGATCCGCATGGAGGCTACCATCAACAATTCGTTCCCCGGAGCCGTCGGCACCGGCGGCGCCGGTTTGTTGGAAGAATTGGATTGGACCGGCCGCGTCGTCTGGACTTATACCCTTTCGAATGATCAGTATCTCCATCACCACGACTTTCAGGTCTTACCCAACGGCAATCTCCTTTTGATCGCCTGGGAAAGAAAACTACCGGAGCAAGCTACAGCCGCCGGTCGGGACCCGGCCAAAATCGCGCCCGATGGGGTTTGGTCCGAGGCAATCTTGGAAGTCCAGCCATCGCGTCCCACCGGCGGAGCGATCGTCTGGGAGTGGCACCTGTGGGACCACCTCGTTCAAGACTTGGACGCCACCAAGGCTAACTTCGGCGTGGTCGCCGACAGCGTCGGCAAGCTGGACGTGAACTTCATCGGGGCTGACCAGAATCCGGCGATGAACCCCAACTGGGTGCACATGAATTCGCTCGACTATCATGCCGGTCGTGACGAAATTCTCATGAGTTCGCGCCTTCTGAGCGAGATCTGGGTCATCCCCCACGGCCCCGGTCGGAGCGGCGATTTCCTTTATCGCTGGGGCAATCCGAAGGTCTACCGGCGGGGCAGCGCCGCCGACCAAAAGCTCTTCTTTCAGCATCATGCCCAATGGATCCCGGATGGCCACCCTGGCGCTGGCCACATTTTGCTTCTCAATAACGGCGTCGGCCGGGGCTACTCCTCTGCCGACGAAATCGAAATCCCGGCCGACTCTGTTCGAGCGGCCGGAAGAGCCTTCGGGCCCGAGGCACCCGAGTGGACCTTCGGTCAACAAATGGGCCCCACGTTCTATTCCTTGGTCGCCGGAAGTGTTCAGCGCCTGCCGAACGGCAATACGCTCATCGGGCTCTCCAATGCCGCCCGCGCCGTCGAGGTAACGCCCGAAGGAGAAATTGTATGGGACATGGGTTTTTCCACCGGAGACGCTGGAGGCTTCGGCTACCGGGTGACCCGCGTATCGGCCGCCGCCCCTGGCTTAGAGGGCACCGCCCTTTATCGCCCCGAACCACGGGTCCTTCACGCGGCCTCCCGCCAGTCCGGAGCGATCGCGCCCGGTGCCCTCATTGATCTTGCGGGCAAGGATGCGGCGTGGTCGATCACCGACGCCACGGGAGCCCGGTTCCCGCTCCCCGCCCCGGGTATGCTCGCGCTGCCTTCCAGCCTCGCCGTCGGCCCTGCCCGCATCACGGGAGCAACCGAGAGCATCGACGTCCGAGTCGATCGCGTCGCCCCGGGAGTCTTCAGCGCAGCCGGCGACGGCAAGGGCGGGGGGCTCGTCCTTGCGGTGGCCGGTACCACCGTCCGCCCGGCCTGGCAGCCCGTCGAATGGGATGGACTACACCAGAGCCTGTACCTGATGGCCTATGGCACCGGCCTCCGCGGAGGAGCCGTCTCCGCCACCCTGGCCGGTGAACCCATCGCCGTCAATGGCGTCGGCCTCGCCGAAGGCTTACTCGGAGTCGACGTTGTGAGCCTTGGGCCGGTCCCGCGCAAACTGGCCAACAACGGCCAAACCGAACTCGTCCTCAGTTCGGGAGGCAAACGAGCCAACCCGGTGACCGTCTGGTTGGACTAGAACTCCAAATTCAGCGAAAACCGGAATGCCCGGCCATCGTTCAGCGTGTTCGTAATCTTCCCAAACGCGGGATTCGATAGGTCCCCCACCGGTTCGGCGAATTGGGGTGTATTCATCGCGTTAATCGACTCCGCCCGAAACGAAAGGCCCCGCTCGTGGGGCAGGACAAACCGCCGTTCCACGCTCGCGTTCAGGTTCCGATATCCAGCCCGGAGAAACACGTTCGAACCCAGGTTGCCCCTCCGGTCCGTCGGGCTCAAATAGGCAAACGCCGACCTCGGCAGCAGCGCCGTCGCTACGTCCGGGTGGCCAATCGTCCGGCCCAGAATCGACGGGTCCAACAGGTTCGGACGGTCGCCGGTCACCCCATCGACGTTTCCAACTCCCGGGCCATCCGAGCCGGTCACAATCGTGAACGGAATCCCCGATTTCGCCACAAACACAGAGGAAATCCGCCATTGCCGCAACAACCAATGGCGAAACGGCACCGCGTAGGATAACCGCGTCAACAGCGCGTGCGATTGGTGAAAACTACTCAACCCCCGCAAGTCCGCCGTCACGTTGGTCGCCGTCTGTGCATGGCCCTGGTTGGAGTCGTCCCCGGCCGCGATATTCACAAACGTCGCCCCCGTATCGATCGCCTTCGAAAACCAATAGGAAGACTCTACCGTCACCCCCCGCTTCGCCGCCAGCGAGTAAGTCAACTTGGCCGCGTCATAGTAAGCCCGCGCGGAGTTGTTAATCTCGCGAAAGTCAAAATACCGTTGATCCGGGCGGCGTTCATTAATGGTCGCCGTGGTCTGCGCCACGCCCGCCATCGGCTCGGCGCGGTTCAGATACTGCATGTAGAGTAACTTCCACGTCCGGCTCCCTACGTACGCCGCCTCCACCTTACCGATCGCCGTCGGCAAGGGCAACTGCCACGAAAAGCTGTATTGATGGGAGTAGGGCGTGCGTAGCGTCTCCGGGTACGTAAACACCGTCGCCCGGGCTTTCGGGTCGAACACCACCCCTTGGAGTAAGTTCAACAACGGCGGCGCCTGGGCCTCAACTTTCTGGAAACCCGGCGGGTTCCACCGCAGTTGCTGCAAGGTGGCCGGAAACACATCGCCGTATTGGGTCGAGTAAGAAGCGCGGAATCGCCGCCAAGCCAAGCCCACGTTCGGCGCAAAGTTATTGCAATCGCAGCGAAACGGAATCGCCGTCAACTGGTTCACCTCCGATATCCCCGTCTGCGGCTGATAGCGCAACCCGACCGTCACCGTTAGACCCTTCGAGATCCGCCAAACGTCCTGGATAAACGCGTTGGGCTCGTTCCGTCGAAACCCTCGATGTAACTCGCCCAAGCCAAACGAATAGCGGCTCACCTGACCCAAACGGAAGTTCGTCACCGCGTCCCGGCCAAAGTCGTTGCGGAAGTATATATTGCCTCGATTCGACGACGTCTCTCGCCCGTTGAACTGCAGGCGGGCATACTCCCCGCCCGCCGAAAACGTATGCCGTTCAAACTGATGTTGGAAGCGAGTCGAAATCCGGTAGCGGTTCTGCACCCGATCCACCGGAATCGACGACCCCGGCCCCAACTTGTCGTACACCGTGCCGATCTGCACCTGCGGCCCCACCGCGTTCGGTTCGGCCACCAGCAGCGTTCGATTCCGCGTGAACGCCGCCGTCGAATCAAACGTCGTTTTGGCGCTCCGGACATAGGTCCAAGTCAGCCGCCCATCGTGCGACTTCGTCGTCGTATCCGGATTCTGCCCCGCGATCAACTGAAAGGCGTCCACCTGCTGATTCGTCCACGTATGCCGACCGGAGAAACGATGGTTCTTCAGCGTCTGATCCAGCCGCGCCGTCGTCGATGTCGTATCGATCGATTGCGGAGCGTTCGAGTTTAGCGCCCGGGCCTCAATATCCGGACGGTTCGGGGCCAAGGTCGGCCAAGCGCGAAAGAATCGGTTGATGATGGCGCACACAGCCGCATCGGTCGCCAAACACGATCGCTCCGCTGCCAGCGGAACCAGCACGTTTCCGTTCACAAACCCGCTCCGCGTATCGTGTGCGCCTTCCAAAGCCAGGATCGCCCCGCGCCATAGCGGCGCCTCCACCCGGCCCGAAACGATGTTCTGACGCGCTGGCAACACATCGCCCACTTGAAAAAAGCTCCGCGCCGCCAGCGCGGAATTCGCGTGGGTCCATTGCAGATTGCCGTGCATCGCCTTCGGGCGTCGCGCGGGCACCAAATGCAGCGCCGACGATGGTTTCAACCCAAACTCAGCCCCGAAATAGGTCAAGGCCGACGTAAACTCCGTGATCGGCGTCGCCGTCGTCCCCAGCCGAGTATTCGCCTCTTTCTGGGCGTTGTTATCGAGCGCCGTGATGAAGACGTTTTCGTTGCGCCGCGCCTCGCCCGCCTGCACGTCCACCTTGCCCAGAATGTTCGTCTGCTGGCCGAGCAGCCCCCCGCCGATCAGCAGTCCCCAAAAGAACAGCCGCATCCTACCCCAGGCCCTTAACTTTCCAACCCGTCCGATAGGGCCGCTTCAAGAACTGGTTCGCCTCTTTGACGTTCTTGAACCGCAGCCGCGCCGAATCCCACTCCAGCGTCGTCTTCGGAAATCTCGTCGCCAAACTACCCAGCAGCACCGTCTCGCTCAAAGGGCCGGAGTAATCAAACGCCGTCGACGTCTTGGTTTTCCCTTGAATCGCTTCGACAAACTCATGGTAATGGTCTTTCGTCTTCAAGTCCGGTAGCTTCACGTCGACGAAGGCAGCCTTCGGGTACAGCGTCGGCATCGCCACATGCGGAATCAGCACCACGCCCTTCGTGCCGATGACGATCGAGCCTTGGCTCGGCAGTTTCGTGCCTTCGATCAGCGCCTGAATCTCCTGCGGCGGGCGCTCGTCCCCGTCGTACCAGGTCACCGCCACCGGCTTACCCGCCTCGCTATACTGCGTCGCCGGAAACGTATACTTCACGATCGCGTTCACTGCCCAACTGTGCTGACTTGGTGCCGGACCCTCCGCGCGCACCGTCAATGGAGCCGTCAGCCCCAGCGCCCCAAAAACGGGGTCATAGATATGGCAGCCCATATCCCCAAAAGTGCCCGTGCCAAACTCAAGGCGCTTGCGCCAATTACCCGGATGGCAGTAACCCTTGATGTAGTCTTCGAAGCGGGCCACCCCGATCCAGGAATCCCAATCGAGGTTGGCCGGCACGGCGTCGGTCTGCGTCGGCCGCGGCGCCGCATCGCCCCACTTTTTGTTCGACCAGGCATGCACCTCTTTCACCTTGCCGATCGTGCCCTGATGCACCAGTTCCACGGCAATCCGATACTCCGCATTCGAGTGAATCTGAATGCCCATCTGCGTGATCCGCTTGTGCGAAGCCGCATACTTAGCCAGTTGCCGAGCCTCGTGAACGTGCGAGGTCAGCGGCTTTTGGCAGTAAACATCCAGCCCGCGCCGCAACGCCGCCATCGCCTGCGGGGCATGCATGTGGTCCGGCGTGCCGACGCATACCGCGTCCAAATTCTTATAGTTCGCAGCGAGCATCTTCCGCCAGTCTTGATGCAGAGTGGCTTTCGGATACGCCTTCTGCACCCGACCGGTCCGCGCGGTATCGACCTCGGCCACGCAGACCAGTTCGACGTTCGGGTGGGTGGCGATCCCGTTAAGGGTGGCCCAGGCCATGCCGTCTCCGCCCATTGAGGCAAGACGAACGCGGTCACTGGGTGGAGCCGAAAGCAAATTCTTCAGGAAAAACGGGGCGGCGAGGGCGGTGCGGCGAGTGAAGGTGGACATTCCTTCATCTACTGTAACGTGACTGTCACTGCTTGCGAAAGATCTCGCTTTCCGACACCGCAATCAGCCGCGCCCCCGCCGCCGCTCCTAACCCGCGGTGGGCCTTCACGAAGCCCGCCGTCAGCGTCAAACGAGCCTGTTTCTTCGTTTTCCGGTTCCGCACCACGCTATACGACTCCCCATCGGCCGAATCCTTGAGAGACAAGTTTCGTTTACCCAAACTCGCCCCCGTCGCCGCCTGCAACCCGTCGATGACGCTCGACAATTCCGGGTCCGCCGGCGCATAGTGAACCACTTCGCAATCCGCGCTCGCCCGCCCCAATCCCAACTGC
>JAPKZA010000197.1:0-3337 GCA_026394015.1 Acidobacteriota bacterium
CTATCGCAATCGGTTTCAGTGGAGAGCTCACAAAGAACGAACATTTCAGTGGCAGCCCAAATGGCCAGCCCGACCTGCATCGAAAAAGATTGACATGGGTTGATTCCTCAGCGGAATCACCAATTATAGCGCCTGCGAACGAGCGCCGTTACTTCAGCTCAATCACCAACGTCCGAAACGGCTTCGTGCCCAGGTTCTTCAACACCGGCGCGTCCTCGCCCTTGTCATGCCAAATCACATCCCCCGTCTTGCGCTCCCGCACCGTCCGTTCCTTCGTCGTCGAATCGATCCGTTCGTACCGCGGATCATCCAAAAACACGATCACCTGGTCCGTCGGCCGAATGTAACGCTCCCGCGCCACCCCCGGCGCGTACGTCACCTCTTTCACCCGCACCCGCGCGTTCTCCAACTTCACCGTCTCCGGCATCGGAGCCCAGGCCATTAACAAATACGTCACAAACGAAGAGACCACCGCCGTCAATATCAGCTTCATGCCGTCACCACCTGAGGAACATATTTCTCGCGCACCAAAAACACATACGACGCAATTCCCAGCAGCAAAAGGAAGAAGATAAACGCCATCGGCGCCTCATACGTCCCCGTCGTCTGCTTCAACCAACCCGTCAACAGCGGAGCCACGATCCCCGAGAAATTCGAAGCAAAATTCTGCACCCCGGCAATGCGTCCGCTCAACGCCCCACCCGGAATCAACGTCTGCGTCAGCGCCCAGTAGTTCGCCGTCGCCAAGCCCAATCCAGCCAGCGAGATCACCGCGAAAATCATCGCGATGTTCGTATCGCTGCTCATCGCCCCGATCAACTCCGTCGACGCCACCGCCAACCCCCCAATCGTGAAGCCCTTCCGCACCTTCACCGCATTCGCGCCGCGAGCAATCATCCGGTCCGCCACCAACCCCGCCAAAATCGCCACCGTCCCCATCCCCGCAAAACTCGCAAACGAGATAATCCCCATCTGCTGCGCCGTCATACCCCGCTGCTCAATCAGATACGCCGGCAGCCAGGTCATCGAGAAAAACACGAAATAGTTGTAACAAAAAGTGCCGACAATCACTCCGTAAATGAGCGGCGTCTTGAACACATCCGCAAACGGCAAAGTCGCCCCGGTCACTTTCGAAGCCGCCACCTCCGCCAATGCCTGATCATCATTCCGCACCATGAAAATCCAAGGAATCAGCCAAATCATGCAGCCCATTCCCAATATCAGAAACATGTTCTGCCAGCCGTAGTCCTTGCTCAAAAACGCCGCCGCCGGCATCCCGATCCCCGGCCCATACTTCGTTCCGGCCATGTAGATTCCCACCGCCAAGCCGCGCTGGCTCTCCGGAATGTTGAACCGAATCCACCGCATACTCGCCGGGGTCACAATTGCCTCGCCGATGCCCAAGAGCACCCGTAATCCCACAATCTGCGTGATCGTCGAAGTAAACGCGGTCATCGCACTGCAAACGCTCCACAGCACAAAACTAATCGCGTATGGCCACTTCACCCCGTACCGATCCACCAGATAACCCGCTGGAATCTGCAAAAATGCATAGCTCCAGAAGAACGCCGAATTCAACGCCCCCCGTTGGCTATCGGTCAATTGAAACGCCTTCTTAAATTCAGGTAACGCTAACGCTACTGAAATGTTCGCCCGGTCAACATAGGCGATCACCATTCCTAAACTCAGCAGGCAGACGATCGCCCATCGCTGGGCAGAGGACATGGGAGTTTGATTCGGCAAGCACTCCAAACTATCACAATAAAGGACAAAAACCACATTATGGATATCAAAGCACTCCTGCTCACCGCCACCACCGTAGGCACCGCGGTCGGCCTCAAGATCCTCGGCGCCCTCGCCATCTGGATCATCGGCCGCTGGGTCATCTCTCTCGTCATGGCTTTAACCCGCAAGGGAATGGAAGCCCGCCACGTCGATGCGACCCTCATCACCTATATGCTCGCCAGCATTTCGGTCGCCCTCAACATCGCCCTCGCCATCGCCGTCCTCGGCGTCTTCGGCATCGAAACCACCTCCTTCGCCGCCCTCCTCGCCGCCGCCGGCATCGCCATCGGTGCCGCCTGGGCCGGCCTGCTTTCCAACTTCGCCGCCGGCATCTTCCTCATCATCCTCCGCCCCTTCAAAGTCGGCGATTTCATCAGTGTCGGCGGCGTCACCGGCACCGTCCGCGCCATCGGCCTCTTCGGAACCACCATCGACACTCCCGACAACGTCCACACCATCATCGGCAACAACAAAGTGTTCTCCGACAACATCCAAAACTTCAGCACCAACGCCTATCGCCGCGTCGACCTCACCGCCCAACTCAACGGCTCGGTCGACCACACCGAAGCCATCAACCTGCTGAAGGCGAAACTCGCCACCATCCCGAACGTCATGACCAACCCCGCCCCCGAAGTCGCCATCAGCACCTTCACGATGTCCGGCCCCGTCCTCGTCGTCCGGCCCTTCACCCACACCGACAACTACTGGCAGGTCTACTTCGACGGCAACCGCATCATCCGCGAGTCCTTCGCCGCCGCCGGCTTCCCCGGACCCGAAACCCAGATCGTCGTCACCCAGCGCCCCTAGCCCCGCTGCTTAAGGAAGGCCTCCAAACCGATCTCCTGGAGCAAGTACAACTGCGCCTCCAGCCGATCCACGAGGCCTTCCCCCTCCTCCAACAGAGCTGTTAAATCCTCGCCCCGCTCCATCGCCCGATTCACCCCGTTCACGATCTCCCGCGCCGCCTCCAAATCCAATACCAATCGCTCCCGCAGCCCATCCCCAAAATTCGATTGCCGCTCCACCAACGCCGCGTACTGAGCCTGCAACTCCAAAGCAACCATACTGAGAGTGTACAGCCAACAATGGCAACCCACGTGCAACGGAGTCAGCACTCTTATGGCCATCACCGCGACGCTTCCCGTCGCCCGCATCCTCATCACTGACGACGAAGAAACCCAACGCTCCGGCCTCGCCGCCATCATCCGCAGTTGGGGCTTTGCCACCGACACCGCCGCCGATGGCCAGGAAGCTCTCGATAAGCTCCTCTCGGAGCCCATCTCCGTCCTCATCACCGATCTCAAAATGCCCCGCATGGACGGCTTTGAACTCCTCCGCCGCCTCCCCAGCGAAGGCATTCAAATCCCCGCCATCGTCCTCACCGCCTTCGGCAACATCGAAACCGCCCTCGCCACCATCCACGACCTCGGCGCCTACTGGTTCCTCGAAAAACCCATCCAACCCTCCGTGCTCCGCGTTCTTCTGGACCGCGCCGTCTCCCACAGCCGCCTCACCGAAGAAACCCAGCGCCTCCAACGCCAACTTTCCAGCC
>JAPKZA010000197.1:3350-17340 GCA_026394015.1 Acidobacteriota bacterium
CATGACCGGCCAATCCGCCTCCATGCGCCAAATCTTCTCCCTCATCGAACAGGTCGCCCCCAGCAAAGCCGCCGTCCTCATCACCGGCGAAAGCGGCACCGGCAAGGAACTCGTCGCCCGGTCGATGCACTCCCTCAGCCCCCGCTCCAGCGGCCCCTTCGTCGCCCTCAACTGCGCCGCCATGCCGGAAACGCTCATCGAAAGCGAACTCTTCGGCCACGAAAAAGGCGCC
Source organism: Acidobacteriota bacterium (assembly GCA_026394015.1). Taxonomy (GTDB): domain Bacteria; phylum Acidobacteriota; class Terriglobia; order Bryobacterales; family Bryobacteraceae. The sequence goes on from JAPKZA010000197.1 coordinate 3,583, forward strand.
TTCACCGGTGCCGTCGAACGCCGCGCCGGCTGCTTCGAACTCGCCCAAAACGGCACCCTCCTCCTCGATGAAATCGGCGACATGCCCGCCTCCACCCAAGCCAAACTCCTCCGCGTCCTCGAAGATTCTCGCGTCCGTCGCCTCGGCGGTCGCCACGAAATTCTCGTCGATGTCCGCGTCGTCGCCTCCACCAACAAAAACATCCCCGAAGCCATCCGCCGCCACGAGTTCCGCGAAGATCTCTACTACCGTTTGAACGTGTTCGAAATCACCCTCCCCCCCCTCCGCGCCCGCCTCGACGACGTCCCCGCCCTCGCCCAAGCGCTCCTCCTCGACCTCAACCGCAAGCACCGCACCCAAGTACCCGAAATCTCCCCCGAAGCCATGGCCCTCCTCACCGCCTACCAGTGGCCCGGCAACGTGCGCGAACTCCGCAACGCCATCGAACGCGCCGTCATCCTCGCCGCCGATTCCCCCATCCTGGCCAGCCACCTCCCCGCCTCCCTCGCCCCCACCCGCCTCCAGCCCCAGCGGTCCCCCGCCTCCCAAATCATCCTCCCCCTCGGCACCAATCTCGCCGACGCCGAACGCGAAATCCTCATCCAAACCCTCCACTTCGCCAAAGGCAATAAAAGCCGCACCGCCGAAATCCTCGGCATCAGCCTCAAAACACTCTTCAATCGCATCAAGGACATGGACCCCTCCGAAGTACCACCTCGTATCCCCAACTAACTCCCCATGGCCTACCGCCACTTCTCCCTCAAAGCCCGCCTCCGCTTCGGTACGATCCTCCTCGTCACCCTCCTCGTCCTCATCCTCGCCGGGCTCAATCTCCACCGCGCCATCGAACAAACCTTCTCCGGCGTCCAGGAACGCGCCCTCTCGAGTTCCGCCCAAATCCGCGACTTCCTCCTCGACCGTATCGCCGCCCGCGCCGCCGCCGCCGTCCCCCGACCCCAAGGTTTCGAGCAAACCAAAGCCCTCTGGACCACCATCATCCGCGAAGACCAGCAACTCTCGGAACTCCTCGTCAAAGCCGTCGCCAACTCCAAGCTCATCGTCGATATCTATCTCACCGACGACCACCTCCGCATCCTCACCGCCTCCAACCCCGCCCACGCCGGGGGCCTCGCCCCTTCCCTTCCCGACTACCTCACCCTGCAAAAACGACCGATCTGGGAACGCCTCGTGGAAATTCTTACTCGGTCCCAGGACTATGTCATTGCCATTCCACTCGGCGAAATCGGCAAAGACCAGGAACTTTTTACCATTCGCATCGTCACCTCCTCCCTCCTCATCGCCGAAGCCGTCCGCCCCGAACTCCTCAGCGTCGGCACCGTCTCCGCCATCTCCCTCGCCGTCTCCATCCTCTACGCCTACTTCTTCTCCAATCTCATCCTCCGACCCATCGCCCGCATCGGCGAAACCATCGACCGCATCGCCGCCGGCGAGTTCTCCGCCGACCCCCTCCGCGGAAAACCCGAAACCCCCGAAGTCGCTGCCCTCCAGTCCAAACTCGGCGTCCTCGACCAACAAGTCCGCGGCGCCCGCCCGGACGTCGTCGCCATGCAAGGCAACATCGAACAACTCCTCGAACGCATGGAGTCCGTCGTCCTCCTCTTCGATCGCAGCCAAAAACTCCTCATCGCCGGCCGTCCCGCCGAACGCCTCCTCCACCGGCCCCACGCCGAACTCACCGGCCGCTCGGTCACCGAACTCTTCCCCGCCTCCACCCCCATCGGCTCCGCCATCGAAACCGCCCTCCAATTCCGTAAGCCGCTCACCGACTTCCTCGTCACCCACGAACAACTCCGCTTTCTCCTCAGTCTCGACTGGTCCGAAGGCCGCCTCCTCGTCACCCTCCGCGACGCCGAATCCCGCCAGCAACTCGCCTCCCATCTCGACCTCTCCGCCCGTCTAGCCGCCATCAACCGCATCACCGGCGGCGTCGCCCACGAAATCAAAAACCCCCTCAACGCCATCGCCATCCATCTCGAAGTCCTCCGCTCCCGCCTCCCCGCCGCCGACGCCGAAGCCCAAGCCGAAGCTGACATCATCGCCCGCGAAATCTCCCGCCTCGACCGCGTCGTCAAAGGCTTCCTCAGCTTCACCCGTCCCGTCGAAGTCAAACTCGAATCGCTCGACCTCGTCCCCCTCGTCCACGAAATCGCCGAGCTCGTCGCCCCCCACGCCGCCGCCCCCGGCATCCAAATCATCGCCCGCCACAACACCCCCCAAGCCTATGCCCTCATCGACCGCGATCTGTTCAAGCAAGCCGTCATGAACGTCACCCTCAACGCCATCGAAGCCATGCCCTCCGGCGGCACCCTCCTCCTCCGCTTGATCGCCGCCCCTTCCGCTGTTACGGTGGAAATATCAGATCAAGGCGACGGCATCCCGGATGATCTCCGCCAGAAGATCTTCCAGCTCTACTTCTCGACCAAAGCCGGTGGCAGCGGAATCGGCTTGGCCACCACGTTTCAAGCCGTACAACTCATGGGAGGGTCCATCAACGTTTCGAGCCAACCCGGCTTCGGCTCCACCTTCCGTCTCGCCTTCCTCGCCGACGCGGTAACCCCCGCATGAGAACAACCGCCCTGCTCAGCCTCGCCCTCACCCTCGCCTCCTGCAGCGCGCTCCGTCCCACCCGTATCCCCCCCCCCCCCCCGCCCCCCCCCCCCCCCCCCCCCCCCCCTCCTCCGTCCAAGCCGCTCCCCGAGCCGCCCCCTCTCGAAAAAACCGCCACCGCCGATCCCAAGCCCCTGCCGCCCCCCTCCGTCCAACTTCCTCCCGCCCCCAAGCGAAAGACGGTCGCCCGGAAAAAGAAATCTCCGCCCCCGCCCAAGCCACCCATCGAGACTTCCGCCCCGGAACCAGAACCCGCCCCGCTCCTCCAGCTCGGCGAGGTCCTCTCCCCCCAGCAACGCGCCGACCTCCTCCGCCAAACCGACACCTTCCTCGCCTCGAGCGACCGCCTCTTCACTGTCTCCGCCAACCGTCCCCTCTCCCCCGCCCAAACCGAACTGCTCACCCGCGTCCGCACCCTCGTCCAGCGCGCCCGCGAAGTCCGCGACCGTAGCCCCGCCGAAGCCCGCAACCTCGCCGAACGCGCCGCCCTCTTCGCCACCCGGCTCCTCGAAGAGCTTAAATAACGCAAAAATGCCCGGAGCAGAGAGACTCTCCCCGCTCCGGGCTCAATTCGCCGCATCGCAGCAACGAAAGAATTAGAAAGACTTCGCTACCGTCTCCGCCTTTGCTTCCGGCAGAGCATAGACCTTCACTTCTACCCGGCGGTTCAGTTGACGACCCGCCCGAGTCTTGTTATCCGCCACCGGCTGGTCGCTCCCGATGCCCAGCATCTGGATCCGCCGCAGCGCAATGTTGTGGTTCAGCGTCAGGTACTTCACCACCGCCGTCGCCCGGCGTCGGCTCAACTCCTGGTTGTAGAACGCATTGCCCGCCGGATCGGCAAAGCCCTGCACTTCAATCACAAATCGCTTCTGGTCCTTAATCGACGCCGCAAACGCATCCAACTTCGCTTTCGCGTCAACCGTCAACTCTGCCTTATCAAACCCAAACACCACGTTCTCGCCCTTCAACATCTGGTAGTTGTCCAGGTTCTCGTACATCCGGTCCAGCGAGCGCTCATTCGCCGATGCTCGGCTCACGCCCTGCTCAGCCAGCGAGTAGGCTCCGTCTGCTCGGCTGCCCGCCGCCTCGGCTCGCGCTCCCGCTTTACCGGCCAGGGCTCCAGCGTCCTTCGCCAATCCGGTGGCCGCTTTGGCCTCGCGCTCGGCTCCGGTCGCCAACTCTTCGGCGCGGGATACCTGCTTCTCCAGTTGGTCTATGTCGGCCGCATTTTGCTTAGTGGCGGTCTCCACCTGTCCCACCCGGCCGTCCACTGGAGCAACCGACGCGCGGACAAATCGTTTCGTGGCGCAGCCCGTGCTGGCCATCAGGAAGGCGGCCGAAGCCAGAATCAGGGTGCTTTTTTGGGTGAAAGTCATTTGGATAACTCCTCTAATGCCATAACACCTAGCACGAGTCATGCCAAACCAACAAACCCTTTATTTTCAACAAAACGCCAACTGGCCGCTGCAAATATTACAAACAACCCCTAGGCAACGGCCCTAGACACCTGTACAGAATCCAGACACTTCGCCGTCTCTTTACCCATGTACCGCTCGAGCAACGCCCGATCACTCCGCCGCAAATCCACCAAAATCATCCCGTCCAGCGCGTTCGCAAATTGCGGATCCACGCTGAACTCGAGCAGCTTGGCCCCCAACTTGCAGTAGTGCCGCAGCAGCACCGGCAACCCCTTTCCGTCCGGTTCAATATCCGCAATCGGCGCGCCCAACTCCTCCGGGTCCCGCGCCATATGCGCCAGCGAATCAATCTCCCATTCGAGCAGCAGCTTCGTAAACGGCCACCTCGGCTTTACAAGCCGCGCTAGCGTCGGGTCCTGCTGCCGCGTCTGGAAATAGCGCACAATCAGCCGCCGCGACACCTCGCAGTAGTCATTGCTGATGCTCACCGCCCCAAACAAAACCGGTGCCTCCGGCCGCCGCGCCACATACTTCGCAATCCCCTTCCACAACAACAGCAGCGGCGCATACTGCTTCTGATACTCGATTCTCACGAAGCTCCGCCCCAACTCCACCGCCGGCCCAATGCGATCCAGAAACCGCCGGTCAAAATGAAACAAGGTCCGCGAGTACAAGTCCTCCATCGCCACATCCGCCGTATGCACCAACCGGTAGCCGCCCACCACCTCCTGCTTCTCCCGGTTCCAAATGAACAGGTGCTGATACAGCGCGTCGTACCGATCCAAATCCAGCGCCTTGCCCGAACCCTCGCCCACCGCCCGGAACGTCACCTCGCGCAGCCGACCAATCTCCCGCAGAATCCTCGGAATCTGCCCCGCCCCCGCAAACCAAACCTCCAACTCCTTCGCCCCATCGAGCTGTTGCCCCGCCGGCAACGCCGCCATCTCTCGCGCTAACTCTTCCCCGCTTACCGCCGTTGCCATCGCCGCCTGCTCCGCCGCCGGCCGCAAAACCTGCACCCGTCCCCGCTGCGCCAAAAAATACGTCCGCGTCCGCAGATAATCCGCCGCCGCCCGGTCATCCCCAAAACTATCCAGCGTCGCCGCCGGCACCGGCCGACCGATCCGTAACTCCACCGGATGCCCCCGCTTGTTCAAAAACTCCGCCGGCAACGCCGCCGTCCGCAGCTTCGCATGCACCAACCCGAGTAAGTGAAAATTCACCGAGTTACTCCCCGAGAAGTAAAATGGAATCGTCACCGCCCCACACTTACGCGCCAACCACGCCGCCGACGGAATCCACGCCGGATCCACAATCCCTCGCCGCCGGAAGTCGATCGTCGAAACCTCCCCCGCCGGGAACATTACAAGCAACCCGCCCTTCTTCAGCCAAGCCAAACACTCCCGCAGCCCCTGCGAATTGAAACGCGCCGCCTGGCTCCGGTCCGCAATCGGGTCCACCCAAATGCAGATGTTATTCAGCTCCGTAATCTCAGCCAGTAACTTGTTCGTGACGATTTTGACATCGGATCGCAACGGCATCAAAATCTGCGTCAAAATCAACCCCTCGAGCATGCCATAAGGATGGTTGCAGACAATCACCGCTGGCCCGGTCTTCGGCACCCGTTCCAGATCCGGCAGGTGGCATTGCAGCGTCACCCCAAGTTCGTCCAACATTCGGCGGGTCAACTCCCGTTCGTCCCCGCCCCGTAGCTTCGTATAGAAATTTCGCAGCGCATTCACTTGAAAGGGATCCATGTTGCATCGAGGTTACCCGCCCTCCGTTTCATCCCAATGACGAGTTCGTTACCAGGGCAAGAACTCGCTTTCCGCTGCTACAATTAAGGCTCATGTCCGCTCCTGCGCCCCTCAAGACCACTCCCCTCAACGCCATCCACCGCCAATCCGGTGCCAAGATGGTCGACTTCGGCGGCTGGGACATGCCCGTCCAATACTCCGGCATCCTCGACGAACACCAGACCGTCCGCACCGCCGTCGGCCTCTTCGACGTCTCCCACATGGGTGAAATCGAAGTCCGCGGCCCCCAGGCCCTCGACCTCGTCCAGTGGATCTCCTCGAACGACGCCAGCAAGCTCAAAATTGGCCAGGCCCACTATTCCGGCCTCCTCTACGACCACGGCGGCTTCGTCGACGACATCCTCGTCCACAAGGTAGCCGACGACCACTACTTCCTCTGCGTCAACGCCTCCAACCAGGACGGCGACTACGCCCACATCGTCAGCCAAAACAAGTTCGAAGCCGAAGTCGAAAACGCCGGCCCCCGCTACGCCCAACTTGCCGTCCAGGGCCCCCACGGCCCCGCCACCCTCCAGCAGCTGACGACTACCGATCTCGCCCCCATCAAGTACTATCACTTCGTCGATGGCGAAGTCGCCGGCGTCCCGGCCCGCATCGCCCGCACCGGCTACACCGGCGAAGACGGCTTCGAAATCTACGTCGCCCCCGCCGAAGCCCCCGGCCTCTGGAACAAGCTCGTCGCCCTCGGTGCCAAACCCGCCGGCCTCGGCGCCCGCAACACGCTCCGTCTCGAATCCGCCATGGCCCTCTACGGCCACGAAATCGACGCGACCATCGCCCCTCTCGAAGCCGGCCTCTCCTGGATCGTCAAGTTCGACAAAGGCGATTTCTGCGGCCGCGCCAAACTCGCCGAACAGAAAGCCGCCGGCATCACCCGCAAACTCTGCGGCTTTGAAATGACCGAACGCGGCATCGGCCGCGATGGTTACGAAGTCTCAATCGACGGAGCCAAATCCGGCTGGGTAACCAGCGGCGGCCCCTCCCCCACCACCGGCAAGAACATCGGCCTCTGCTACCTTCCTGTCGCGCAGGCCACCCCCGGACAGCCGATTCAAGTTATGATTCGCAATCAGGCCGTCGCGGCCGTCGTAGTTCCCACACCCTTTTATAAGCGAGCGAAATAGCCCATGTATCCAGAAACTTACCGCTACACCAAAGAGCACGAATGGGTTCTATCCGAAGGTGAAACCGGCACCATCGGCATCACCGACCACGCCCAATCCGAACTCGGCGATATCGTCTTCGTCGACCTCCCCAAAGTCGGGGCGACCATCGAGCAAGGCAAAACCTTCGGCTCTGTCGAAAGCGTCAAAGCCGTCTCGGACCTTTACGCCCCCGTCACCGGCGAAGTCATCGAGGTCAACTCCGGCCTCAACGACAAGCCCGAGACCTTGAACTCCGACCCCCACGGCGCCGCTTGGCTGATCAAGGTGAAAATCACCCAGCCCGCCGAACTCGAAGGTCTCCTCTCGGCCGCCGACTACCAGGCCTATCTCGGCTAGCCCGTCCATGCGGCACGCGCTGCTCGTCATCGCCATCGTCCTGGCTCTGCGCGTGCCGTATCTCCATCACCCCATCCAGGGCGATGACGCCTACTACCTCCTCAGCGCCCAACACGCGCAGATCGAACCCCTCCACCCCCTCCACGTCCGTTTCGCCTTCGAAGGGCAGATGGTCTCCATGCAGGGCCACACCCACGGCCCCTTCAACGCGTGGTACCTCGGCAGTCTCCTCGCCCTCGTCGGCGACATCAAAGAACTCCCCTTCCACGCCGCCTACATCCCCTTCTCCCTCATCGCCGCCCTCTCCGCCCTCGTCCTCGCCCGCCGCTTCACCCCTCATCCTCTCACCGCCACCCTCCTCTTCCTGTCCACCCCCGCCTTCGTCATTAACGGCAACAGCCTCGAAACCGACGTCCCCTTCCTCGCCTGGTTCCTCCTCTCCATCGCCCTCTACACCGGCCGCCGCCCCTACCTCGCCGTCCTCCCCCTCGCCCTCGCCGCCCTCACCGCCTACCAAGCCGTCGTCCTCATCCCCATCCTCTTCCTCTACAGCCGCCAAGCCTGGCCCGTTCTCCTCACCCCGGCGCTCTCGATCCTCGCCTTCCAACTCCTCGAACGCTCCTCCACCGGCACCCTCCCCGCCCAAGTCCTCACCGGCTACTTCTCCCAGTACGGCCTCCAAACGCTCCTCAACAAACTCCGCAACGCCACCGCCCTAACCACCCATCTCGGCTGGCTCATCTTCCCCCTCTCGACGCTCCCCGTCCACTGGCGCTGGGCCGCCCCCTTCGCCCTCGCCGCCGCCTTCTACGACCCCAGCCCCCTCTTCTGGCTCCCCTTCGGGATCGGCGCCAGCCTGCTCATCTCCCTCGCCCCCCGCCTCAAATCCGAATGGCTCGTCCAATGGACCGCCGTCTTCTTCGCCGCCGCCCTCGCCGTCTTCTTCGCCGGCTCCAACCGTTACCTGCTCCCCATCGCCCTCCCCGTCGCCATTCTAACCAGCCACTACCGCTTCGCCCGCCCCGCCATCGTCCTCCAATTTCTCCTCTCCATGGCGCTCGCCTTCTCCAACTACCAGCACTGGCAGGCCTACCGCGACTTCGTCACCGCCCCCGACCATCGCCTCTGGGTCAACGCCGAATGGGGCCTCCGCTACTACGCCGAAACCCTCGGCGGCGTTCCCCTGCTCCAAGGCCAACCCGTCCAACCCGGCGACTCTGTCCTCTCCAGCGCCCTCAAACCCGCCGTCAAATTCACGACCGGCGGCGGCCGCGTCGCCCTCATCCGCGAAGTCGAAGTCCGCCCCACCCTCCCCCTCTGCCTCATCTGCCTCGGCAGCAAAAGCGCCTACTCCACCGCCGAACGCGGCTTCCGAGCCTTCGACGTCCCCTCCGGCCCCATCGATCGCATCTCCCTCTCCGGCGTCATCGCCCAGCGCCCCACCCGCAGTTTTCTTACGATGGCCGACCCCGACGCCTCCACCCAAATCGTCTCCGGCATCTACGAACTCGAAGGCAACCAATGGCGTTGGATGGCCGAACGCGGCACCGTCCTGCTCCAACGCAAGCCCGGTCCCCTCACCGCCAAAATCTTCCTCCCGCCCCAAGCCCCCGGCCGCGTCGTCACTCTCTTGGCCGACGGCCAAGTCGTCCTCACCCAAACCCTTCCCGGCCCCGGCTCCTACGACCTCAAAACCAAGGACCTCCCCCCGGGTGACGGCGACCTCACCGTCACCCTCTCCATCGACCAACCCTTCCAGGTCCCCAACGACGCCCGCCGCCTCGGCCTTATTCTCTCTTCCCTAGGAGTGCCCTAGTCCGTTCGATCTGGTCGGCATGCCGGTCCATATGGAATCGCAAAAACGCAATTCGCTGCCGCGCATCCATCGGCCCGCAAAGGAAGTGCGGAAAAACCACCGCCTCTAAATCGAGCCGCTCCAACTCATCTCCCAACGCCGCCAGCAAAGGCTCGCAAGCCCACAGCGACGCCACCCAAAAATCCAGCGGCCCCCCAAACTGCGGTGCCGCCATCGGCGGAGCCAACTCCCGCGGCTTCCAGGTCCGCTCAATGATCGTCTCAATCGACAGCCCCTTGTTGGGCGTCTCCCCCGCAGCCTCACCCCGCTTGCAAGCCTCCACCGCCCGCCACATCCGGTTGATGCCCGAATACTCCGCCAGCACCAGATGCTCCACGTTCTCCGCGATCGACCAGGTCTCCGCGCCGGGCTTCCACTCCCCCTCCGCCCCCGTCAAGCCCGCCACCGCGGCCACCACCCGTACCCGCGCCGCCTCCACATCCGCAATGAGTTCCCAAACGTCGTTTGACATCCCTATACTCTACGCACACTCCAGATACGATAGAATCCCTCCGATGACCAGACGATCGCTCCTCGCCGCACTCCCCTTCTTCTCCCTCGCTCAAGCCGCCTCCGCCCGCCACAAAATCACCAACCTCCAGACCATGGTGATCCAGGGCGACCGCACCTACGTGCTCGTCAAAATCACCTCCGACAACGGCACCTACGGCATCGCCGAAGCCTACGGCTCCCCCGGTGTCGCCGTCAAGGAACAGATCCTCTCCCTCCGCCCCTGGCTCATCGGCAAGGACCCCCTCGAAATCGACAAGCTCTATACCCTCCTCGGCGTCAACCAGGGCAGCCTCTCCGGCGGCCGAACCGACGGCTCCGCCCACAATCTCATGCGCGCCGCCTCCGGCATCGAAATGGCCCTCTGGGACCTCGCCGGCAAACTCCTCAACGTCCCATCCTCCTCCCTCCTCGGCGGTCGTTTCTCTAATAAAACCCGCGTTTATAACCACGCCGCCCCCAAGGACCAACTCGATAAAGCTTCCTGCCGCGAATGGGCCGCCCAGGTCAAAGCCGACCCCGCCGGCTTCACCTGCCACAAGTTCGTTTTCGCCCACGACAAACACACAAACCGAATCCTGTCGACCAAAGACCTCGTCAACCTCCAAAAGGGTTTCGAGAACTGCCGCGAAGCCGTCGGCTGGGACCACGACATCATGGTCCACTGCCATTGGGAATACGACGTTCGCACCGCCATCCAGATCGCCAAGGCCGTCGAAGACATCAAACCCGTCTGGCTCGAAGACCCCCTCATCGTCGACTACTCCGACTCCTGGAAGCGTCTCTGCGCCAGCTCCGAAGTCCCCATCTGCATGGGTGAAAACCTCGCCCGCCGCGAAGGCTTCCTGCCCTTTATTCTCAACCAGGGCGCCGACATCCTCCACCCCGATCTCCGCAACTCCGGCGGCTTCCTCGAAACCAAGCGCATCGCCGACCTCGCCGCCCCCTTCGGCATCCCCATGGGAACCCACAACACCGGCAGCCAGGTCAACACCTACGCCAACGCCCAATGGGCCACCAGCATCCGCGACTTCATCGCCATGGAAACCGTCACCGGCAAGGGCGGCTGGATGGACAAGCTGATCCTCCTCGACGGCCCCTACATCAAGGACGGCCACATCGCCGCCACCGACAAGCCCGGCCTCGGCTACGACATCAACCCCGACACCGCCAAAGCCCACCTCGCCGCCGGCGAAGTCTGGTGGGGCTAGCCCCGGCGCGCTGTGAAATAATGCGAGCATGAATCGACGCGAATTAGGGAAATTGGCCTTGGCCGCGCTGCCGGCCACCAGCTTGTTCAGCAAGCCCAACTCGAAGTTTTCTGGCGTACAGATCGGAGCCATTACCTATTGCTTCCGATCCCTCCCCAGCACCGCCCCCGACTTGCTCAAGTACTGCAGCGAACTCGGCATCAGCTCCATCGAACTGATGGGTGACGCCGCCGAAAGCTTTGCCGGAGCACCCGAAGCCCGCGGCCCAGCCTTCGGTGGAGGTGGCGGTCGCCAGATGACCCCGGAACGCCAAGCCGCCATGAAAAAGCTCGCCGACGAACGCAAGCAGTGGCGCCTCTCCGTGTCGATGGATAAATACAAAGCGCTGCGCAAAATGTACAACGACGCCGGAGTAAACATCCCCATCGTTAAGTTAGGCCTCACGACGGGAATGGCGGACGAAGAGTATGACTACGTCTTCGGAGTCGCCAAGGCGCTCGGGGCGCAATCGGTCACCATGGAGCTACCCACCGACGCCAAACTCACCCAGCGCATCGGCGACTTCGCCACCAAGCACAAGATCTACGCCGGCTATCACAACCATCTCCAAGTCGACGAAAAGAGCTGGGAGACTGCGCTCGGCCAATCCAAGTACAACAGCATCAACTTGGACGTCGGCCACTTCACCGCCGCAATTAGTAAGTCGCCCATCCCGTTCATCAAAGCCAACGCCTCGCGGATCTCGAGCTTCCACCTCAAAGACCGCAAATTCAAAACAGAAGGGGCCGACAACCTCGAGTGGGGCAAAGGCAGCACCCCCATCAAAGAAGTCTTGCGACTCATGAAGACCGAGAAGTACAAGTGGCCCGCCAACATCGAACTCGAATACGCGATCGGCGAAGGGACCACCGTCATGGCCGAAATGAAAAAGTGCCTAGCTTACTGCCAAACCGCGCTGGCCTAAATCTCATCAACTCCTAACCCAATCCTCCTGAATCTCCCAGCCGAGTAACTTAGGCTGGGAGCCATGCATCTCCTCATCATCAACTTTCAACTCGATAACCTGTCCGAGGCTGACTACCTCCACGCCTGCGAAGCCAAGACGTGGCTGGCCGACACGGCAACCAATACCTACGGAGGCGTCTCCGTCTGGAGAGATCGCCAAGCCCCCGTCGAATTCCAGAAATCGGCTCTCGTTGCCAGCGTAGCCAACCACCCAAACCTGACTAACACCACCGCCCGCGATTTCGCGGTCCTCGAATCGCCCATCCGCGCCACCCGGGGTTGGATAGAGTAAGTTCCAGAATGACCCGTCCCATCCGAGACATCCTGGCCGAGCGGGCGCTCACTCACTTTGTCGACCGCGCACCCGAGTTAAGCCGACTCCTCGGGATCTTCGACCACGGCGGCTCCTTGGTCACTTACATCCACGGCCTAGCCGGCGTCGGAAAGTCCACTCTCCTCCAGGCATACGCCGCCCAAGCCACGGCCCGCTCGATTACCGTCATCCGTCTCGATGCTCGCCTCTTTGAACCGACCGCCGACAAACTCCACGAACTCGCCCCGCGAGCCGTCCTGCTCATTGACAGCTACGAACATCTCCGCTTGCTCGATTCCTGGATCGGCCAGAACTTCGTCCCCTCGCTCCACGACTCGGTGCGCGTCGTCATCGCCAGCCGGTACCCGCCCCACGCCCCTTGGCTCATCGAGCCAGAGTGGCAAGGCCACTTCGCCCGCATCGCCAAGGGCCATCCGTTGCCACTCTCCCTCGGGTCCATGCAAACCCTGCCCCGTCTCGCCCAACTCTATCTCGCCGACGCGGTATCCGATGACGTCCGAAGAGCAATCGAAGCGTCCTCAGTCTTACAGCGGATCACACAGCCCCTCTTTGGGACGAGCTGACGAAACTGGCGCTCTACGAACCGGCACGAAAAGGCCTCATACTCCACGAAGCCGTCCGCGCCAGGCGCCACCTCCGCGCCGAAGCCGCTAAAGCGTCAACCCAGGAGCGGGGCCGCATCACCTTCGACCTGATCTTCCTGCTCGAACATCCCGCCGTGCGCGAAGCGTTCTTCCCGTCCTCCCGGTCCGCCCGATCGATCGAACCAGCCGCCGCCGCCCATCGAACGGAGATCGCCGCCATCCTAGAGCGCCACGACTCCGCCGGCGCCCGCGACGAGCACGGTATCGCCGGCTTCTACGTCTCCCTCGAAGCATCCCAACTGCCTCCTGAACTACGGCAAGCGGATCCGATGAGCCAAGCCTGCGCCGAGCATCTGCGAACCCAACCCATGCCGGGCGGCCAAAGCGCCATCCTGATCCGCCGGTGGCTCGGCGCGGAGGCCGGAGAGGCCCCGTCTCCCGTACAAGCCGAATGCTGGCTGGACGGGAAACGAACCTACCTCGAAATGCGCGCCGCCCTCCGCCGCCGCCGCCCGGCACCTCGGCTTCGTCACAGTCGCAACCGTTCCGCCCTTCCATCTCGCCATGCTCGATTTCGGCCCCGGTTCCCTGGACGGCTGGATCGGTCGTTTGCTCGGCAGCGAGTTCGATACAGCGGCCGACGAATTGCTTGACCAATCCAACCACCAGCTATGCGTCGACAGCGACCGGGGCGACCGGACTAGCCTCGAATTCAAAGTGCTCTAACTCCTGCGCCTCCACGAAGGCCAGCCCGTCTCCCGCGATCAACTCCTCCGCGAAGTTTGGGGCCAATCCTTCGACGCCGGCAGTAACGTGGTCGACCTCGTCATCAGCAGGCTTCGGCAAAAACCAGGCTCCCAGGCGGGGCGATTAACCACCGTCCGCGGAGTC
>JAPKZA010000323.1:0-505 GCA_026394015.1 Acidobacteriota bacterium
CCCCCCGTTACACCGACGAAGCCATCAAGTTCATCAAAGCCTCCAAAGCCAGCCCGTTCTTCCTCTACGTCCCCTTCGCCATGCCCCACCTCCCGGTCTCCGTCCCGAAGGATCGCCAAGGCCGCTCCCGCGCCGGCCACTACGGCGACGTCATCGAAACTCTCGATTGGTCGGTCGGCGAAATCCTCCGTACCTTGAAGGAAGAAGGCCTCGACCAATCCACCATGGTCGTCTTCGCCAGCGACAACGGCCCCTGGCACGATCTCCCCGCCCGCATGCTCGCCGAAGGCGTCGAACCCTGGCACACCGGCTCCAAAGGCCTCCTCCGCGGGTCGAAAGGTACCAGTTACGAAGGCGGCCCCCGCGTCCCCGGCATCATCCGCTGGCCCGGCACCGTCCGCCCCGGCCAAGTCTCTCAAGACCTCGCCTCCACCCTCGACCTCCTCCCCACCCTCCTCGACGCCGCCCAGATCCCCCTCCCGAAGGACCGCGTCTACGACGGCAA
>JAPKZA010000323.1:575-1985 GCA_026394015.1 Acidobacteriota bacterium
ACCCTCCCCCCGTCAGGAGTACTTTTACCACCTCGGCAAAGTCCTCGAAGGCGTCCGCCAGGGCCCCTGGAAATACCGCCAAGGCAAACAAACTCCCCCCGAACTCTTCCACCTCGACCGCGACCCCGCCGAACGCTACAACGTCGCCCCCCAAAATCCCGACCTCGTCGCCAAACTCGCCGCCCGCCTCAAAACCTTCGCCGCCGAAATCCACGCCGAGTTGAATTAATACAGGAGTGTTAAAATCAGAATTGTGGATTGGTATCTCCCCGAAGTCTCCGAACTCGCCCAGCGCATCCGCAAGGGCCCCCTCCCCCCTCAGCCCGTAGCCTTCTACGGCTCGTCCTCCATTCGGCTCTGGTCCAACCTCGCCGCCGACCTCGCCGACCCCAGCGCCCTCAATCTCGGCTTCGGCGGTTCCACCCTCGCCGCCTGCGTCCACTTCTTCGATCACCTCATCCCCCTCGCCCAACCCCACTCCCTCCTCGTCTACGCTGGCGATAACGACCTCGGCGACGGCCAATCGCCCGAATTCCTCCACGACCGCTTCCTCGCCCTCGCCGACAAAATCGCCAACTTCAACCCCACCCTCCCCTGGGCCTTCCTCTCCATCAAGCTCAGCCCCGCCCGCCTCCACCTCCGCGATTCCATCGCTAAAACCAACGCGCTCATCCAATCCGAAGTCCTCCACCGCCCCCACGCCGCCTACATCGACGTCGCCTCTCCCATGCTCCAGCCCTCCGGCCTCCCCCGCCCGGAACTCTACGCCCCCGACGGCCTCCACCTCAGCCCCGCCGGCTATCAACAATGGGCCGAAACCCTCAAACAAGATCGCAATCTAATGTTGACCCTACCGTCTTCCAAAATTCGCACGGAGCGGCTACCATCAATGTCGGATGCGGCGTGAATACAAAAAGTGGTTCAGCCCGACCCTCGGTCGCGACATGGAACTCCTCGTCTTCGGCCACGCCGGCCCCCGCGCCCTCGTCTTTCCCACCCGCGAAGGCCGCTTCTTCGACTATGAAAACTGGCGTCTCGTAGAAGCCGCCTCTCCCCCCATCCGCGCCGGCCAACTCCAACTCTTCTGCCTCGATAGCGTCGACTCCGAATCCTTCTACAACCAAGCCATTCCCCCCGCCCACCGCATCGCCCGCCACACTCTCTTTGAAAAATACGTCCTCGACGAAGTCCTCCCGTTCACCCTCTCCCGAA
Organism: Acidobacteriota bacterium; assembly: GCA_026394015.1. Classification (GTDB taxonomy): domain Bacteria; phylum Acidobacteriota; class Terriglobia; order Bryobacterales; family Bryobacteraceae. The sequence continues at coordinate 1,788 of JAPKZA010000323.1, forward strand.
ACCCCCACCCCTCTCTCCTCGCCCACGGCTGCAGCCTCGGCGCTTACCACGCCGTCAACCTCGCCTTCCGCCACCCCAAACTCTTCACCCGTGTCCTCGCCCTCTCCGGCCGCTACGACCTCACCAAACCCCACGGCCCCTTCCGCGACCTCTTCGACGGCTACTACGACCAGGACATCTACTTCCACACCCCGCCCC
>JAPKZA010000265.1 GCA_026394015.1 Acidobacteriota bacterium
CCCGTTCCGTGCCTCCGGCCCGGACAACTGCTCGGCGATCGCCGCCAAGCCAAAGTCCAGAATCATCACTTCGCCCTTTTTGTTGAGCATGATGTGCTGTGGCTTCAGGTCGCGATGGATGACGCCTTTGTCGTGCGCCGCTTGCAGGCCGGCGCAGATCTTGCGGGCAATTTCCGTAGCCTTGACCGCCGGTAAGCGGCCGATTCTGCGGAGCAGGGTCGACAGGTCCTCGCCGTCGACGTACTCCATCGAAAGGAAGGGGATCCCATCGACCTCTCCGATGTCATACACGCGGCATACATTCGGATGCGAGACCTGGCGGGCGACCCGGACTTCGCCTTGGAACCGCTCAAGCAGACGATCGTTCCTCGGGCAGGAACTTCAGGGCGACGGACTGACCCAGCGCGAGATCGGTGGCTCGATAGACCTCTCCCATCCCGCCTTCGCCGAGCAGGCCGATGATGCGGTAGCGACCGCCGAGGAGAGTCCCCGAGACGAACCGCCCTTCTTCGGAGGTGCCGCGCCGGACGATTGAGTCGGTCTGAGTCGTCGTTACATCGGGCAGCGGTTCCATCTGGTCTAATAATACTGCGAATGCTTCTCTTTTCTGAGTACGGTGAGCGGGTGCAGGCACGGATTACCTCCTTCTATGGGATCGCGGTGGTGACGCGGGATATTCAGGACCCGTTGACGGGGGACCTGAACGGCGCGGAGATTCATCTCGACCACCTGCTGGGTGCCGAGGAGCGGTTGTTTTTGTTGGGCCATCTGTTTGGCCATACGGTGCAGTGGAACGTCCATCCGGACGCTTTTGATATTGGTCGGCTCCGGGAGCCGCCCGTGGCGGAGGCGGATTTGCCGGCGATTATTGCCTACGAGCGGCAGGCGGCGGCCTACGCGCTGCAGTTGTTCCGCGAGGTGGGGATCACCGACGCCGACCAATGGTTTTCGGACTATACGGCCTGCGATATGGCCTATTTGACTTTCTACTATCGAACCGGCGAAGTGCGCCCGTTCCTGAGCTTTCGGCGGCCGGGGACGCCGCTGATTGGGCCGTTGCCGATTCCCTCGTTCACCCCGGTCGCCCGGATCCTCCGCCGCGATGGGGTTGTGATCTAAGCCAGCGGGTATCGCCTTCCGGTGGTTGAAGCCGAGGTGGTTAAGAATGCTTGTAGGCCGGTCTTGGAGGATTTGCGCTCCTGCCGCCGAACCGGCGACCAGCGCCCGTCTTTGAGTTTTCGGCGGGAGGGGACGGCTCTTCCGGATCCTGCGCCGGAATGGCGTGGTGATCTAGGCGAGTAGGTCGCGCCTCACTTCGCCGTGAACGTCGGTGAGCCGGAAGTTGCGGCCCTGGAATTTGTAGGTCAGCTTCAGGTGGTCGAAGCCGAGTTGGTTCAAAATCGTCGCGTGGAGGTCGTGGACGTGGACTTTGTCCTTGGCGACGTTGAAGCCGAGTTCATCGCTTTCGCCGTAGGTGAAGCCGCGCTTGAAGCCGCCGCCGGCCATCCACATCGTGAAGGCGTTGGGATGGTGATCACGGCCATCGTTGCCGCCCTGGACCATCGGGGTCCGGCCAAACTCGCCGCCCCAGATGACGAGCGTATCGTCGAGCATCCCGCGCTGCTTCAGATCCTGAATCAGCGCCGCGCAGGCCTGGTCGGTATCCTTGCAGTTCTGCTTGATGTCCTTGACGAGGTTGCCGTGCTGGTCCCAGGCTTCATGGAAAATCTGGACGAAGCGGACGCCCTTCTCGCTCAAGCGCCGGGCCAGGAGCACCGTGTTGGCAAAGCTGGGCTTGGCCGGGTCGGCACCGTACATGTCGAGGATGTGCTTGGGCTCCTGGGTCAGGTCCATCACACCGGGGGCGCTCATCTGCATCCGGTAGGCCATTTCGTAACTGGAGATGCGTGTGGCAATTTCCGGGTCGCCGGTCGAATCAAACCGCATTTGGTTCAGCCGCTTGATCGATTCGAGCGAATCCTGCTGGAGTTCGCTGTCGACGCCGGTCGGGTTCGAAAGGTAGAGCACCGGGTCGCCGGTAGAGCGGAACTGGACGCCCTGGTGGGTGGTGGGTAGGAAGCCGGAGCCCCAGCAGGAGTTGCCGCCGCTGGGCCCTTTCTTGCCGGTGGAGAAGACGACGAAGGCCGGCAGGTCCTTGGATTCGCTGCCGAGGCCATAGGTGACCCAGGAGCCCATGCTGGGACGGCCGAAGATCATGCCGCCGGTATTCATTAGGAGCTGACCGGGGGCGTGGTTGAAGGCGTCGGTGGACATGCTCTTGACGATCGTGATGTCGTCGACGACCTTGCTCAGATGGGGGAGCAGGTCGGTGAGCTCGGCCCCGCTCTGCCCGTATTTGGCGAAGGGGAACTTGGGCCCGAGGAGTTTCGAGTTCGGATTAATGAACGCGGCCCGGTAGCCCTTCAGCAGTTCGGCCGGCGGCAGTTGGCCGTCGAACTTAGCGAGCTGGGGCTTGTTGTCAAACATCTCCAGGTGGCTCGGCGCGCCGGCCATGAAGAGAAAGATCACCCGTTTGGCTTTGGGGGCGAAGTGGGGCTGCTGGCTATTGGCGGCGCCGAGGGCGTTCATCGCCATGGCCCCGAGGCCGACTCCGCATTGTTCGAAGAACCAACGTCTGTTGTAGCTCATGGTGCTTATTCCTTCGTGATGGTTTCGTCGAGGTTGAGGAGGACGCGGGCGACGGTGGTCCAAGCTGCCGCGGTGGCGGGGGAGAGGCCGGTGGGCGGATCGCCGCCGAGGAGTTCTTTCGCGTTGAGCTTGCCGTCGGCGAAGCGGCGGGTCTGCTTTTCGAGCATGGCGAGGAGGACGGTCCTCTCCTCAGCCATGGGGCGTCGGGAGGCGACGCGGCGGAAGGCGAACTCGATACGGTCGGCGTCAGATTTGCCGCCTTCGCGGAGGGTCTTCAGCGCCAGGGCTCGGGCGGCTTCGAGGAACATAGGTTCGTTCAGGGCCGTGAGGGCTTGCAGCGGGGTGTTCGAACGGGAGCGGCGGACGCAGGCGACGTCGCCATTAGGCGCATCGAAATTGGAGAGCATCGGGTACGGCACCGAGCGGTAGCGATGGGTATAGACGGCGCGGCGGTAGCGTTCGTCGCCCTTCTCTTCGTTCCAGATTTTGGGGCCGTAGGAGTTGGGGGGAAGGAAGAGGAACTCGGGCGCGGCGGGGTAGACGGCGGGGCCGCCCATCTTCGTATTCAGGAGGCCGGAGGCGGCCAGGGTGATGTCCCGGACGATTTCGCCTTCGACGCGGAAGCGGGGGCCGCGGCCGAGCCAGCGGTTGAACTGGTCCTTCGAAAGCAGTTCGGGGGTGGCCTTGGAGCTCTGCTGATAGGTCTCGCTCGTGACGATGAGCCGGTGGAGTTTCTTCATGCTCCAGCCGGACTCCATAAATTCGACAGCGAGGAGGTCGAGCAGTTCGGCGTTAGAGGGCGTATCGCTCTGCTTGCCGAGGTCCTCAGGGGTGGTGACGAGGCCCTGGCCGAAGTAGCTCTGCCAGACTCGGTTGACGAAGGCGCGGGCGGTGGTCGGCGCTTGGCGGTCGACCATCCATTTGGCGAAAGAGAGCCGGCTGCCATCGGCGTCGGCGGGCAGGGCGTTCAGGAAGGCCGGCACGCCGGGTTGGACGGTTTTGCCGGGCTTGAGGAAGTCGCCGCGGAGAAGGAGTTTGGTCTCGCGCATCTTGTCGCCGCGGGCCATGACGAGTTGGGAGGTCGGTTCCGGGTGCTGCTTCCAGAGGGCTTCGACGGCTTCGTTCTGTGCTTTCCATTCGGAGACGGTTTGGCGGAAGGCGGAGAAGGTGGTCGGCTGCTGGGCGGTCGCGTCGGCCGAGGGGGAGACGGCGAGGCGCATGCGGCCGAGGTTGTTGTTCTGGTTGTCGTCGCTGTTCCAACCGCCGTGGTTCTGCTTCAGGTATACGGTGACGACGGTGCCCTGGGGGTAGCCGAAGGGCTTTTCGGTGATGAAGACGGCTTGGCGGGGTTGGTTGCGACGGCCGGGCCCGGCACCGATGCCCCAGGCGGTTTTGTCGTCGCCATCGAAGGCGTAAGCGATGGGCCCGAGGACGCGCTTCGTATTGTCGGTCTTGTCCCAGTAGATGGATTTGAGCGGGGTGGGGGCCATTTCGAAGTCGGCGGAGGCCCGGATGAACTTGATCTTTTCGACCTTTTCGGGGGCGTCCAGCGGGGCGATTTCGAGTTCGATTTCGGTGAGGGCACCGGTGCCTTCGATGGAGCGACCGGGGCCTCCGTGGGGAAGATTAGCGTCTTTCAGGAGCTCGATGCGGAGGGAGTTGAGGCCGGTCTCCTTCGTTTTGACGACCATTTTGGCGCGATGCTTGGTGGGCGCATAGCCGGAGGCGAGCATGGAGCCGTCGCCCATGGCGAGATACTTCTGGCCGCCGGTGGAGATGTCGTCGACATCGGGGGTGAGGGTGGTCCAGGTGGGCTGGGGCTTGGCCAAGGCGTCCCGGCGCTGCTGCCAGTCGGGATTCTTGTGTTGCAGGTCGTCTTCGATTTCCTTGATCTGGCGGAAGACGTCGGCCCGCTTCATTTGCTGTTCGGGGGTGTAGACGCTAACACTGCCTTCAGCCGAATCATTGAGGAACGCGAAGATTTTGTAGTATTCCTCTTGCGTGAGGGGATCGAACTTATGGTTGTGGCATTGGGCGCAGCCGATGGTGACGCCGAGGATGCTTTTGCCGACGGTGTCGACGCGGTCGAACATGGCTTCCATGCGGAACTGTTCGGGGTCGACGCCGCCTTCTTCGTTGACCATGGAGTTGCGGAGGAAGCCTGTGGCGACGATCTGTTCCTGTGTGGCGTTGGGCAGGAGGTCGCCGGCGATTTGCTCGATGACGAATTGGGAGTAGGGCTTGTCCTGATTGATGGCTTTGATCACCCAATCGCGATAGAACCAGACGAAGCGCTGCTTATCCTTTTCGAAGCCGTCGGAATCGGCGTAGCGGGCGGCGTCGAGCCAGTGGCGGCCCCAGCGTTCGCCGTGGTGGGGCGAAGCGAGGAGGCGGTCGATCTGCTTGCTATAGGCGTTGGGGCTCTTGTCAGCGAGGAAGGCATCGACTTCGGCCGGGGTGGGGGGAAGGCCGATGAGGTCGAGCGAGAGGCGCCGGAGGAGGGTCGTCTTGTCGGCCGCGGGGGAGGGTTTGATGCCTTCCTGAGTGAGTTTGGCGCGGACGAGATAGTCGATCGGATGGCCGGTCCCGGCGGGGATGGTGGGCCGGACGGGCGGGACGAAGGCCCAGTACTTTTTGATTTCGGTGGCTTTGGCGCTGGCGGCTTCTGGCCATTCGGCACCTTGGAGGATCCAATCCTTGATGGTGGCGATGGCGGCGGCGTCGAGCGGCTTGGCGCCCATGGGCATGCGGGCCTGGTCGGTGGAGCCGGCGATGCGCTGGAAGATGGTGCTTTCTTCGGGTTTGCCGGGGACGAGGCCGGCGTGGCGGCTTTGGCCTCCGGTGAAGGCTAGCGATTTGGCGTCGAGACGGAGAGCGCCTAGTTGAGCTTTCGCGCCGTGGCAGCTGCCGCAGGATTTTTCGAGAATCGGTTGGACATCACGAACGAAGTCTACCTTCTTCGAAGGCGGTTCGGCTGTTTGTCCCCAGAGCAGGAGAGTTACTCCGGCGGGAATGGCGCGGACGAAATACTTCATCAACATAGCTTTCTAGCCTCCATCTTATACCCGCCACACGCAAAGAAGCGCCGCGGGGGTACCGGGCGCTTCTTCGGGATCGGGGTTGGGTTGTTGGTTTCTAGGCCTGAGCGTAGAAGAATTCTTCGCGGACGATTTTTTCGTCCGCGACGCTGTAGAGTCCCATTTCGTCCATCGTCATGCGATGGCCGTTGGCTTTGATGGTGACGTCGAAGGTGAAGCGGACCATGAACTGGTTGCCGTGAACAAACGGACCGGAGACGGAACCAGAGTGGACTTCATGGGCGGCTACCCAGTCGGCGCTTTTTTTGATAACGACGGCTTTGCCCACAAAGGGGGCGGAGCCATCGCCTTCGACACTAGCGATGTCGTCGCTGTAAAGCTTCTCCATGGCTGCAAAGTTTTGGCCGGTCTGGCAGAGGCTGATGAGTTCCGTCGCGATTTCAAGTACGGTCATGATGCTCCTATTTTTGGGTGGTTGCCGTGCTCAAGAACAGGGAGTTGAAGAGCAGTTTGTAGGTGCCATGCGGTTGGGCACGGAAGGTGATTTCCGGACCCATCATCATCAGTTTGCCTTCGCCGACGGGTACTTCAGCGACGGCGACGCCGCCTTCGAGATACTGCTGGCCCCAGGCCCAGCCGCTGCGGAGCGGCGTCGCGCTGGCGAACCAGGCGATGGGCTTGACGCCTTTCGCGCCGGAGTCCGGGGAGAGCTTGAAGACGGGGCTGTTGTCGAAGAAGACATCGACTTTGTCGTCGAGGCCGTAGGCGGCGGGTTGGGTGTTGTCGACGTTCGCCTGGAGGATGCTTCCGGGGATGTAGTATTTATCGCGGGCGAGGGGCCGTTCGCGACCGTCTTTACCGCGTTCGACGAGGGCGTCCTTGACGGAGAGGCCGAGTTGGGCAGCGAGGTTGTTGCTCGACCCGATGGTGATGACGGTGCCGCCGGAATCCATGAAGGTCTTGAGCTGTGGGATGGACTTTTCTTCGCTCACGCGGCCGAGCCAGGGCTGGAACTCCGCGGGTACTTTGTCGCGATTGGGGTCGCCACCGCGTCCGCCGCCGCGACCACCGACCTCCACGCCTTGGCTGCGAGCGCGGGGGATGGCTCCGCCGACGAAGAGGATGACGTCATACTTCTGGCGGAGATTGCCAGCGTCGATGCCCTGGGGGTAGAGCACGTCGAAGGGGAATTCGAAGCGTTCGAGGAGGAAGCGGACCCAGCCGGAGGGCATGGAGCCGCCGAACTGGTCCCAGAGGGCGATGCGGGGGGCGGCCAGTTTCATGACCTCGCCGGCGGGGCGGGCGGCGACGGCTTTGGCGTTGAAGCCGAACTCGGCAGCGGCCTTTTCGATGATGGCTTTCGTCGAGGGCTTGGAGGGGACGTAGAGCGCGCCGGGGCCGTAAAGCGCGTCGTCCTTGACTCCTTGCTTGAGCCAGTAGACGTCTTCCTTGGCGGCGATGAGGCGGTTGGTCAGGATGAACGAATCGTTGACCTTGTGGCTGATGAGATAGCCGGCGCCGGAGCCTTCGATTTTGCCGACGGGGGGCTTTTCGAGGACGCCCCAGCCTAGCTTGGTGAAGGGTCCATCGAAGGGTTCGAGAACGCGGTCGAATTTGACGCCCATTTGATAGGCGAGGGTCCAGCCGGCGTTGTCATAGGGGGGGACGGGCGGGCCACCTTCGTACTGGAAGTCGTTGGGGTGGTCTTGCGGTTCGAACATGTCGAGGACGTGGGGCCGGAAGGCCTGGGCGGTCTTGACGACGTAGGAGCCGGCGGGATAGCTTTTGCCGGCGGCTGTGAAGGGGGCCGAGGCCTTGTGGATTTGGATGCCGGCTTTTACGAGGGCGTTGATGAACTTGACGGCCGTCGGGAAGTCGGGCTGGGCGGCGGAGAGGATGTAGCCGCGGGGATCGCGAAGATCCGGCTGTTTCATCGACTCGTAGAATTTCGCGGGGGCGGAGCCGGCCTGGGGGCCAGCGGTGCGGGCGGCGGCGGGCTGGTCCTTCGCGATCAGCGCTTTGACGGCGTCAACTTTGGACGGGGTGGCGGTCCAGGTGTCTTTGCTGCCGCGGTCGACGGAGTTCTTGCCCATCTTCCAGATGTTGTAAAGGAAGGTTTCGCGATAGCGGGAGGCGAGGTCGAGGACGGCGCGGTTGGCGGTGACCGAGTAGTCGATGGACTGGCGGTAGTGCCATTTCTGGGGGGCGATGGGGAAGGGCTGGTCGCCGGCGGGGAGCTGACGGTTGGGAACGAAGGCGACTTCCATGGGGGTGGGGGAGCCGATGATTTCGGTGAGGAGACCGATCATGTTGTGGAAGTAGGTGGTGGTGCGGAGACCGCCGTTATACCAGGTGGAGTAAGCAGCGCCGCGGCGCATGGTGGAGCCGGGCTTATCTTCCTGGATGAAACGGGAGTGCATGGCGGCACCGACCAGGTCGATGGAGGTGACGATGAGTGGATCGAAGTTGTAGTTGAAGGGATCGCGGAACGGGGGGGCGAAGATGACGGTGCCGAGGGGTCCGGTCTGATGGTGGTTGTACATGATTTGCGGGAACCATTCGATGAAGAGTTGCCGGTTCATGTTGACGGACTCGCGGAGGTTGGCCATGTAGAAGTCGCGATTGTTGTCGTGGCCGGCGTATTTTTCGTAGAGGCGGGGGGCGCCGTCCATGACGCGTTTTTCGGGGACGGGTTCGCGCATGTACCATTCGCTGATGAGGTCGTGGCCATCGGGATTGGCATGGACGCAGAGGATGATGACGTCCTTCAGGATTCGCATCGTCTCGGGGTCGTTTCGGCTGGCGAACTGCCAGATGGTTTCGATGAGCTGATGGGTGCCGACGGTTTCGGTGGAATGGAGGCCACCGTCGATCCAGATGACGGCTTTGCCTTCGGCGGAGAGGGCGCGGGCTTGTTCTTCGGTGAGGCCTTCGGCGCGAGCGAGCCGTTGGGAGATGTCTTTGTACTTAGCCAGGTTGGCGAGGTTCTCGGGGGCCGAGATGACCATCATGTACTGCGTGCGATTTTCTTCGGTTTTGCCGATGTCGACGAGGCGCAGCCGGTTCGATTCCGTGGCCAACTTTTTCCAGTAGGCTTCGGTTTGCTTATAGGTCGTGAGGTGGTAATCGTCGCCGATATTGAAGCCGAAGTGTTCTTTCGGACTCGTTAGTTTTTGAGCGGCAACGGGAGCGACCGCCAAAGTGACGGCGGCGATAAGTGTAAGCAGGCGCATAGATTCCTTAGGGAAGCGGCAACGTCGGGGTTGGCTGATGTGAGAAGCGTCTCAGATCGAACCGAGCAGTGTCAACGCGATTTTGGGTTCAGGCAGCCTTGTTTTGGGTCATGCCGGGAGCCGGATTTGGATGGTCTGAGCAGATAAACGGTTTGTTTTTAGCAACATCCTGGGTTCTTCCCTCGGGGAGCGGGACGCGATCCTGGAGGAGGACAAAAGCTTGGAGGGTGGTCAAACGAGCGCGATGGAGCTGATTGATTTTGCGATCGAGGCCTTCGGCGGCACCGGACTTAGCGTAGAGGGAGGCGGTGACGACGCCCAGGCGGGCTTGTTCCTTGGCCGCGCCGGAGAGCTTTTGGCAATCGGCGTCGACCTTGGTCTTGGTGGCTCGGATCTCATTATTGAGCAGAGCCGTTTCGGCGGCTTGCGCGCGAATCCGGCGCCATTCGTTGGCGACGAAGCTATCCACGAGTTCGCGTTCGGAAGCCGTGCGTGGGGCGAGTCGCGCCATCCAGCCTTGGCGGAAGAGTTCGTACTGCTCGGGGCACTCGTTGAGCAGCAGGATGGATGTTCCTTTTTCTTCTG
>JAPKZA010000034.1 GCA_026394015.1 Acidobacteriota bacterium
CTGGGGCCCCGTCCCCGGGCAACCCGCCCACGTGCTCCACTTCAATTTCGTTTATGAAGTCCCCTTCGGCCCCGGCAGGAAGTTCCTCGCCGGGCGCAGCCCCGCGTCTTACATCCTCCGCGGATGGTCCTTCTCTGGCATGGGCACCTGGCAGGCCGGAGACTATCTCACCGTCACCGCCCCCAACGGACAAACCCCCACCGGTGCCGGCAGCAATCGCGCCGACCGCCTCGCCGATGGCCGCATCGATCAATCCGGTCGTACCCGCAACGGCCAAGCCTTCCAATGGTTCACTCCCGCTGCCTTCGCCCAGCCCGCGTTTCTAAACGCCTCCGCCACCCGTCCTACCCGCCAGTTCGGAACCTCCGGCACCGGCGCCATCATCGGACCCAGCTTCTTCAGCTACGACACGACCATGTCCCGCACCTTCGCGATCGCCGAACGCTACCGCCTCCAAATGCGTGCCGAACTCTTTAACCCATTTAACGTACCCATGCTCGGCGTCCCAGACCTTAGCGTCGTCAGCCCCACTTTCGCGCGTATTCGCACATCCAACCCCGCCTACTCCCCTCGCAACCTGCAAATCGGGATGAGACTCGACTTCTAATGAAACTTCTTCTCGCCTTCGCGCTCACCGTCCCCTTCGCCATGGCCGGCGATCTGTTCACCGATGACTTCTCCCGCTTCCCGCCGGGCTGGTTCAGCCAACCCGTCGGCCAACTCAACGGCGCAATTCAGGAGTATCACTATCTGCCCCATCGCGGCGTCTCCACCGCCCCTTGGGAAAACGCTATCGTCCACCAGGACGCTTGGCTCGCCAGCGACGAAGACGGAATCCCCTACGTCGAACAACACATGATCGCCAATAACGATCGCGTCGATTGGTTCCAGCCCCTATTCATCACCGGCGACCCCGCATGGACCTCCTACAACGTCGAAGTCCAAGTAAAGCCGCTCAGCCTTACTGCGGATTCCGGCGTCGCCTTCCGCTACCACACCAACCGTCACTTCTATTTCTTCGCCCTCCGCAACGGGAAAGAGGCCGTCCTTCGCCTACGCCTGCCCATTGACGACAAGCTCCGCGTCGGCAACTGGCGCGAACTCGGATCCGTCCCCTTCAAATACGAAACCACTCGCTACTACAACCTCAAAGTCGAAAACGACGGGCCGAACATTCGCGCCTACATCGACGGCAAACTCGTACTCGAAGCCTCTGATAATGACATCACTGCCGGCCGAGTCGGCCTCAGTGCCACCATGCCCACCCGCTATCGCGCCTTCAAGGTTACCGCCTCCGACTCCACCATCGCCGCCATCAAAGCCACTGTCAAAAAGCGCGAAGCCGAACTCCTCCAACTCCGCGCCGGCAACCCCAAACCCAAACTTTGGAAGAAGTTCGCCACCCCCAAGTTCGGCGCCGGTCGCAACATCCGCTTCGGCGATCTCGATGGCGACGGCCAGATCGACATGTTGATCGCGCAGAACATCCCCCGCGTCCGCGGCGACGCCTTTGACGCCATCTCCTGCCTCACCGCCGTCACCCTCGAAGGCAAAGTCCTCTGGCAAAAGGGCCGCCCGGACCCGCGCAACGGCCTCCTCACCAACGATACCCCGTTCCAAATTCACGACATCGACGGCGACGGCAAAAGCGAAGTCGTCATGGTCCGCGATTTCAAACTCCAAATCCTCGAAGGCCGCACCGGCGAACCCCGCCTCACCGTCCCCATGCCCGCCATGGACCCCACCGCCACCGAGCGCCCCTACGAGAAAAGCTCGGGCGACTCCATCGCGTTCCTGAATCTCTCCGGCGGCAAAACATCCTCCGAGATCCTCGTCAAAGATCGCTACAAATCCTTCTGGATCTACGACAAGAACTTAAAGTCTCTTTGGCAGGGGAGCGGTCAAACCGGCCACTTCCCCTACCCCCTCGATATCAACGGCGACGGCAGGGAAGAGTTCGCGCTCGGCTACACCCTCTGGAGCCCCGAAGGCAAGCCCATCTGGTCGCACGATACCGAATTCAAGGACCACGCCGACGGCATCTACATCGGCAACTTAAGTCCCGATCCCAAAGCCGCGCCTAAAGTGTACTCTTGCGGCTCCGACGAAGGATTCTTACTTTGGGATATCAAAGGGAATTTACTGAAGCACACCCACATCGGTCACGCCCAGTCGCCCAGCATCGGCAAATACCGCATGGACGTCCCCGGGCTCCAGCTCATGACGATCAACTTCTGGCGTAACCCCGGAATCATTAGCCTATTTGACTCCGACGGAAACCTACTCTCCCAAACCGAACCCATCCATTCCGCCAGTCCCATTCTGCCGGTAAACTGGCGCGGCGACGGGCAGGAGTTCGCCATGCTCTCCCCCAATATCAAAGAGGGCGGTATGATCGACGGACAGTCCCGCCGCGTCGTCATGTTCCCAGACGATGGCCACCCCGATCTTGCCTTCGCGGTCATGAATCTCACTGGAGACGAACGCGACGAGATCGTCGTGTGGGATACGGAGGAGGTCTGGATCTACACCCAGGACCGCCCCTTCACCGGAACCCGGATCTACGCCCCCATCCGCAACCCGGAGTTCAACGAATCTAACTACCGGACCACCGTTTCGCTGCCTCGCTGGAAGCAAGTCCAAAAGTAAGCGGGCAAAGGCTCCGCCCCGCTTGGTCTTCAACTCCTCAGACTGAAGACGTGAAAATTCTATTTGGCGGACATCCCGCAGCTTCACGGTTAGGCCGTCGTAATACCCAAGTCTGGGGCTTCCGCCAGATTCCGATTCACCACCTGCTGGCGATTGTCCTTCTCGGAAACCTGATCTTAACGTCTGATCGGCCGGGATGCAAAGCCTTTGGGGGTATTTGAAGGAGAGCCTCTGGACTTCACTCGCCCCGCGTCGTCGGCTGGCAATGCCTCTTGCGGCGATGCCAAGAAGCTTCACGAGCGCGGCCCCGGTGACGGTCAATCGGGCCGCGCAAGAGTACAGAGCCGTGCGGATGGAATCGCGCCGAAGCGCCGAAGATACCTTTATACGGCGCTCGTACCGATGATGGAGTCCGCCGACGTCGGCTTTCGAGATAATCCGTCGTCCCTCACACCTTGGGCGTATGACCCGAAAACTCGAGCTATCTGAAACAGCGGGAGATAATCCCTGGCGTCGTCGATAATGAGACGACCCGATGTCAGAGTGCCTGGACCCGTTCCGTTTCCTGCTGATCTCCGTGGCGGGCTAGATGAAGCAGCAATGGCCGACCTCACCCGCCCGA
>JAPKZA010000037.1:0-2225 GCA_026394015.1 Acidobacteriota bacterium
TCACACAGGAGGGCCTTGCCATCCTATCGCCGGAAACCAGGGTGCCGATCAAAGTGGCGCTTACTCTACCGCTCGACCCCGTCGGGCTCGCCGAAATCAGATTCTAGGAGAGAGTAAGTGCTGTTTTGGACAGTAGTGATATTAAATGTGCTTTGCGGTGAGCAACTTCCAGTTAAGCTCTCTCTCACCGATCCTCCTTTTGGGTCACAACTTTTTAACCAGATTCGAGATTTCCTAAATGCCCTATAAATATTTAACAATCGCAGTTCTCGTTTCTGTGGGGTTTTGTGCCCTTTCTCCGCTCGCCCATTCGCAAAATTCAAGATTCGTCGATAAAAGTGATCCCGTCCTAAAAGAGTGGCTGGTGAAGTATCTTGCCGCAGATGCACCAGGTGGGTATTCAATAGTCAATGGTGCGAATGGACCAGAGGGAGTTCCAAATATGGTGAGTGTTGATGGATCGGCAATCGACCCACGAATGGAGATAATTCGTTTGGTGAATCGAAAGGATTGGGCGGTCGAGATGATCTTGCAAAAGATTACCGAAATCCGAACTCGGCCAGAGTTCGGGGATTACGAATTCTTTCTTTTCGCTTCTTTTATTATCGACTCCAATCGATCGGATACTTTGGAGATAATTATCAGCCGATTTAAGGACGACCCAAAGTTTCGGGATCTGATCCATAGCGTTCTTGCTCAGTCGGTTAGCAGTCGCTATCCTGAAGCACCACAGATGTGGTATCGGGCGCTCGAGTCGAGCAACCCAATGATCGTCTCTGAAGCCCTCCCGCTGCTCTCGGAAATATTTGCAGACCCTGCCCACGACTTCCGTCGGATGTGGGCCATTGCTTTGGTGGATCGCTACGGTCACTCACCAACCGCCCTCGAGATGGCCACCGATCCAATTTTCAAGGCCGCCCAGGAACGAAATCCTGAAAAAGCAGCCCAAACCCGGGCAACAATGCTCGGCTTGACGGAAAGGGAGTATCTCCGCCGCCAATTGCCGGCCCCGGTTGTGGTCAAACAGTAGCAATCCGGGTCGGCCGTTGATAGGTACTTGGCATTTCGTTGTCCCAAAATCCCGGCATTTTGAAGCTCGTAACGACGGGCGGCCCTTGCCAAAGTCCAAACCCTTAACGAGTTTCACAACCCACATCTCCTTCGCACTCGTTCTGCTTGGTGCCGCCGGTTCCTTTGCGCTGGCCGTGGCGCGATCATCGGCGTCTACGGAGACTTCGCCTACGCCGTCGCGCAGCGAAAGCAGGTGATCAGCCTCCGCCTCGCCCTCGGTGCCGCGCCCAACAGCATCTAGTCGCTCTTCGTCCGCCAAGGTCTGCTGCTAGCCGCCGTCGGCGGAGCCATCGGCCTAGCCTCCGCCGCCGCCCTATCCCGCGGCCTCGCGTCATTGCTCTACGGCGTCAGCCCGCTCGACCCCCTCACTTTTCTCGCCGCCACCGCAATCATTCTCGCTGCCGCCACCACCGCCAGCTACCTCCCCGCCCGCCAAGCCGCCTCCGTGGATCCCATGGACAACCTCCGAGGGGACTGATCCGCCGGCACCCGTCTCAACGCTGGTGCCACCAACTGCCGGAGCTCCGAAAAATTTCGCACCGGCCGCCGCCGCGAATCGAGCTTGCCATTCCGCGCTCTGCTCGGCCCGCCCCATCGGGTCCTCCTTCGGTTCGGCTGGCGGGGCCGCCCACGGACGATTCGCCGAACACACCACAAACAAGATCCTTATCTATTAGGTATCCGCCATTCTGCTCCTCCGGCGAAAACAGAAGCACCAGACGAGCGACGGCCATCCGGGCATATGCTGCCACGCTAGGCGCAGAGACGGTTCCCAAGACGGTGCCGGGCTGGATGCATCGGTTCGGGTGGAGCGTGTTTTGACCCGGTAGAATGGTCACTGCTCCGTCCCGGGTCGCTGCTGGTTATGGTGACGGGTACATCGTTTACACCGAAAAACCCACACGGAGAAAGGTCTTCGCAGCGGGACAGCCAATCGGATTTCGATGTCGTTGTTGGCGAACTAGAAGCCCGTAACGATCACGCGCCGCAGGCCCAAGACAGTGAGCCCGGAAGGGGCGAAACGCAGTTCGGCGTTGCCGGAACGGCGACTTTGCCGGCGCAAAAACACTCTGCCGGTTGCGAGACTGGGCCGTGGAGTGAGAACTTCAATAACGTTCGGGTCGCTTGAGGTTACTTCAAGATTAAGGTTGGCA
>JAPKZA010000037.1:2233-5442 GCA_026394015.1 Acidobacteriota bacterium
AAAAATTGCTGCCCTAGCTGTAAATCAATAGGCTGTGTAAGGATACGAGTGGAAAGCACCGTCTCAAACTCTCGGAAGCCATTGATTTCAAGGGGTACTGGTCTTGTCTCGCCGCCGTTGGAAGCGCTTTGGATGGCAGTCTCTCGGAGCCGGATTCGAGAAACGCCTTGCTGGTAGCCCTCGGCGCGAGCGCGGATCTGGACCAACCCTTCCGCGGACAAGGCATGGACGAAGACCGGCACGCTGCCGGGGCGGACCGATAGGGTAACTGAGGGCTGGCCGGGTTGGTCCGGGGCGGTTGAAAGAAGGACGCGCGTGGGGTCCAGGGACTCGACAGTGACGCGCACAGTGTCTTGATTTAAGGCATTTTCGAAAAGAATGGGTACGGAACCAAGGAGATCTTTGCCAAGGACAAAGGTTTCGGGAAGGCGGAGAAGTGGTCCTTCGACAAGCACGGGAATCGTCGAGCGGGTGTTAGGTCCCTCTAGGACGGTGGGTAGACCGATGCGAACCTCTGTAGAACCGGGCGCGAGGGGGCGGAGAGCCACGGAGCCCTCGCTCGCGTTTTCGTTGAGAGTAATGACATTCGGGCCGGTAAAGCCGGCAATTTCCCGGTTGGCGACCTCGACGGGAACCTGGTAGGTGACTCCGGGGCGGAGTTGGTTGCCACCGGACCGGTCAGTGGGGAGAATCACCGGAGTTAAGGCCACCGTGATCAGAGAGGGAAAGGAGTTGAGGTTGGTAACCAGTGTGGGGGGCTGGACAGAGCGAATGGCGGAGAACTGAACCGTCGCCTCGAGGCGGCGGAGATCGATGATAAGAGGGTTGGCTACATCGTAGTCCGGGCTGGAGATTTCGATCGGGACGGATCCTTGACTGTCCAAGGCTTGGATGAAGAGACTGGTTGACTCTTCCGCTATGGCGTTGAGGACAACGGAGGCGGCACCAGGTTGGGTGGGGCTAGAAGAAACGAGAACGCGGGCTGGGTCGAGACTGCGAACCGTCCAGGTGGTTTTGCCTGGCAAAGGCACAGGGCTTTGGGTGTCGCGTGCGAGGGCAATAGGTCCGAAGAAACGGTAGGGAGGGTTGGCGACGTCGACGGTCAGCGAGTTACCGGCTGGAGGTGTAGTCCAACCAGGCCCTGGGTTCAGCGAAAGTGTCGCCTTCCCGACTTTTCGCGCGAGTAGACTCACGGAGACGCCCGCGGGGCCGAGGGTCGCGGTGCTGGGGCTAGTGACAAATTCGGGAGCGTCGTTCGTCAATTCCAACGGGACGGGGGTCGCCACGGACTGGCGGAGGGCGGGTTCACCAAATTCATTAACGGCGAAGCCTGCGATTTCTACCGGGTCGGTCAGGAAGGTGAGAAAGAGCGGGAGTTGCAGTAACTGGAGATTGGGATTGGGGCTCGGCAAGAACCATGGATTCTGACGAGCGGCGAAAGTGATCGTGGAGGGTGCCAGCTGTACGCTGGCGGAGACGGTCGGCCAACCGGGAGCGGAGACGGTTACCTGGGCTAGTCCAGCGGTCGCGCGACCGGTGATGGGAATCAGAATCGAACTGGTGCCGCCGATCGAAGTCACGGTAGGAGCACCGCCATTGACAACGACCCGTTCAGGGTCGCTGCTGCTCACGTTGAAGACGGTGCCAGCGGGGATTGTGCCAGGGCTGCGGAGGCTGAGCGTGGTGGATAGGTTGTTGCCCACAATGCCGTCGTCAAGAGACAGAAGCGAGTCCTCGACAGTGATTCGGAACGGGTTTGTCTTCCAGCTTGTGGGGCCGGAGGTGATGCGGACGTAGATTTCCGCCTCGCCGGGGGCCAGGAGCCGAAGTCCGACCGGCGCGAGCGACAAGCTGTCGCCGCGATTCCAGGTGACGTTGATCGGATTGACCAGCGCAACCACATCGGGCCGCGAAGAAAGAACCTCATAGCTGAACGAATCCAACTGCCAAAGACGGTCCGCAGTGAAGTTCCACCGGATCCCGATGGTAGCAGGAGGGTTGCCGGGGCGGAATGCGGTAGTGGAGCGGACCGGGTGGAAGAAGCCGGATGCAACGGTGAGCTCGACGGGGCGAAGCGTAAGGACCGTCACAGCCGCTTCGGCACCGTTCATGAAATAGAAAAGGCGAGTGGTGCCTTCGCTCGCGAAGCTGACCACTTCGAAGCTGGAATCTTCAAGGTCGAGTTGATCGACCAGCGTGCGAGTGAGCGGGTTGAAGATGCGGACGAGGGCTGGGTTTTCAACGCGGACAGTGAATTGCGGTCGGCCGATGATCGCACCAAAGCTGACAACGGAGCGTACGCCTTCAATGATGGTTTGAGCGCTCGGAGGAGGAGGAGAGGCCAGGTTCGGGACACGGCTCGGCGGAGCGAGTTCGACCGGCAGCGGCGCAACAGTAACGCCGGAAACTCCAAAAGCCTCCACTTGGGCCGGGCCTGGGCCCACGCGTGCCACTTCAATTAAGTTAGGAAAGCCGGCTTCCCTTACGCGCAGGTCCTCGGGGTTAGAGGATCGGAAGGAGAACGTGGTGGGAAAAAGAGACACCGGTCGGCCAAGTGATTGGACGAAGTTCGAGGAAGGGTCGAGATAGCCGTCGCGCAGACTGACGACGGCTGAAGCGACAGAATTTTCGATGGGGGCACGGAGCGGGAGAGAACGGACTATGTTGCCATTGGCTTGCCAGTACCACTGGACTGGTAAAAGGCGAACAGCAAGGGACTGGTCGGGGTAGCCCTGGGCGCGGAGGGTGAGGGTTACTTCGCCTTGGTCGGAGAGGGCGCGAATGGAAAAGGGGATATCGCGGGAGCTGGCGGCGGAACGCGAGGCTTCGGCGGTGTGGTCGCTGCCGGAAGGAGTTAAGGAGACGAGAAGGCGAGAGGGGTCGCTGCTCGAAATCGTGATCGGGGTGCCGTCGATCGCGGAGATCGCTCCGCCCAAGCGGAAGCTCGAAGTAAGGATGCGGTCCTGGCCAACGATTAAGTTGGATGGGGCGAGCAGGCGACGTTCGGAAAGGTTGAACAGATAACCGTCGCCTCCCCCGGGGGCGCGCACGGCGGTGTTGCCGCGCCAAGGGCCTTCGGGTGAGTCGCTATTGAGGCCCAGCAGGACTCCCGAGTGGGCGAAGGGGATGTCGGCACCGGTGCAGCCTAGATCCTGCGTGCTGTCCACCCCGCAGGCTCCGTCCGGCGCGAGGCTAAATCCAGTCAGAAA